>JBNLDE010000174.1:0-21397 GCA_050304175.1 Zhengella sp. | reverse complement strand
TGCGTACCATCGCCCCGCCATAGACCCTTTCGCAGATGCCGGCTGCCGCCATTTCGCGTAAATCCCGGCGGATCGTGTCTTCCGAAACACCGAATTCCGCCGACAGGTCTGCGGCAATCACGCTGCCAACCTGCTCCAGCCTGGTTCGAATATGCGACTGACGTTCACGCGCCAGCATGGCATCACCTCACAACATGCATATTCGTGCAGTATCAGGAATAAACGTGCAGTGCAAATGCCGGAATGCCGGCGCAAAAGAAAAAAAGGCGGCCGCCGGGCCGCCTGATCCTTCGTGCATGGTGGCGCTGCCTACTCGGCGTAGCGCACCAGCAGGTCCTTGGCATCGATCTGGTCACCAGCATGCACAAGCACCTCGGCGATCTTGCCGTCGCGTTCGGCGTGCAATGCGGTCTCCATCTTCATCGCCTCGATCGAAACAAGCACATCGCCGGCCTTGATGTCTTGGCCGGCGGCCACAGCGATCGTGGAGATGACGCCCGGCATCGGCGCGCCGACATGGGCCTCGTTGCCGGGTTCCGCCTTCGGCCGCGCCTTAGCGCCCGCCGCCCCGTGAGCGCGGTCCGGAACCTTGACGCGACGCGGCTGTCCGTTCAGTTCGAAGAACACGGTGACCATGCCCTTTTCGTCGGTCTCGCCGACCGCCAGGCAGCGCACAACCAGCGTTTTGCCGCGCTCGATGTCGACAAAGATCTCCTGCTCCGGCTCCAGCCCGTAGAAATAGACCGGCGTCGGCAGGGTGCTGACTGGGCCGTACTCTTCCGACGCGGCGGCGAAATCGCTGAACACCTTCGGATACATCAGCCACGATGCGAATTCGAACTCGGTCAGCTTGCGCTCGAGTTTGGTCTCGATCTCCTTGCGCCTGGCGGTCAGGTCCGCCTCCGCCAGCAGCGATCCGGGCCGCACCGTGTAGGGCGTTTCGCCTTTCAGCGCCTTCTTCTGCAGCCCGGCCGGCCACCCAGCCGGCGGCTGACCGAGATCGCCCTTGAGCATGGAGACGACGGAATCGGGAAAGGCGATGTCCTTGTCCGGGTTTTCCACGTCGGCGACCGTCAGGTCCTGGCTGACCATCATCAACGCCATGTCGCCGACCACCTTGGATGAAGGGGTGACCTTGACGATGTCGCCGAACATCAGGTTGGCGTCGTGATAGGTCCGCGCCACCTCATGCCAGCGGGTCTCCAGCCCAAGCGAGCGGGCCTGTTCTTTCAGATTGGTGAACTGGCCGCCGGGCATTTCATGCAGATAGACTTCCGAAGCCGGACCCTTCAGGTCGCTCTCGAACGCCGCATACTGGTTGCGCACCGCCTCCCAGTAGAACGAGATGCGCCGGATCCATTCCGGATCGAGACCGGGATCGCGGTCAGTCCCTTTCAATGCCTCGATGATGGAACCGAGACAGGGTTGCGAGGTGTTGCCGGACAATGCGTCCATGGCGGCATCGACCGCATCGACACCGGCGTCGATCGCGGCCAGCACCGTCGCAGCGGAAATGCCCGACGTGTCATGGGTGTGGAAGTGCAGCGGTAGGTCGGTCGCCTCGCGCAACGCCGCGAACAGGGCGGTCGCCGCCGCCGGCTTCAACAGGCCGGCCATGTCCTTGATGGCGATGATATGGGCCCCGGCCTTTTCCAGGTCCTGCGCCAAGTCGACATAGTATTTGAGATCGTACTTGGCGCGCGCCGGATCGAGGATGTCGCCGGTGTAGCAGATCGCGGCTTCGCACAGCTTGTTCTCTTCGCGGACCGCATCCATGGCGACGCGCATGTTATCGACCCAGTTGAGGCAGTCGAACACCCTGAACAGGTCGATGCCGCCGGCGGCGGCCTGCGCAACGAAATGCCTGACCACATTGTCGGGATAGTTGGTGTAGCCGACGCCGTTCGCACCGCGAAGCAGCATCTGTAACAGCAGGTTCGGCGCGCCTTCGCGGATCAGCGAAAGGCGCTCCCACGGATCCTCGGTCAGGAACCGCATCGCGACGTCGAAGGTTGCCCCGCCCCAGCATTCCAAGCTGAACAGTTGCGGCAGCGCCCGCGCATAGGCGCCGGCGACCCCGGCGATGTCGAAGGTGCGCATGCGCGTCGCAAGCAGAGACTGGTGCGCGTCGCGCATGGTCGTGTCGGTGACAAGCACATGTTGTTGTCCCCGCATCCACAGGGCGAATTTCTCCGGCCCGAGCGAGTCGAGTATCTGCTTGGTGCCGTCAGGCGCCGCGCCGTCGATATAGGGCACCACGGGCGCGGCCGAATCCGCTTTGGGCATCGGCCTGCCGCGGGCTTCGGGATGCCCGTTGACGGTCACGTCAGCCAGGTAATTCAGCAGCTTGGTGGCGCGGTCCTGGCGCCTGACCTGCTGGAACAGTTCCGGCGTGTCGTCGATGAATTTCGTGGTGTAGGAATTATCGCGGAACGCCGGGTGGCCGATGATCGCTTCCAGAAAGGTAAGATTGGTGGCGACGCCGCGAATGCGGAATTCGCGCAACGCCCGGTCCATTCGGCGGATCGCCTCTTCGGCGGTCGGCGCCCAGGCTGTTACCTTCTCCAGCAAGGGATCGTAGAACCGCGTGATCACTGCGCCCGAATAGGCGGTGCCGCCATCGAGGCGGATACCGAAGCCGGTTGCGCCGCGATAGGCGGTGATGCGGCCGTAATCGGGGATGAAATTTTGCTCGGGGTCCTCAGTGGTGATGCGGCACTGCAGCGCATGTCCGTTCAGCCTGATGTCCGCCTGTTTTGGAACGCCACAGCCGGGCTCGCCGATTTCGCCGCCTTCCAGGATGTGGATCTGCGCCTTAACGATATCGATGCCGGTGATCTCCTCGGTCACCGTGTGCTCGACCTGGATCCGCGGATTGACCTCGATGAAGTAGAATTTGCCGGTGTCGGCATCCATCAGGAACTCGACGGTCCCCGCGCCGATGTAATTTGTCGCCTGGGCGATCTTCAGCGCATGGCCGCACAGCTCTTCCCGCTGCGCCGTGTCGAGATAGGGCGCCGGCGCGCGCTCGACGACCTTCTGGTTGCGCCGCTGGATCGAGCAGTCGCGCTCGAACAGGTGCACGGCATTGCCATGGGTGTCGCCCAGCACCTGCACCTCGACATGGCGCGCGCGCTCCACCAGCTTCTCCAGATAGACCTCGTCCTTACCGAACGCCGCCTTGGCCTCGCGCTTGGCTTCTGTCACTTCCCGTTCGAGATCCTTGGCCGCGCGGATCACGCGCATGCCGCGTCCGCCGCCGCCCCACGAGGCCTTCAGCATCACCGGGAAGCCGACTTCTTCGGCCATGCGCGTCACTTCGCCCATATCGTGGGGCAGCGGATCGGTGGCCGGCACGACGGGAACGCCGATCTCCATGGCCAGATTGCGCGCGGCGACCTTGTTGCCGAGCCGGCGCATGGTTTCGGCTTTGGGACCGATGAAAATGATGTCGTTTTCCGCGCAGGCGTCAGCGAATTCCGGGCTTTCGGAAAGCAGGCCGTAGCCGGGATGGATCGCGTCGGCGCCCGAGAGCTTGGCGACGCGGATCACCTCGTCGATGGACAGGTAGCTCTCGATCGGACCAAGCGGCTTGTCCAGATGCGGGCCGCGGCCGACCTGGTAGCTCTCGTCCGCCTTGAACCGGTGCAGAGAATATTTGTCCTCCTCCGCCCAGATCGCGACTGTCTTCATGCCGAGCTCATTGGCGGCGCGGAACACGCGAATGGCGATTTCGGATCGGTTGGCGACGAGAATCTTGCGGATGGCCAAAGGCGAACCCCCTTTTCAGGCGATTGAACGACGGATCGCTACCCTATAACGCAGGACATTGTGCAGTGCAAAAGCGAACTCGAATGTCCGGCGCCCGACAGCAAAAAGCCCGGCCCCCTTGCGGGAGCCGGGCCGTCGCGTTCGCGTCAGCGGAACGCTTACTGCATGTAGTCGTACTTGCCGTTCTTCCATTCGTAGAAGACATAGCCCGGCAGGGTGACGTCGCCCTTGTCGTCAAAGGAAAGCTCGCCGAGGACGGTCTTGAAGCTGCCATCGTTCAGCGCCTTGACGACATCGTCATAGCCGGTGCCGCCAGCCGCCTTCACGGCGTCGGCCCAGGCCTGGATCGCAGCGTAGGTGTAGAGCACGTAGCCTTCCGGCTCGATGCCCTTGGCGCGGAACTTCTCGACCAGCGGCGCGGCATCCGGGTTCTTGCGCGGATCCGGCGAGAAAGTCATCAGCGTGCCGGCGCCGGCTTCGCCGGTGATCGCCCAGTACTCGTCGGTGACCAGCGCGTCGCCGGAAACCAGAACGGTGTCCATGCCCTGTTCACGCATCTGGCGCGCCATCAAGCCGGCCTCGGTGTGGTAGCCGCCTACATAGAGCACGCCAATGCCCTCGGCCTTCAGCTTGGAGACCAGCGCAGTGTAGTCCTTTTCGCCAGCGGTATAGGCTTCGTACATGGCCGGCTTGCCGCCAGCGGCTTCGTAGACGGCCATGGTGGCATCGGCGAGGCCTTTGCCGTAGGCCGTTTTATCGTGAACGAAAGCGACCTTCTTGTCCGCGAAATGTTCGACGAGGAACTTGCCGGCAACAGCGCCCTGCTGGTCGTCACGGCCGCAGACGCGGAACGTGCCCGGGCCGGGGCGTTCGTCGGTGAACTTCGGGTTGGTCGAAGCCGGCGAGATCTGGACGATACCTTCCTCGGCATAGATCGCCGAAGCCGGGATGGACGAACCGGAGCAGAAGTGCCCGGCCATGAACACGACGCCGTCGCCCGCCATCTGGTTGGCAACCGCGACAGCCTGCTTGGGATCGCAGGCATCGTCGCCGATCTCGAGCCTCAGCATCTCGCCGTTGACTCCGCCCGCGGCGTTGATGTCTTCGACGGCCTGCTCGGCGCCCGCCTTCATCTGAGCACCAAACGACGCGTACTGGCCGGTCATCGGACCGGCGGTGGCAATGGCGATTTCGGCGAATGCCGGAGACGCGAGGGCAAAGCTCAGCGCGACACCGGCGAATAGTGCTTTCTTCATGACAGCTCCCATTTCTCACCCTTACATTCATCGGCCGGTGCGGTGGGTGTAATCCGCCATCCGGCTGTGCGGGAACGGCCCCGCTTGATCGGCATGAAAGCCGAATTCCGTAGCAAAATAAAGCGCAATGAGACCTATCGCAGGTTGTATCGATTCAGGATTGGCGACTGCGCTTCCAAGCAAGGATTCCAGCGGCCTCGTACAGAAAGCCATATTGGGTCGTCATCTGCCGAACGCGCGTCAGCCGCATGCCGAGGAAAGCAAAGGCCATCAGCACAATCAGGTCGACGACGTAGTACCAGGGCGAAATCAGCGTGCCGTGGAACAGCGCGAAATGGATGAACCTGACGGCTATGGCCAGCAGGATCGTGTAGAGGACCAGCAAACGCTTCGGATTCCAGTTTGCGGCCATGGCGCGACCGGTCAGATAGGCTGCTCCGCCGCCTAGGATGATGGTGACGAACACGAACTCCCAGATGGTGACTTCCCAGAGCAGTGAATTCTCGGCTTCCATGTTTCTTTTCCTTCAATCGGCCTGCCCGTGTCCCGATACGGCGACTAGTGGCGCCCGCCCTCGAGATAGGCGGCGCGTACCTCTTCGCGTTTCAGCAATTCCTGCCCGGTTCCGCTCAGCGTGATGTTGCCGTTGACCATGACGTAGCCGCGATGCGCCAGCTTGAGCGCGTGGAACGCGTTCTGCTCGACCAGGAACACCGTCAGGCCCTCATTCACGTTGAGTTCGCGGATCGCCTCGAAGATCTGCTTGACGATCAGCGGCGCCAGGCCGAGCGACGGCTCGTCGAGCAGCAGCAGTTTCGGCCGGCTCATCAGCGCCCGCGCGATCGCCAACATCTGCTGCTCGCCGCCGGACAATGTTCCGCCGCGCTGGCCCACCCGCTCCTTGAGCCGCGGAAACAGGGTGAAGACCTTCTTCAGGTCGTCGTCAAAATGGGCGTCGTCGACCAGCGCCGCGCCCATCTGCAGGTTCTCCATCACCGTCATGCGCGGAAAGATGCGCCGGCCTTCGGGCGACTGCGCGATGCCGCGGCGCATGATCTCGTGCGTTGGCAAAAGCGTGATGTCGTCACCGTCGTAGATGATCGAGCCGGTGCGCGCCTGCGGGTTGCCGCAGATCGTCATCATCAGAGTCGACTTGCCAGCGCCATTGGCGCCGATCAGCGTCACGATCTCGCCGCGGTGAACCTCGATATCGACCCCGCGCAGCGCGATGATCTTGCCATAATAGGTTTCGACGCCGCTCACCGACAAGAGCGTGTTGGAATTCTCGCTCATGCCTTGCCTCCATTCGCGGCTTTCGCCTTGCCCGGTTTGCTCGTCTTGACCTTGCCGGCATCGACACGCTTGGAGAATTCGGTCTCCTTGCCCTTGGCGAGCAGCCTGGCTTGCGCCACCCACTCCTCGCGGTCGATACGGCCGCGGAACGCGAGATGCTCGTCGACCCAGGCGACCTCCTTCTTCTTCCATGCCGCGATTTGGTCGAAATGGAAGATGCCGAGGCCGTGCAGTTTCTTTTCGATTGTCGGCCCGACGCCGCGAATGCGCGTCAGGTTGTTGGCGACACCGCCGCGCGGCGCCTTCAGTCCTTCCGGCCGGCCGTCGGCGGCAGCGCCGGTTTTGGCCGGCGCCTTCGTTTTCGCAGCCACTTTGGCTTCGGCTTTTTTCGCCGGAGCCTTGGCCTTGGCGGCAGCTGGTTTCGGCTTCGCGGCCTTCGTTTTCCTCGCCGGCGGTTCGGATGTGATTCCGCCTGCCAGCGCGGCAATTTCCTCTTCATCCTCGACGCCGAGATAGGCCGCGATCACCTTCGGATCGTTGCGAACGTCGTCCGCGTTGCCGTCGGAGATCTTCTCGCCGTAATCGAGCACCACGATGTGGTCGGAGATTTCCATCACCATGCCCATGTCGTGCTCGATCAGCAGGACCGAGGTCTCGTGTTCCTTGCGGATGAACTGCAGCAGCTCGTTAAGCTGCGACGTTTCGCGCGGGTTGAGGCCTGCGGCCGGCTCGTCGAGGCACAGAAGCCTTGGACCGGAGCACATCGCGCGGGCAATCTCGAGGCGACGCTGGGCGCCATAGGGCAGATCGGCGGCCGGGTCGTCGGCCCGGTCGACGAGATTGACCTGCTCCAGCCAGTAGACCGCGCGGTCGCGGGCTTCCTTCTCGGCCTTGCGGTAACCCGAAAGGCCCAGGATTCCGCCGATCGTCCAGTTCGAAGCGTTCATCAGGTTGTTGTGCTGGGCTACGAACAGGTTTTCCAGCACGGTCATTCCGCCGAACAACCGGATGTTCTGGAATGTGCGGGCAACCTTGGCCCGTGCCGAAATTTCGAAATCCGGCATGCGTTCCAGAAGGAACACTGCACCATTGGCGGTGGTCAGCGACTGTCGGCCGGTTCGCGTCACCGCATCGACCGTCTCGGCCTGCTGCCCGGGCCCGTGGCGCATGACGATTCGCCCCTCGGTCGGCTTGTAGAAACCGGTCACGCAGTTGAACACGGTCGTCTTGCCTGCCCCGTTCGGTCCGATCAGCGCCGTGATGTCGCCGCGTCCGACGTGGAACGAGAGGTCGTTGATCGCGACCAGGCCGCCGAAACGCATAGTCAGGTGTTCCACCGTCAGAACCGGATCGTCGTCCCAGCGCGCGCTGTCGGCGGACATCGTCATCGTTTGTGTGTCGGATGCCATCGTCAATGCCCCTCGCCCTGCGCCACCATGTCGGCGCCGATCCGTTTCTTGTCCTTGAGCACAACCGATGGCTCACGCGTCGAAACGAGGCCGCGCGGCTTCCACACCATGATGGCAACCATCGCCAGCCCGAAAATCAGCATCCGGTACTGTGTCGGGTCGAAGCCGGCGCCAAAGATGCTCTGCAGAAAGCCCAGATTGCGCAACAGTTCGATGCCGCCGATCATCACGACCGACGCGATCACCACGCCGATCTGCGAGCCCAGGCCGCCAAGCACGACGATGGCCAGGATGATCGCCGATTCAATGAAAGTGAAGCTTTCAGGCGAAATGAACCCCTGGCGCGTTGCGAAGAACGACCCAGCGAAGCCGCCAAACATAGCCCCCAGCGCAAATGCGGTCAGCTTGGTGTTGGTGGTGTTAATCCCGAGCGACCGGCACGCGATCTCGTCCTCACGCAGCGCTTCCCAGGCGCGTCCGATAGGCAGTTTCCGCATGCGCATCGTCACCAGGTTGGTGATGATCGCGAGAACGAAGATGATGTAGTAGAGATATATGAAGCGCTGAATCGGGTCATAGTCGAAGCCAAAGAAATCGGCGACGCCGCCCTTGCGCGAAAACTCCAGCCCGAATAGCGACGGCTTGGGAATGCCCGAAATGCCGTCCGGCCCATTGGTGAACTTGTACCAGTTGAGCAGCACGATGCGGATGATCTCGCCGAAGGCCAGCGTCACGATTGCCAGGTAGTCGCCACGCAGCCTGAGCACCGGAAAGCCGAGTATCAGACCCCACAACGCCGCCAGCATGCCCGCCAGAGGCAGCGCCGTCCAGAATCCGAGATGGAAGTACTGGGCCAGCAGAGCAAAGGAATAGGCGCCCACGGCATAGAATGCGACGTAACCCAGGTCGAGCAGGCCGGCGAGGCCGACGACAATATTCAATCCCCATCCGAGCATGATGTAGGTCATAATCAGGATCGCGAGATCGATGAACTGTCGATCCTTGTTGGGAAAGAACACGACGAAGAAGAACGGCAGGATCACCGCGAAGGCAAACAGGCCGCGCTTGAGCCAGGTGGAAATGGTGTCGACCGCTGCGCCTGAGGGTAGTTTCAGCCTGCGGGTGGCCGGTTTTTCGGTCCTGAACACAAAGATGTTGAGCAGCAGTCGCCCGACGAACACAACGCCGACGGCTGAGAAAAACAGGCCCCAGCGCGTAGTCATCACGAGGCCGCCGGGGGCGATCTCGGTCCTCAATCCAAGGAAAAAGAAACCGAGTACACCGGCAAGCAGCGCGACGAAAAATGCATCCTTGATCGATTCCGCGACCGAGTGCGGATGCCGGACCGGGCCCGGGGTCGCCGCCCGCAATTCGTCCTCAAGCTGAGCGCCTTCCGGTGTGATGGTTTCGGTCGGTTGATGTGTCGTCGTCATCAGACCTTCTCCACTTCCGGTTTGCCGAGCAGGCCCGAGGGCAGGAAGATCAGCACGATGGCAAGGATCGAGAACGCCGCGACATCCTTGTATTCGACCGTGAAATAGCCGGACCAGAACACTTCGATCAGGCCGATCAGCAGCCCGCCGAGCATGGCGCCCGGTAATGAACCGATGCCCCCGAGCACTGCCGCGGTGAACGCCTTAACGCCGGCCACGAATCCGATATAGAAATCGATCACGCCGTAGAGCAGCAGGAACATCAATCCGGCCACTGCGGCGAGCGCGGCACCCATGACGAAGGTCAGCGAGATCGTGCGGTCGACATTGACTCCGAGCAGCGCCGCCATCTTCTGGTCCTGCTCGCAGGCTCGCTGCGCCCGCCCCAGGGGTGTCAGGGAAATCAGCAGGGTAAAGCCAACCATCAGTGCCAGCGTGGTAGCGATGATAAGCACCTGCATGTAGGAAAGCTGCACGAGGATCGTGCCGTTTTCGGTGCTGCCCTCCATCAGCGTGATGCCGCCCGAGATGATCGGCTGCAGCGGCTTGACCCGCGCGCCCTGCGCCACCTGGACGAAATTCTGCAACACGATTGACATGCCGATGGCTGTGATCAGCGGCGCCAGACGGAACGAGCCGCGCAGCGGCCTGTAGGCGAGCCTTTCGACCGTCCAGCCCCAGGCGGCGGTGAAGGCCATGGAGATGATCAGCACCACCAGCAAGGCGAATATGATGAAACCGACACTGCTGCTCGCCGCAATTCCCAGTGCGACGATCAGCGCCAGCGCGATGAACGAACCGACCATGAAGATGTCGCCATGGGCGAAGTTGATCATGCCGATGATCCCGTAGACCATCGTGTAGCCGATTGCGATCAGGCCATAGATCGAGCCCAGCGTCAGCCCGTTGATAAGCTGCTGTACGAAATATTCCATTCGTGTTCCCCTATGCCCAGGTCCGTGAGGACCTTGGAAAAGCGTCTGTCGCGCTTCTTGTGCGGCAAGACATTACCCTCTTTGGAGATCGTTACAACCTGTTACCGGCTGTCGGCGAACCGCCTCACGAAGGGTAATCCTGCCAGTTGTCACCCACTTTGACGGCGTCGGTTCTAGCATTGAACCGACGCAAAATCCTTGCAAGATCACCAGGAAATCATGCTAATTTTCGAAGTTCCTTGCGGCAATTCATCGATTTTAGGCGTTTTTTTGCTCATACCCGTCCCCTTTGGATATTCCCGTATTGATGGTCGCGTGGTCACATGACCGAAAACCCCTTTGCGAAGGGATCTCGGTCGTCGATGAAGATCGTGTTGTAGCCGGTCATCCGCGCCCAGCCGCCGATCGAAGGAATGATCGCATCGAGATCGCCGACCCGCGTATCGGCCTCCACACGGCCATTGAACAGGGATCCGATGATCGATTCATGCACGAAGCCGCCGCCTACCTTCAGCTCGCCGCGCGCGGCAAGTTGCGCCATGCGCGCCGAAGTTCCCGTGCCGCACGGGCTGCGGTCGATTGCTTTGTTGCCGTAGAAAACCGCATTGCGCGCGTCAGCTCCGTCAACGGTCGCCGTCCCGGTCCACATGATGTGGGTCAGGCCGTTGATCGCCGGATTTTGCGGATGAACGAACGAGTGGGCCGTATTCAACCGCTCGCGCAGCGCCGGACTCCAGGCCACGAACTGACTGGCCGAGTGATCTGCCATGTCGCGATAGTTCGCCTGCGTCTCGACAATCGCGTAAAAATTGCCGCCAAAGGCGACATCTACGGTCAATTCCCCAAGGTCCGGACACTCCACCTCAAGTCCTTGCGCGTAAAGGAACGACGGCACATTGGTGATCCGCACCTCTTCGATAAACTGGCCTTCCTGCCGATACTCCGCCCTGACCACGCCCGCCGGCGTGTCGAGCATCAGCACGCCCGGCGTCTTGGGCGTCACGAGCCCGTTTTCCAGGGCCATCGTGACCGTGCCGATCGTGCCGTGGCCGCACATCGGCAGGCAGCCCGATGTTTCGATGAACAGGATGGCGACATCGCAGTCAGCGCGTGTCGGCGGATACAGGATCGAGCCCGACATCATGTCGTGGCCGCGCGGTTCAAACATCAGACCGGTGCGGATCCAGTCGTGATTGGCCAGGAAGTCGGCGCGCTTTTCGATCATAGTCGCGCCCTTCAGCTCCGGTCCCCCGCCGGCCACCAGGCGCACCGGATTGCCGCAGGTGTGACCGTCGATACAGAAGAACGAATGACGCGCCATCAAAATCTCCGCGGATCGAAAGGGGCAAGATCTATCGAGGGAGATTGCTCTCCAACGAGTTCGCAAATCAAGTGCGCGGTCGCGGCGGCCTGGGTCTTGCCGAGATGGCCATGCCCGAAGGCATAGAACACGTTCGACGCGGCCCGCGAACGGCCGATGACGGGCAGCGAGTCGGGCAGGGACGGCCGGTATCCCATCCACTCGCGCCCGTCCGACGGATCCAGCCCCGGCAGGAATTGCTGCGCCTTTTTCAGCATAGCTTTCGAGCGGGCATAGTTGGGGGGACGGTCAAGGCCTCCCAGTTCCACCGCGCCGCCAATCCTCAGACCGGTCGAGAGCGGCGTGATAACGAAGCCATGGCCGGAGAAGATCAATTGCCGTTTCACGTCAAAGGCCGACGTCGGCAGCGTCGTGTTGTATCCGCGCTCGGTCTCGAGCGGAACGCGATCGCCAAAACATCGCGCCAGCAGATGCGACCAGGCGCCCGCAGCGATAACCAACGTTGGCGCGTGGATGCGGCGACCTTCCTCCAGCACGAGGTCGGCGCCATTGCCGGACGGTCTGGCCGAGACCACCGTGCCTTTCTCGAAGCGGGCGCCTTTCGTCTCGGCATAGGCCCAGAGCGCCTTGCCCAGCACCTTGGGGTCGCCCGCGGTCTTCCAGCCGGGCACGAAGGTGGCCTTGATGAAGCGGGGCGACAATCCCGGCTGAAGCGCGGCCAGGTCGTCGCCTTCCACGTGGCGATAGGCAATGGCGAACCGGTCGCGCTCCGCCCATCCGGGCAGCGAGGCGGCGAATTCCGCTTCGCTTTCGTACAGCTCCAGCGAGCCGTCCTCGCGCACCATGGACCGTGTGCCGGAGCGGTCGACGAGCGCCATCCATTCGGCTTCGGCGAGCTTCATGAGGGATGCCTGGGCGGCAACGCCGGCCTCGTGGTGCTTCGGGCTGCCGGCGCGCCAGAACCGGTAGAGCCAGGGCACCAGTCGGGGCAGATAGGCGGGCGGGATCGATAACGGCCCCAACGGATCCATCAGCCATTTGGGCAGATTGCGGATCATGCCCTTCTGCGCCATCGGCAGCACATCGGAAAAGGCAAAGGCCGAGGCGTTGCCCGAACTGGTTTCCTCGCAGACGCCGGTACGGTCGATCACCGTCACCCGCCGGCCGGCCTCCACCAGACGGGCCGCGCAAGCAATGCCGACGATCCCCGCGCCGACGATCATGATATCAGTATCGCTTGCCTGGTTCACGGTCCGACCGCCTTTTCCAGCTATACCGACGGTAACGCCGGCCGCGTCTCGATCGCGGCCCGGACGATCGCTTCGACCTCCGCGCGACGCGCGCCGGCCAGCGGCTGCCGCGGCATCCTGACCCGGTCGTTGGTTCCGATCGCCAGCACCTCGGCCAGCTTGATATTCTGCACCAGATAGGTCGAGACATCGAGATCGAGCACCGGGCGGAACCAGCGGTAGATGGCAAGCGCCTCCGCAGCGCGGCCCTGCTTCATCAATTGGTAAATCGCGACCGTCTCGCGCGGGAACGCGGTCACCAGCCCGGCGACCCAGCCCACGGCGCCCACCGCAAGCGCCTCGAACGCAAGATTGTCGACGCCGGTGAACAGGTCGTAGCGGTCGTCGAGGCGGTTGACGATCTCGGTCGAGCGGCGGATGTCGTCGGAACTTTCCTTGATAGCGACGAAACGCGGATCGGCTGCCAGATCCTCCATGATCTCCGGCGTGACGTCGACGCGATAGGCGACGCGGTTGGAATAGATCATCACCGGCAGGTCGCCGGCTTCGGCGACGGCCCGCAGCGCCGCGACGGTCTCGTCGGGATTGGCGTGATAGACCATCGACGGCACGACCATCAGGCCATCCGCTCCGGCCTTGGCAGCTTCCCTCGCCCGCGCGCAGGCTTCGCGCGTGCCCGCCTCGTTGATGGTCATCAGCACCGGCTTGCCGCCGGCGACCGACTGCGCCGTCTTGAGCACCGCGAGTTTTTCGTCAGGTGACAGCATCGGTCCCTCGCCGAGCGAGCCGCACACGATGATAGCGTCACAGCCGGCCTCCATCTGCAACGCGAAGCACCGCTCCATCTCGCCGTGATCGAGTTCGTCAGCCTCCGTGAACTTGGTTGTCACGGCCGGAAATACGCCTGCCCACATAGTCGCCTCCATCTGATATATCAGGATAGTATCTGCTTTGACAAAAATCGTCAATCCTGATATATCACATGGTGAAATCTTGATATATTTTTATTGAATCAGGAAGTTGCGGAAATTGGATCAGGCCGCCCCCACGACAAGCCAAGCCGAAATTTCATATATCAGGCTGGAGGAAATGCTGGTGACACTCGAGCTGGCCCCCGGCAGCGTACTGACCGAAGGCGCACTGATCGAGCGCCTCGGCATGGGCCGCACGCCGGTGCGCGAAGCGATCCAGCGCCTCGCCTGGGAGGGTTTCCTGCAGGTCCGCCCCCGCGCCGGGCTCGCTGTCGCGCCACTGGAGCCCGGCGACTGGCTGAAAGTGATCGACGCGCGCCGCGGGATCGAGGCGGTCCTGGCGCGCAGCGCGGCGCGCAACCTGACCCCGGACGCCGCCTTCGGCTTCCGTGACGCGGCACTGGCGATGGAAGCCGCCGTTGGGCGCGACGACATCCGCGCCTTCCTCGTTGCCGACAAGGACTTCGACCGAGCCTTGGCGGCAGCGGCCGACAATGTCTATGCCGCACGCCTCGCCGCGCCGCTGCAGACCCATTCGCGCCGCTTCTGGTTCGCCCGCGCCCGCGCCGACAATCTGCCGGAAGCCGCCGAGCACCATGTCGCGGTCATAACCGCCATCGTCGGCCGCGACGAGGACCTTGCCGCCGAGGAGGCAAAGCGCCTGATGGCGTTGCTGGCCGAGATGGCGCGCCAGTCAGTGCGCTGACGGCTCGCATGGTTTGATGTTGTCCACCAGTTTTCCGCCGGCAAGCTTTCTCAGGTCCTGGCCGCCGACGAGCTGGAAATAGTCGCCAGCCGGGTCGGTCCGCATGTAGATGCTGACCGCGAGCGGGCCTTCCGGAAGCGGCGCAATAGTGCAACCGCCTCCGACGCCGACGGAAATCGACCCCTTGCCTTTCCCCTCGCCAGTAGCCTTGTGGGCCAGCGCCTTCTGCTGCGCGGCGCGCATACGGGCGAGATCGGCCTCGCCAATGCGCGCCATGGTGAGAGTTTCGCGCGCCGGGTCGTGGGCGATACCTTCCGCTCCCACCAGCACCGCCACTTCCAGTTCGATCGTCTCGTCGAAACGCCATTTGGGATTGGCTGCGTCGAGTGCCAGCTTCAGCGTCGCGTCGCCATCGCGCAGACGGATCGATTTCGGCGCCACAACCGCCACACTGATCGCGGCGGGATCCGCCGACAGCGGGTCGAAGGACGCGAGCCGGGCCAACGCTACCGGGTTGACCGAGGCGCAACCAGTCAGGAAGGCAAGCAAGGCAGCGGACAGGGTAGGCTGAAGGCGGCGAAGAGCCCGGAAACGCATGACAACATTCCTTGTTTGACAGACATATTTTATTGTATTACGATAAATTATGAAGACAATAAGGCAAGATACATGACGGAACAAAAACGCATCCGTGCCCGGCGGCTTTCAGGGCGAATGGCAATGTCGATCGCCGCCATGATGGCTCTCGTGGGGATCACGATGGCGGTTGTCGCCGTCCTGACGATCGATGACCCGCAATGGATGGCCGGCCTGCTGGCGGAAAAGTTCGGGGGGCGCAAGCTGCCGCTCGGCCGCACGGCGGCGATACTCGTTCTCGTCGTGATAGCGGTGCAAGCCGCCGTATTCCTGTATGCGTTAAATGCGTTGCGCCAGGCCTTCGCCGCCGCCGCCCGTTCTGACCTCGCCGATGCTGCGGTGGGTCGTAACCTCGGCCTTGCCGGCATCGCTTTCGCGATCAATGCCGGCTTGATGCTGCTGCTTCCGCCGGTTACGTCGCTGATCTACAGCACCGGCGCGCGTCCCGGCGAGGGTTTCGTGACGGTGCAGGTCGGCACCGGTGAGCTGATGAGCCTGCTCCTGTCGGGAATCCTGTTCATAACCGGCCGGCTGATGGCCCTGGCCGCCGAAATCGACGACGAAAACCGGCAGATCATCTGATGCCGATTATCGTCAATCTCGATGTCATGCTGGCCAAACGCAAGATGCGCTCGCGCGAACTCGCCGAGCGCATCGGGATCACCGAGCAAAACCTGTCACTGCTCAAGTCCGGCAAGGTGAAAGGCGTTCGCTTCGAAACCCTGGCGAAAATCTGTCAGGCGCTCGAGTGCCAGCCCGGCGACCTGCTGGAATTCGTCGAGGACGAATAGGACCGGCACGAAAAAGCCGCGCGGGTTGCCCGCGCGGCCTTCTTGTCTTGTCCGGCTCTGGCGATCAGTCCATCGCCTTGAAGTGGAACTCGCCGCCTTCCTTGATGCCGGAGAACCAGCGCGCCGTGACCGTCTTGGTCTTGGTGTAGAAGCGGAAAGCATCCGGCCCGTACTGGTTAAGGTCGCCGAAGGCGGACTTCTTCCAGCCTCCGAAGGTGTGGTAGCTCAGCGGAACCGGGATCGGGAAGTTGATGCCGACCATGCCGACATTGACGCGGTTGGCAAAATCGCGCGCCGTGTCGCCATCAGCCGTGAAAATGGCCGTGCCGTTGCCATAGGGGTTGTCCATGGTCAGCTTCAGCGCCTCCTCGTAGCTCTGGGTGCGAACCTGGGAGAGTACGGGCCCGAAGATCTCTTCCTTGTAGATGTCCATGTCAGGCGTGACGTTGTCGAACAGCGTCGGGCCGACAAAGAAGCCGTTCTCATAGCCCTGCAGCGAAAAGTTGCGCCCGTCGGCAAGCAGGCTGGCGCCCTGCTCGACGCCTGAATCGATCAGGCCGAGCACGCGCTCCTTGGCAGCCTTCGTAACCAGCGGACCGTAGTCGACGTCGTCGCCCGCGGTATAGGGACCGACCTTCAGCTTCTCGACGCGCGGCAGCAGCCGCTCGACCAGCGCGTCGGCGGTCTTGTCGCCAACCGGCACCGCGACAGAAATGGCCATGCAGCGCTCGCCCGCCGCACCGAAGCCCGCACCGATCAGCGCATCGGCGGCCTTGTCCATGTCCGCGTCGGGCATGATGATCATGTGGTTCTTGGCGCCGCCGAAACACTGGGCGCGCTTGCCGTTGGAGCAGGCGCGGCCGTAGATGTATTGCGCGATCGGCGTGGACCCGACGAACCCGACGGCCTGAATGGTCTCATTGTCGAGAATCGCGTCGACCGACTCCTTGTCGCCATTCACCACCTGGAACACGCCGTCCGGCAGGCCGGCTTCCTGAAGCAGCTCCGCGATCATCATCGGCACCGACGGATCGCGTTCCGACGGTTTCAGGATCATCGCGTTGCCGGCCGAGAGCGCCGGCGCGAGTTTCCATAGCGGGATCATCGCTGGGAAGTTGAACGGCGTGATGCCGGCAACGACGCCCAGAGGCTGGCGCATCGAATAGAGATCGATGCCCGGGCCGCCGGAATCGGTAAATTCGCCCTTGAGCAGGCTCGGCGCACCCATGCACACCTCGACCACCTCGAGGCCGCGCTGCACGTCGCCCTTGGCGTCCGGAAAGGTCTTGCCGTGTTCGCGGCTCAGCGCCTCGGCCAGCTTGTCCATGTCGCGGTTCAGCAGTTCACCGAGCTTCATCATGACGCGGGCGCGGCGCTGCGGGTTGGTCGCCCCCCAGGCCACCTGCGCTTCGGCCGCGGCCGCGACCGCGGCATCGAGCTCGTCCTTGGAGGCCAGCGCGACCTTGCCCTGAACCTCGCCGGTTGCCGGATTGAAGATGTCGGCGAAACGTCCGCTTTTGCCGGCAACTCGCTTGCCGCCGATGAAGTGCCCGATCTCGTACATGTTGTCTCTCCCTTTGCCCTTCCGGCACCAGTTCAGGAAACCATTGTCTGCGCTTGGAGCCGTCGATGCAACGCGCGCCAGCCATCAGCCGTTGTGCATATTTTAATGTTTTACTATGAAGGAACATCAATTGGTGCGGCATCGAAGGTTGGCGACATGAACTGGGACGACATGCGCATTTTCCTGGCCGTGGCCAGGGCGGGACAGATCCTTGGCGCGGCGCGGCGGCTTGCCCTCAACCACGCGACCGTATCGCGCCGCCTCGCACAGCTTGAGACCGAGCTGAAAACGCGTCTCGTCGACCGCCAGACCACCGGAACCCAGCTGACGGCCGATGGAGAGCGGCTTCTGGAAATCGCCGAGCGCATGGAAGCCGACATGATCGCAGCGCGCGCCGAGCTCGGTCGTGAGGAAAGCGAGGTATCGGGAACCGTTCGCATCGGGGCGCCGGACGGCTTCGGCGTCGCTTGGCTGGCGCCGCGCCTGGGCACACTGGCCGAGATCTGGCCCGAGCTGTCGATCCAGCTCGTGCCGGTGCCGCGGTCGTTCTCGCTGTCCAGGCGCGAAGCCGACATCGCGATCACCGTCGAACGGCCGTCGGAGGGCCGGCTGGTGGCCGGCAAGCTGGTCGACTATACGCTCGCGCTGTACGCCTCGCGTGCTTACGCCAGTGCCCACGGGCTTCCGGACAATCCGGACAATCTGCTGCGCCACCGTTTGGTCGGCTATGTCGAGGATCTCGTGATTCACCCCACTCTCGACTACGCCGCTGAGATCTGCCCCGGCTGGAAAGCGGGCTTTTGCGTCTCGTCGGCGCTCGGCCAGGTCGAGGCAGTGCGCTCTGGCGCCGGCATCGGCATCCTGCACAGCTTCGTCGCGCAGGCCCATGAAGACTTGATAGCCCTGCCGGCCTTCCCGCCGATCCGGCGCGCCTACTGGATCGTCTATCACGAATCGCTGCGCCCCCTGCGGCGCATCCAGGCTGTCGTTCGGTTTATCCAGGAAGGTGCCGAGCAGGACCGGGCACAATTCACGGTCTGAAAACAGTGTTATGAGCTGCAAATCGGCTTCAATTCGAGGCCGGCAGTCAGATCGCGGACAATACGGCCATTGTTCAGCCGCCCGCGCCAGCGTAGAAATGGTGGCGAGATCCGGCCGTGATCTGTTGCATCAACATCGGGCGAAACCTTGACATGATGCCCTTGAAACCGAATTCGATCGCCGGAGCGGCGGTACTGGCGATACTTCTGCTGGCGCTGGCCGCCTGCGCCAATCCCTGGAATACCCCGCCGCGGGATCCGGTCGAGGCCGGGTTGCAGAAGGCTGTTGTCTCGGTTGTCTCCACCCGCTATGGCAATTATTGCGGTTACGGACGCCGCTATGCCAGTTTCTCGGTGGCGCCGGTCGATCAGCTCGATGCCGCTTGCCGTGCACATGACCTGTGCTACGGTGCGGGCCGTAACCGTTGTGACTGCGATGCGAAACTGGCCACGCGGGCCAGGATTCTGGCGCAAGACAAGCTGCAATCGGCCAAATTGCGCCACAAGGCCGCGGTAATCGCGCAAGGCGCATCACTCGACATCTGCAAGATCTATCCGAACGGATTCTTGCCGAAATTCGAGAAGCCGATGTAGCGACGGTTGGAGTATTTTGGTGGGGCGGCCAGATTGGAGGCGTGGGGTATCGGCTTTCCAGTGTCGCGAGTAGCAGTACCGGGCCGGGCATGACAGTGAAACGAAGCGGCTCCCTTTTTGCGTTTTTCGCCGCGATCGTTTTTGCGCTCGCCGGCTGTACGCGCATGTCGGCCGTCGACACTTTGTGTACGGAGTCGAAGGCATCGACGGCATGTCTCCTGGCGGGCGCATCCGCCGCTCCGGACGACGCGGCCAGGGAATATGAACGGCGGTTGACGGCCCTGACCGGATGGAACGAGTTGAAGCGCATCCGCCTGGGAACCGGGATCGACATCAACGGCATCGAGATATCGCAATACCCCAATCTCAAGACCCAGCTGCGCTACCGGACCGCGGCCGGCGCGGCGAAACCGGTCGATGGCGGCATGATCGCGCCGCTGAAGGCGGCAAGACCCGGAATCCGCAGCTATGACGGACGCTGGCGTAACGCTGACGCCTATCTCTATCTCGGCGACCATACGCCCGTTGGAAATCACGTCTTCCGCTTTTCCGGCGTCCAGGCCGTCTCGACCACCATCTTCCTGCGTTCGGTCGCCGACAAGCCGCTTCACGTCACTGGCCGGTGCGACGGCCCCGCGCAAATCGAGACGCCGGCCGGCCGGCTGCGGCTGCGGGCAGCCGCGTCCTTTACCGTGAATGTCGCACCGGGAGACCGCGACCGCGCCCGGATTGTCGTCGACAATCGCGTACAGGGCTGCCGGCTGGATATCCGCACCGCCGGAACCGGAAGCACTCGCTCGATTGCGCTCGAGCGCGAGGAATCCACGCAGCCGGCCATCGCCCGGATGGACAGCCGTTACGATGTTTGCGCAATGCCGCCGCCCGCGTCGCTCGATCCGCTCTCGAAAAGCTTCTTTGCCGATCGCTGGCTTTCGCAGAGTTGCATCCTTCCCGTGCGCGGCATCCGGCTGCTGCCCGAATCCCGCCTGGGCTTCAATGCCAAGGTGGAGGCGCTGACCGGCCGCCGCCTGTCCAATGCCGCATTCGACAAGGGCGATCCCTATCTTCCGCTCGACTTCTCGCACGCGCCCAAACTCGAACTGATCATAGCGTCCTACCTCGACATCAAGGCGGATTTTTCCGGGACGGTTTTCGTGCGCATGCTGCGTTATCACGCGCGGCGAGGAACGCCGATCCGCATCATCACAACAGAAATCCTGGAACGCGAAAAGGATCGCGCCCCGCTCGAAAAACTCGCCGCCGACTATCCCAACGTCCAATTGCAGGAGTTCATCTGGGATCCGCCGCGGGGTTCCGATATCGAAGACGAGGCCGCGCGTTATCACCGGACCAGCCATGTGAAGATGCTGGTGACATTGTCACGCCGCAGGGGGGAAACGCGCGCCATAGTCGGCGGCCGCAACATCCACGACGGATTTTTATTCCCCGAAGCAGTCGACCTGTCGGCCTATCCCGAGCTGCAGAATTACGAGGGCCCCGGCAAGCTCTCGCTCAACTATTTCGCGACCTATCACGATTTCGAGGCCGAACTGACCGACGAGCGCACCGTGCGCACGCTGGCGGCACATCTATCGACCCTATGGAACCGCGACGCCGACACCAGCGCCTTTCGCCCGTTCTCGGTCTCGGTGGAAAAACGCGGCATGCCGCTCACCGGGATGCGCCACTTCATGTCATCGCCTTACGAGGACAGCAATGCGCTCGAGAACTGGTATGTCGAGCTGATCGACGCCGCGCGGCATTCGATCGAAATCGTCACCCCCTATCTCAACCCTCCGGCGCCCGTCGCGGCTGCCCTGGAGCGGGCCCATGACCGCGGCGTGCACATCACGATAGCGGCGCGCGTCAACCTGAAGGGCGATCTCGGCGGCCAGATACTGACGCGGCTCAACCAGTTATTCGTCGAAAAATATGCCGGCACCTACGAGATGTACGAGTTCAAGGCGCCCAAGGTAGTGCTCCACTCCAAGATCGTGATGATAGACGGTCGGCTTTCCATCCTCGGATCCGTGAACCTCAATCACCGCAGCTTCCTGCTCGACAGCGAAAACGGTCTGGCGGTTCTGGACAAGTCGTTCTACCGGCGCATGAAGAAGGTCTTCGATGACTACGTCGCCGATTCGGTTCGGCTGACCCCTGACGTCGACATCCCTGCCAGCTACCGCCTGCTGCTTAGTTCGCAACTTCTGCTGAACGCCCTTTGAAGCGTCCGGCTCGCCGGAAAGAACGGGAGCGGACCGGAGCCCGCCCCCCCCCGCTGCGGCATGTGCCTTGTTGCCTGAGGGTCCCGTCCCTTCCGGAATGCTGCACTCCAGTCGCGCAAATAACCCGGACTTCGCGCTCTGCAGGCAGACCCAGGAACCCTGGCGTACGTGCCGGCAGTCGGGTCACGCGAACGGAAAACAT
>JBNLDE010000173.1:0-16636 GCA_050304175.1 Zhengella sp. | reverse complement strand
AAAGCTGGTGCAAATGCTGTCGGCTGCCGGGCCGCTGGACGAGGCTGCGGTCCGCGACCTGGAGCAAGTGATGCGCGACGCTTCGATCTGCGGGCTCGGTCAGGCCGCACCCAACCCGGTCAACCACCTGCTGAAATACTTCCGGGAGGAGTTGTGATGAGCAAGCCGGTCACCTTTACCCTCGATGGCCGCGAAGTTACCGCCAAACCCGGCGAAACGATCTGGCAGGTCGCCAAGCGCGACGGCAACGTCATCCCGCATCTGTGCCACCGTGACGAGCCGGGCTACAGGTCCGACGGCAATTGCCGTGCCTGCGTGGTCGAGATCCAGGGCGAACGGACGCTGGCGGCGTCCTGCGTCCGCAAACCGGCCGAGGGCATGGTGGTGAAGACCAAGACCGAGCGCGCCGACAAGTCGCGCCGTATGGTCTTTGAACTGCTCGCCGCCGACATGCCGGATCAGGCCGAGAGCCCGGACAGCCAGTCGGCCTTCTGGGATTGGGTGGGCAAGATGGGTATTGCCGGCGAGAAACGGCTGCCGTCGAAGTTCAACGGCCACCAGCAGGCCGAACACGACATGACCAATCCGGCGATCGCGGTCAATCTGGACGCGTGCATCGCCTGCGGCCTTTGCGTACGGGCCTGCCGCGAGGTGCAGGTCAATGACGTGATCGGAATGGGCGCGCGTGGCCACAATACGGCACCTGTCTTCGACCTGCATGATCCGATGGGGCTTTCGACCTGCGTAACCTGCGGCGAGTGCGTGCAGGCCTGCCCGACCGGCGCGCTGTACGAAAAATCGCTGATGGACGAGGCTGGGCGAAAACGCACGATTCAGGATTTTGACAGGTCTGTCGACAGTGTATGCCCGTTCTGCGGCGTCGGCTGCCTGACGACCGTTCATGTCAAGGATGACAAGATCGTCCAGGTCGACGGACGCAACGGACCGGCCAATGAGAACAGGCTCTGTGTCAAGGGCCGGTTCGGCTACGACTATGTCCGCTCGCCGGAACGTCTGACCAGGCCGCTGATCCGCCGCGATGACGCGCCGAAGATCGGCGACGTCGATCTGAAGGGTGTCGATCCACTAACCGTGTTCCGTGAGGCAAACTGGGAAGAGGCGCTGGAGCGCGCTGCGACCGGCCTCAAGACAGTACTCGACCGCGACGGCGGGCAGGCGCTCGCCGGCTTTGGATCTGCCAAGGGTTCCAACGAGGAAGCCTATCTTTTTCAGAAAATGATTCGCCAGGGATTTGGCACCAACAACGTCGATCACTGCACCAGATTGTGCCATGCCTCGTCGGTCGCCGCGCTGATGGAAGGCGTCGGCTCGGGCGCAGTTTCGGCGCCGTTCACGGATGCGATGAAGGCCGACTGCATCATCGTCATCGGGGCGCGGCCGGGCCAAAACCATCCGGTCGCGGCAACCTATTTCAAGCAGGCGGTCAAGCAGGGCAAGAAGCTCATCGTGATGGACCCGCGCGGCCAGGAGATGATGCGCCACGCCGCGCACGCGCTGCGGTTCAAGCCGGGCTCCGATGTCGCGATGCTGAATGCGCTGCTCCACGTGATCGTCGAGGAGGAGCTCTACGACCGGCAATATATCCAGGCCAATGTCGCCGGATTCGAAGCGCTGAAGGACAAGGTAAAAGACTTCTCGCCCGAAGCGATGGAGCCGGTTTGCGGCATTCCGGCCGCGACGCTACGCGAGGTTGCACGCCTTTATGCAACCTCCGAGCGCTCGATCATTTTCTGGGGCATGGGCGTGTCGCAGCATACGCACGGCACAGACAATGCGCGCTGCCTGATCGCGCTGGCCCTGATCACTGGCCAGGTCGGGCGCGAGGGCACCGGGCTGCACCCGCTACGCGGCCAGAACAACGTCCAAGGCGCATCCGATGCCGGCCTGATCCCGATGTTCTATCCGAATTATGCGGCGGTGGACAAAGCCGATGTCAGGGCGCAATTCGAGGATGTCTGGGGCCGCACGCTCGATCCCGAGCGCGGATTGACCGTGGTCGAGATCATCGACGCGATCCATGACGGCGAGATCAAGGCGATGTACATCATGGGCGAAAACCCGGCGATGTCGGATCCCGACCAGATCCACGCCCGCTCGGCGCTCGCCAAGCTGGAACATCTCGTTGTGCAGGACATATTCCTGACCGAAACGGCATGGCATGCAGATGTGGTGCTGCCGGCCTCGGCGCACGCGGAAAAGACCGGCACCTACACCAATACCAACCGCCAGGTGCAACTCGGACGGCCCGCACTCGACCTGCCGGGCGAGGCACGCCAGGACTGGGAACTGATCGTCGACCTCGCCAACCGGATCGGCCTTGACTGGAACTACAAGGATATCTCGGAGGTCTATACCGAGATGGCATCGGTGATGCCGTCGCTCAACAACATCCCGTGGAGCCGCATCGCGGGCGAGGATACGGTTACCTATCCCGCAGACGCCCTCGACAAACCGGGCAACGAGATCATCTTCACCAACGGCTTCCCGACCGGCGACAAACGCGGACACCTGGTGCCCGCCGACCTGAGGGCACCCGACGAGGTGCCCGACGAGGATTATCCGATGGTTCTGACCACTGGGCGCCTGCTAGAGCATTGGCACACCGGCGCAATGACCCGGCGTTCCGCCGTGCTCGACGCCATCGAACCGGAGGGGATCGCGGCGATGAACCCGCGCGAGATCGCCCGCCAGGGGTTTGCCGCGGGAGACATGATCGACGTTGAGACGCGGCGCGGCACGATTACCGCCGTGCTCAGGGCCGACCGCGATGTTGCCGACGGTATGGTGTTCGTGCCGTTCTGCTTCAACGAGGCGCCGGCCAACCGCTTGACCAATCCGCAACTCGATCCGTTCGGCAAGATTCCGGAGTTCAAGTTCTGCGCCGCCAAGGTATCGAAGACCGTCTCAGGGCAGGCGGCCGAGTAGGAAATGCTGTGCAGCAGGCGGCGTCCGGCGTTAAGGCGCTGTTCAACATAGCGACAACAGCCGGCCACCCATGGCCGGTTGCTTAGAGTTTCGTAAGGTTCCCGAGGTAGCGATCGGCAACGATCAATTTTGCCTCGGGGGACAGAATGCTCAAGAAAATCGATCAAGACGGCATTTCGCCGGACCGCATCGGCAAGTCACGCCCGGAGGGCGGCTACCGCCTGATCACGCGCTCGGACATGGACGGGTTGGTGTGCGCGGTGCTGCTGAAGGAACTGGGCCTGGTCGGCGAGATCGAGTTTGTGCATCCCAAGGACATGCAGGACGGGAAGATCGCGGTTTCGGCCCGCGACATCACCACGAACCTGCCCTATGTGCCCGGTGTATTCGCCGCCTTCGACCATCACGACAGCGAAACCAAGCGTGTCGGGGAAAATTTTTCCAACCACGTGATCGACCCAGATGCACCTTCGGCTGCGCGGGTCGTCTACGATTTCTTCGGCGGCCGCAGCCGTTTTCCCAAGGTGCCGGACGCGATGATGGACGCGGTGGACAAGGCGGACGCCGCCCAGTTCACCCGCGAGGACGTGCTGAACCCGCAGGGCTGGGAACTGCTGAGCTTCCTGATGGATGCGCGCACCGGCCTCGGCCGGTTCCGCGAATTCCGGATATCCAACTACCAGTTGATGATGGAACTGATCGATTTCTGCCGCCACGAGCCGGATATCGACCGTCTGCTGGCATTGCCAGATGTCAGGGAACGCGTCGAGCTGTTCACGGACCACCGCGCGAAGTTCGAAGAGCAGATCCGTCGTTGCACTACCGTTCACGGACCGCTGGCGGTGCTGGACCTGCGCAACGAGGAGATCATCTATGCGGGTAACCGCTTCATGATCTATGCGCTGTTTCCTGAAACCAATATTTCCTGCCACGTGATGTGGGGCAAGGGGAAGCGGAACACGGTGTTCGCCTTCGGCAAGTCGATCTTCGATCGGTCCAACACCACCCATGTGGGCGAACTGATGCTGCGTCATGGCGGCGGAGGCCACGCCGCGGCCGGTACTTGCCAGATCGATACTAAAGAGGCGGAGACCGTGCTCGCCGAACTGGTTGCAACGATAAAGGCCGATGCCGAGCAGGCCTGAAACGCACGCCTGACAAGTTTCAGGTCCGAACGGGGAGCACGCACTCCCCGTGAATACTGCGTGCCGTGGAGAGCCGCTATCAGATTGCGGCACGACGCCGGCCCGAAATTTGGGCTCCGCGATCAGATCGCGCCGTCGTAGAGGGCGAATGCACCTCGCCGCGTGATTAATTCCGTTGGATGCGCATTTGCCGGATTTCCCTAACCGAATGATAAAAATTTAACTGCGCAAGCGAACCTATTCTAAATCGTTCATACGTATTTCTTGCTTCATGAAAGCTTGCTCACCTGAAGATAGGGCTGCGCCATGAAACATGGTAACTTAGTAAATGTTAATTTAGACTTATTGAATAGACACTTGGCGCGGGGTTTCGTTTCATGTCAAAAGGGCAACTTCGCGGTCCAGTTCGCCTTGATGGCCATCCCGCTTGTCGCCGTGATCGGCTTGGGTATTGATACGGCGGGCGGGTTTCGCGAGAAGGCGGAAATCAAGCGCGCGCTCGATGCCGCGGTGCTGGCCGGTGTGTCGGCGACCACCAGTGATCTCAAGAAGGTAACCACGGTCGTTGCGGGCAATCCGGCCTCGGAAAAGGCGGCCCGCGAGAAGTACGCGGCCAATTTCTTCCGCGAGAACTTCGAATATGCGAGCGAAATCACAAGCATGAGTATGGATTTCGACGGCGAAAAGCTTACCGGCATCGCCACTCTCTCCAGCAAACCGCGCTTTCTGCAGGCGGTCGGCATCAAGCTGATCGAACCTGCCGCGAAATCGATCGCCGTCATGTATGCGTCGAGCGGCCTTCGTTGCATCCAGGCTACCGACCCAGTGAGCAGCACGACGCTTATCCTAAATTCCAAGCCACGCAGCTCGGATGTCTACACCGGTGCATCGCTCTATGCGAACAACTGTTCTGTCCAGGTGGACTCCACATCGCCGGCCGCCGTGCAGCTAAAGGCCGGCGAGTTTGCGTCTGGCGAAAACTGTTTTGTGAGCGGGCAGTACGCCGGCGTTCCCGGAAGCCTGACGCCCGATCCATTGCCTTCCTGCGCACCACGCGGTGATCCGCTCGCCGGCTATGAGGTTTCAAAACCCGGCGGCTGTGACTACACGACGGCGGTTTCCATCAATCTTTCCGGCGAGGCGGTCGTCAAGCCCGGGACCTATTGCGGCGGCCTGTCGGTCGATGCAACACGCGTTGTCTTCAAACCCGGCAACTACTTCATCTCGGGCGGCGATATCGATGTGGCCGCGGACGAGACGATCAATGGCGATGGCGTATCATTTCATATCTCCGATGGCGGGATTTTCGATTTCGAAGCCGATCAAATCGAACTGAAAGCCACCGACAGCGGCGCGCTGGCCAGTTTCGTGTTTTTCCGCGAACCGGGATCCTCAGGCAGCTCTTCGGACAAGGGCTCGAAAAAGGGAAAAAAGAAAAAGTCCGGCGGCAATACGATCAAGGCCGAACAGCGCATCTACATTGAGGGTATCGTCTACGCGGGCGACAGCCATCTTCTGGTTCGCTGGCGCCGACCCTCGTCCGACACCTCGCCGTTGTGGTCGGCACCGGTTTCTCCGTTTGCATCCTACATCGCCGAGTCGCTGGACTTCCACGGCTACAGCCAATGGGGCTTCAATTACGATCCGGGCAAGACCGATCTCAAGGTTCCTTCGGTCCTGCAGGACCAATCGGTTTTACCGCGCCTGGTCTTTTAGGGTCGGGGCCCTTGAACTGCCAATGCCGGGGCTCTGGCGAGGTCCCGGTCAATTCCTGCGCGGCCAGGCCTTGGCCGAGCGCGACAGCGCACCGTCACTGCTTCAGCCACTCCTTGAACGCGTCGGCATAATCGGGATGCCAGCGCGACAGCGGGGGCCGGTTTTCTGCTATGTCGCCGGCCGCCCACAGGATGCGCTTGGTGTCGGTTGCGCGATCGACGTCATTGTCGGGGCACAGGATGTAGAAATCGCCGTTGTCGATGGATGAAAACAGGAAGGCGGCGGTCTGTTCCGGCGTCCAGGCCCCTTCCGGCTTCTCCGTGCGGCCCCGGGCGGTGAGCGGAGTGTAGACGAAACCGGGGATGAACAGCCGCGCTTCGACCTTGCAACCCGGCATGTTGCGCAGTTCGTGCTGCAAGGCCTCGGTGAAGACTTTCACGCCCGCCTTCGAGACATTGTAGGCGGGATCGCCGGGCGGAGTCGTGATGCCCTGTTTCGATCCGGTGTTGATGATCAGGCCCGGCTTGTCCGATGCAATCATTGCCGGTGCAAATATCTGCGATCCGCGAATGATGCCCCACATATTGACGTCGAGGATCTGCTGCCAATTGTCCTCGGTGTCGAAAATCGAACTGCCGGGCTGCATGCCGGCATTGTTCATCAGCACGCTTACCGGACCCAGGTCTGCCGCCACACGAGCCTGGAGATCTCGCAACTGGCTGGCATCGGCTACGTCAACGGCGGCGGCGATGACACTGTCTCTGGCGACGCCTTCGGCGAGCAGGGTTTCGCGCGCGTTCTCCAGATTGTCGCCCGGCAGATCGGCGATGCAGACGCTCATGCCATTTGCCGCGAGATGCCGTGCCGCGGCGAACCCGATGCCTGACGCGCCGCCCGTTACGATCGCCACATTTCCCTTCCGGATAGCCTCGTGCATGTTGGTGACCTCCATTTCCATCCGCTCCAGACCTAGGCTTTACCAGCCGGATTGGCCAGAGTCGTTTGCCTTGACAGGTCGAAAGCCCCGCATGTTCGCCGCGCCGCGAATCTGTTACCTTCCCACCGTCCTAATGGCACAAGTGGGATGCCGGCGTTCCGGCTCCCCGGAAGGAGGTGCGAAATGGCATTGCAGGCGATTATCGTATGGATCATCATCGGTGGCGTAGCCGGCTGGCTCGCCGGAATGATCGTCAAGGGCTTCGGTTTCGGTCTGGTCGGCAATATCGTGGTCGGCATTGTCGGGGCGGTGATCGCGGGCTGGTTGTTGCCCATGCTCGGCATTGCCATCGGTGGCGGCATCATTGCCCAGATCATCAATGCACTGATCGGTGCCGTGATCCTGCTGGTGGTGATCAAGCTGGTCAAACCCTGACCCGGGATTCCGCTACGGCGCGGCTCAGGCGTAGCGGCGCCGTTCGGCTTCTTCCGCTTCGTCTTCCAGGCCGAGTTGGCGGTAGACGCCGGCGAGCGCGC
The DNA here is from genome assembly GCA_050304175.1 of Zhengella sp. Taxonomy (GTDB): domain Bacteria; phylum Pseudomonadota; class Alphaproteobacteria; order Rhizobiales; family Rhizobiaceae; genus JAIOIW01. The sequence continues at coordinate 9,356 of JBNLDE010000173.1, read as the reverse complement.
GATTGAGCGGCAGGCCGCAGGGATCGTAGATCCGGCGCATCTCGAGCATCTGCTGGGCCTGCACCAGGTTGCCGGCCTTCAGGTGCGCATCGAGCAGGATTTGCTCGAACAGGTCGCGCTGGGCGTGGCTGCCACCAATTTCGGCCATGCGAGGCAGGGCGGCAGCGAGGTTGCGCGTGGCGTCACTATGACGGCCCTCGAGATGGGCGAGAATACCGCGCGCCGCGGGCACTGCGACTTCGCTCCAGGCTGTCTTCTCGAACGCGGCGGCGGTGGCCGCCTTGTCGTCGATCGCCTGCATCAACTGCCTTGCCTCGGCGCGTCCAGCGCGGGCAAGGCCGTAGAGATATTGCAGGGTGAGGAAGGCGTTGACCGTGTCGCCGTGCCGCGCTTTCAGCCAGTCGGCCAGGTCGTCCCAGCGCGAACCGACGTCGATGCCCGCCATTTCCATGCGTGCAAGCAGCGAAACCGCGCCGACCTGGTCCTGCGAATAGGATTTCTCCTGGCTCCAGCAATGCTTGTCATACATGGCGCGCACCGCATCATGATCACCGAGCGAAATCGAGAAGAGCGCACGATGCCACCAGTTGTGGGTGTACATGAAGGAGTTAAGGCCGTCCCACGATGGTGCCGCAGCCTCCAGAAACATTGCGCCCTCGGTCACGCGGCCCTGGGTGAGCATGACATGGGCGAGCGCATGGTGCGCCCACGGTTCGCCCTCCTGAAATTGAAGCGCGCGGCGCGCGGCTGATTCCGCCTTGTCGAGCAGGTGGCATTGCTCGAAGGCAAAGGCGGCCATCGCGTGATAGTTGGAGTTGCCGGCATTTTCCGCTTCGCCGGCCTTCGCCAGCCGCAGCATCGTCGGCGCATCGCCGCGGTTGAACGCGAAATACTGGCCGAGCTTCAGTGTCGCCAGGTCGCGCGGGTGTTCGGTGACGATATCTGCCGCGAGCTTTTCCGCCGCCGGCATGTCGTTGGCGATCCAGGCCGATAGCAGCGCGTGGAGCATCTTCTCGCGGGCGTTCGCGCTTGCCAGCAGCGGCGCGGCGGCCTCGGCAAAGATTCGCGCACGGACCGGCGCTTCGGGCGCTTCGAGGAACATCCACAACATGCCGGCATAGATCTGTGCCAAAGGGCTATCCGGATCGGCCTCCGCTGCCGCCAGGATGTTCACCGCGCGCGGGTGATAGCCGATGAAGCCGGTGACGAAATCGGCGATGCCGGTCAGTGCCCGGGACGAAGAGGAAGAAACAGGATTGCCGAGGGGATCGCTCATAACGGGCTCCAGATCAGGAATGCAGGATTACAAAGGCGCGCCAACAAGTCGAGCTTTCAGGGCACGCGTGCCGTTGTGGGCGCCGTGCCAATCCATTGGGGGCACACAGTGTTCATTCCTTTTATTGACGGCTGTCATCGACGATGCGCGTGTATGCGCGAAGCATGAAAAAATGGAGGCCGGATTTGTCGTAGTCAACGAAGGGGAGGGTTAATATTATGGCTTACCATACAAAAACTTCAGGTAGGTTGGCGGGCATGGCGCTCGCAATTGGAGCGGCTTTGCTCTTTGTCCCGCAAGCCGTTGCCGACGATCCGGAGTCGGAAACCGATGTGTTCGCGATTGCCCGTGGGGGGCAATATTACGACAAGTGGTGGGCGGTGATCGATGCAGATGAGCCAGAAGGCACCAATCCGGCCTACCCGGTGTCCGGCAAGAGGGAAGGATCGACCACCTGGCGCTGCAAGGAGTGTCATGGTTGGGACTACAAGGGTAAGGACGGCGCCTACGGATCGGGTTCCCACTTTACCGGCATCAAGGGAATCGACGGGATGGCCGGTGCCGATCTTGCGGCGGTGGCCGCAGCGATCCGGGCTGTACCGCACGACAATTTCGCAGGCACGTTATCCAGCCGTGCAATCGACCGTCTGGCACTATTTGTCAGCCAAGGGCAGTTCGACATGAGCGTCCATATCGATCCGGCATCCAAGGCCGCCAAAGGCGACCCGAGCCGCGGCGCACGCTTCTTTCAGACCGTTTGTGCCAATTGCCATGGCTTCGATGGCAAGGAGTTGAACTTCGGTTCAGCGGACGATCCGGAATATGTCGGAACGGTTGCCAAGGACAATCCGTGGGAAACGCTGCACAAGATCCGCTTCGGGCAACCTGGCCAGGTCATGCCGGCGTTGGTTGTGCTGGACATCCAGGACGCGGTCGACATTCTGGCCTACTCCCAGACGCTGCCGGCGAAATAGGGCTATAGCGTTTTTGAGGCAACTGGGGCGGGCGGTCAGAAGCGCGTCCCGGGAAGGCGATTAGGGCGGATCCAGACCCGCCAGATGTAGGCGGCCAACTGGAGGAACCCGGGGAGCTTGTAAATTTTCCCGAGGTATCTTGCCGGGGGTTCTGTTTCGGGCAGGCTTCCCGTTTCGAGGAATTGGCTGACGACGCCAGCCAAGGCCTCGTCGGCTGCGGCATAGAGGTTTTTGCAATTCTGTGCCGCCTGTGGCTGGCTGGGGATTTCTCCACGCGCCAGCACCATGCCGCCATCGAGCATTTCCGTCAGCCGCTGAACGACATAGCCGCAGCTGGCCTCGCCGTTCATCACTTCCCAGAAGCCGGGCGGGCCGCCGCGATAGACGCGATTGTCGCCGTGATGAATCGAGACCATGCCGCCCGGCGTGGCCGACAGGATCGCGCCGCGATAGATACCGCGCCCGCCAAGGCGGATCAGCAAGTCCGCTCCGCTGCCGCGAATGCGTGCAACCGCCTCGTCATCGAAGTCCTTGAAATGACCCTTGAAGCGGCAGGGCAGATTGATGGTCTCTTCGGGATCGTAGTAGTGGAACGTCGCGCCGGCCCAGCGGTTTTCCAGTACCTGCACGATGCGCCACAAGACGCGCGCCGGCAGCACGCGCCAGCGGCGCGGCAGGGTGTTTTCCGGGCATTCGGTGAAATAGACAAGCCGTGCCCCGCGCGCGGCAATGGCGTCGCGGGTGGCCGACCAGTGGAAAACCCTCGCCCCTTTCTCTGCGATGATTGCGATTGTCTTAGTCATGATCCTCGACTTATGCAAAAGGGAGGTTCGGCCGCTGCCGGTTAGGAACGTGCGTTGGTGCCGGCACGCCGTAACCGCACAATGATAGGCCACCGGTTTTAACAGTTGCTTTCCGCGTCCAGCAGTTGCGCATTCGGACTGATGTTGCATTCGCCTGCGCCCGCTGCGATCATGCAGCCATGAGACCGAAGCCGTCGCCCCGCACCCTGCATACGGAGTTGCTGCGCCTGTGCGCGCGGATCGGCTATTCGCCGCCTGCCTTTCCTGCTTGAGACCGTGATTCAAGACTTTGGGAAACCGATTCAGGCGGAAAGGCCAAGCCTATGACCTACCGGAACTATTCGCTGCCGCAGTTGCAGCAGATCGATGCCGCGCATCACCTCCATCCATTCACCGACCACAAGGACCTGCGCGCGAGCGGCAGCCGCATGATCGTCGGTGCCGACGGACCGTTTATCCGCGATAGCGAGGGCAACGAGATCCTCGATGCCATGGCGGGGCTTTGGTGCGTCAATGTCGGATACGGACGCGACGAACTGGCGGAAGCCGCCTACCGCCAGATGAAGGAACTGCCTTACTACAACTCCTTCTTCCGCTGCTCCACGCCGACGCCGACGCTGCTTTCAGCGAAGCTGGCTGAGATCGCACCGCCGGGGCTTGGCCAGGTGTTCTACGGCTCCTCGGGATCGGAAGCCAACGATACGGCATTGCGGCTGGTACGCCACTTCTGGCAGCTCGAAGGCAAACCGGAAAAGCAGATCATCATATCGCGCAACACGGCCTATCACGGCTCGACGGTTGCCGGCGCGTCGCTTGGTGGCATGGCCGGCATGCACGCCCAGCTTGGCGCGCCGGTGCCTGGCATCGTTCACGTCATGCCGCCCTACGGGTTTGAACTGAAACGGCCGGGCGAGAGCGATCACGATTTCGGATTGCGCGCGGCGAAGGCCGTGGAGGATGCGATCCTCGACCACGGCGCCGACAAGGTCGCCGCCTTCATCGGCGAGCCGGTGATGGGGGCGGGGGGCGTCAGGATCGCGCCTGACAGCTACTGGCCGGAAGTGCAGCGGATCTGCCGAAAGTACGACGTGCTGTTGATGCTCGACGAGGTGATCACGGGCTATGGGCGTACCGGCAACTGGTTCGCCGCACAGACTTTTGGACTGTCGCCCGACACGATCACCACGGCCAAGGCGTTGACCTCGGGGTATCAGCCGCTTTCGGCGCTGCTTGTCGGCGACCGCATTTCGAAGACGCTGGTAGAAAAGGGCGGCGAATTCTTCCACGGCTACACCTATTCGGGCCATCCGGTGGCCTGCGCTGTGGCGCTGAAGAATCTGGAGATCATCGAACGCGAAGGCCTGATCGAGCGCGTGCGCGATGATACCGGGCCCTATTTCGCCGCCCAGCTCGCCGAACGGCTTGGAGACCACGCAATCGTCGGCGAGACGCGGTCGATCGGCCTGATGGGAGCGATCGAGATCGTGAAGGACAGGGACACTAGGGAGCGTTTCGCCGGAAACGGCCGGGCTGGCGTCGCCGTGCGCGACCATGCCATCGCCGGCGGCGTGATGCTGCGCGCCGTGGGCGACACCATGATCATGTCGCCGCCGCTGATCTGGACGCGCGAAACGATCGATATGGCGATGGACCGGATCGTCCTGGCGCTCGACAGGGCGGAGACCGACCTTGGAAAAGGCGGATAACGACAATCCGGTTGGCGAGGGGCGGATCGGTCCGGGTATGACCGCGCCCCGTTGCCGCCGTCCATGCGCCCGGGTGGGGCGTTCCCTAAGCAGACGAAACGCTCTATAGGGTCCGCTGCGCACCAATGTGAGGAGTTTGCGGCAATGGCCAACAAGGCACTAAACGACCCGGCGGAAATACCGGCCGAACTTGACCGCTGGAACTGGGGTGCGTTTTTCCTCAACTGGATCTGGGGAATCGGCAACAGCACCTTCATTGCGCTGCTGATGTTTGTGCCGTTCGTCAATATCATCATGATCTTCTTGCTTGGCGCGCGCGGCAGCCGCTGGGCCTGGCGCAACCGCGCGTGGCGGGATGCCGAACATTTCCGCAAGACCCAGCGCGCTTGGGGGATCGCAGGCCTTGTCATCTGGGTGGCCGTGATCGGTTTGTTCGTGACGCTGATCGTCTCGATTCCGCTGGCGCTCAGGAACAGCGACGCCTATCGGATGACCATGGAGGCGGTGCAGGCCGACGAGCATGTGCGCGCCGAGCTCGGCGACGACATCAAGGCCGGATGGTGGACTTGGGGCTCCCTCAACGTCCAAGCCGGTGGCAGCGGCTCGGCGCAGCTGTCGATCTCGCTCAAAGGTTCGAAGGGCGGCGGCACGGCAACATCGAACACTGTGCGCGTTGCCGGTGTCTGGGACATGCGGTTGCTTGTCGTCACCATCGAAGGCAGCGATGCGCCGATCGTGCTCATCAACAAGGACAAGGTGCCGATCCCCGGCGCGCGCGTCGATCTTTAGGGTGGGCGGGTTCCGGTACGGTTCGTAACCGAAGCCCATAAATGGAAAAACCGCGTTCCACCGTTACATCGGAAGAACGCGGTCTTGCCAAAGATACGCATGGCTTTGCATACGCGTGACGCGGAAACTTACAAGCTCCGGTACGCAATACCTGATCCGGAGCGTCGAGGCGTCGTGTCGTCCGCCTCGGTCTCCGTTCTAATCCCTGTATCGTTACCGTCCGGTTAGCGAGTGCTTAAGCAATTCTAAACAAGGCACTTTTTTCGCCCAAAGTGGCGGTTGTCCTGCCGCTGCGTCAACTTGTCCCGCCGCGCAGGAAATTGATGATGCCGGAGAAATCGACACCGTCGTTGCCCATCGCGTTGAAAAGGCCATAAAGCTGCGCGGCCTCGGCTCCCAGCGGTGTGGCGGCGCCTACCGATGCCGCGGCTTCCTGGGCAAGCTTGAGATCCTTGAGCATCAATGCGGCGGCAAATCCCGGCTTGTAGCCGTTGTTGGCGGGCGATGCCGGCACAGGACCGGGTACCGGGCAATAGGTCGTGATTGACCAGCACTGGCCCGACGAAGTCGAGGCGACGTCGAATAGCGCTTGGTGCGACAGGCCGAGCTTTTCGCCGAGCGCGAAGGCCTCCCCGACGCCGATCATCGATATGCCAAGGATCATGTTGTTGCAGATCTTGGCGGCTTGGCCATTTCCGGCGTCGCCGCAATGGACGATCTTGCCGCCCATCTTCTCGAGGATCGGTTGCGCCTTGGCAAAGGCCTCGCTTGAACCGCCGCACATGAATGTCAGCGTGCCGGCCGCGGCACCGCCAACACCGCCAGAGACCGGAGCATCGAGGCTGGGGAGGTCGTAGGAACCGGCGACCTCGTGAGCCCGGCGCGCGGACTCCACGTCAATGGTGGACGAATCGATGAACAACGTGCCCGGCGCCGCCGCCTCGCAGATCTGGGCGTAGACCGACAAGACGTGCTTACCTGCAGGCAGCATAGTCACCACCACGTCAGCCCCCTTAGCGGCCGCGGTGGCGCTTGCCATCACGGTGACGCCATTGTCGCCGGCCTGCTTCAGGTTTTCCGGTATCAGATCGAAGCCCTGCACCGTGTAGCCGGCCTTGACGAGGTTTGCGGCCATGGGGTTGCCCATGTTGCCGAGGCCGATAAATGCGATGGTGGTCATGTGACTCCCCCGGTTTAGATGCTCACCGCCCGATCAGATGGCGGGCGATAATGACGCGCATGATTTCGTTGGTGCCCTCCAGGATCTGGTGCACGCGAAGGTCGCGGACCAGCTTCTCGATACCATATTCGTGAAGGTAGCCGTACCCGCCGTGGATCTGCAGCGCCTGATTGGCGACGTCGAAACCGGCGTCGGTGACGAAGCGCTTGGCCATTGCCGACCATTTCGATGCGTCGGAGGCCTTGCGGTCGAGTTTGGAGGCTGCGGTGTAGAGCAGCTGGCGCATGGCGGCGAGATCGGTTTCCATGTCGGCAAGCTTGAATTGCAGCGCCTGGAAGCGGTCGAGCGCCTGGCCGAAGGCCTTGCGTTCGCCGGCATAGGCCAGCGCCCTGTCGAGCGCAGATTGCGCGCCGCCGAGCGAGCAGGCAGCGATATTGAGACGGCCGCCGTCAAGCCCGGCCATGGCGATGCGAAAGCCCATACCTTCGTCAGACAGCCGGTTTTCGACCGGAACCCGGCAATCCTCGAAAATCACCTGGCCGGTCGGCTGCATGTGCCAGCCCATCTTCTTTTCGGGCGCGCCGAAGGAAAGGCCTGGCGTATCCTTTTCGATCACCAGGGTCGAAATTCCCTTCGGTCCGTCGTCTCCGGTGCGCACCATGCACACATATATGTCGGAAGCGCCGGCACCGGAGATGAACTGCTTGGTGCCGTTGAGCACGTAATGATCGCCATCGCGCACCGCGCGCGTCTTCAGCGCGGCGGCGTCCGAGCCAGCGCCGGGCTCTGTCAGGCAATAGCTGGCGAGCAGTTCCATCGAAGTCAGCTTCGGCAGGAAGCGCCGGCGCTGCTCGTCCGACCCGAAGTTGTCGATCATCCACGCTGCCATGTTGTGAATCGATATGAACGAAGAGAAGCCTGGGCAGGCGGCCGACAGTGCTTCGAACACGAGCACGGCGTCGAGCCGGCCAAGCGCGGAGCCGCCGACATCGTCGCGCACATAAATGCCGCCCAGACCCAACGGTCCGGTTTCGCGGATCACATCCGCGGGAAAGTGGCGCTGCAGATCCCATTCGAGCGCGCGGGGCGCCACACGGTCGGCGGCAAAGGCACGCGCCATATCCTGGATCGCGCGCTGTTCCTCGTTGAGTTCGAATTGGCCTGTGGCGGAATCGACGATCGCATCCATGGCGCACCTCCCTGTCGACATGGCAACTGGCCCGATCTTAACCCAGGCGAGGGGGCACGCAATGGCGTGCAGGAGACATAAATGCCGCACAGCCGATGTGCGCGAATTCACCTGCCATGGCGCATTCGGGGCTGTCGCGGCGCGGCGAAGCGGTTATTAAGGCGCCATGGCGCGCGCATTGATGCTGCAGGGAACGGGGTCTGATGTCGGCAAGTCAGTGCTGGTTGCCGGCCTGTGCCGCGTCGCCCGCAATCGCGGGATCGCGGTGCGTCCGTTCAAGCCCCAGAACATGTCGAACAACGCAGCCGTTGCAGGCAGGCCGGGTGAACCAGGCGGCGAGATCGGCCGCGCGCAATGGCTGCAGGCAATTGCCGCGGGTGCCGAACCATCGGTGCACATGAATCCCGTCCTGCTGAAGCCGCAAACCGATACGGGCGCGCAAATCGTGGTGCAAGGCAAGGTGCTCGGCACGGCCGAAGCGCGTGACTACCAGCATCTCAAGGGCCGGCTGATGGACGCGGTAATGGATAGCTGGGGCCGGCTCGGCGAAGGCGCTGACCTGATCATTGTCGAAGGCGCGGGATCGCCGGCCGAAATCAACCTGCGCGACCGCGACATCGCAAATATGGGCTTCGCCTGCCGGGCCAATGTGCCGGTCGTGCTCGTCGGCGATATCGATCGCGGCGGGGTGATCGCCTCGCTCGTGGGCACCCATGTGGTACTCGACGACACTGACCGGGCGATGATTGCGGGCTACTTCATCAACAAGTTCCGCGGTGACGTGACGCTGTTCGACGGCGGAATCACGGCGATCAACGCGCGAACCGGATGGCCGTGCTTCGGGGTGGTGCCATGGCTGAAGGAGTGCGCTTTGCTGCCGTCCGAGGATTCGGTCGCGCTGGAGCGGATGGTGGTGGGCGCGTCCACCGGCGTCAGGATCGCCGTGCCAATGCTCGACCGGATCGCTAATTTCGACGATCTCGATCCGCTGACCGGCGAGGCGGGCATCGATGTCGTGTTCGTGCCGCCCGGCCATCCCTTGCCCGCCGATGCGGCGCTGGTGGTGATTCCCGGCTCCAAATCGACCATCGGCGATCTGACACGGTTTCGCGAGAATGGCTGGGACCGGGACCTGGCGGCGCACCGCGAGCGCGGCGGGCGCGTGACCGGCCTTTGCGGCGGGTACCAGATGCTCGGGCGCAAAGTCAGCGATCCGCACGGCATCGAGGGGCGTGTAAGGGAGGTCGAGGGGCTCGGCCTGCTCGACATCGAAACCGTGCTGGAACCTGAAAAGACGGTGCGCAATGTCGGCGCCCGCTCGGTGACATACGACCTACCGCTGGAGGGATACGAGATCCACCTGGGACAAACTGCGGGCCCCGACTGCGCGCGGCCGGTGGTAACCATCGACGGCGTGCCTGACGGGGCGACTTCGGCCG
>JBNLDE010000172.1:0-4994 GCA_050304175.1 Zhengella sp. | reverse complement strand
TATTGCTCCAATAGAAGCACCTTGTGCCGAGCTTCGACAACGCGGCGGCAGCGGCCATTCCACCTATGCCCGAGCCGATGATGATGGCGTCCCAGTCAATCCTGTCAGCGTCGGACATTTCAGATTTCCCTTGCATCGGGTGAAGTCGGAGAAATGAGGTGCCGTTGCCTTCTGATATCACGCAAAAGCAAAAGGGGTTTTGATTGTGGTCAATCGTAAAGGAACACCATAGTGTTCTTGCCCGTCATCGAAATACCTTGAGCGTCCTCGACGAATCTGAGCTGAGCTTCGTTCAATTTTAACTGGAAGTTCAAGCTTACTGCGGCATTGGCAAAAGAGGGTTTAAACCAGTCATTCGCTGCACATCATTCGAAGGCTGGTTCAGGGTCGATTGCCGCCGTGAACAGGTTCTGCTTGAGCGACCGCATGGGTAGTTTGTGGCTCTGCAAACCGCCAGTCTGCTCCCGCCCATATATCCGCCGCTGCTCCCCCCCTCACGGCCTCGGCAAAATGAAATCCGGCACTAGGCCGGTTGCCGTTATATCCGCCTCGGCATTCCGGCCCGCCAGGAAGCCGTAGTCGGTGATGAGGGCGCTGGCGATGCCGGCGGTGTGGGCGCCGAGGATGTCGGTATGGAGGCTGTCGCCGACCATCAGCATGCGGGACTTCGGGATGCTTGGCGCCAGCCTTTCGAAGGCAAGGGCATAGATGTTGCCGAAGGGCTTGCCGAAGAACTCCGGCGTAACCCCGGTCCGGTCCGCCAGACGATGGGCGTAATAGCCCGGTTCAACGGAAAAGCCGGTCTCCCGGGGGGCGGTAATGTCCGGGTTGCCGACATAGACCGGGCGCGGGCGGGCGGCGAGCGCTGCCTCCAGCAGGGTCTGGCGCGCCTCGGTCCAGGTAGCGCTGCCGATCATCAGCACCGCGTCGATGTCCTCATAATCCGCCGGGTCGTCGCGCAGGCGCACGTGGGTCAGCGTCTCGAACTCGGCGGCGGAAACGCCGTCGCTGACCATCAGGCCCCATTTGCGAACCGGCGCTTCCTGTCCCCCTTGCCCTTCTTGCCCCGCTGCCCTTTGGGCGACGGCGGCAGCCATCGCCTTGCGGCTGGTGACGACGTCCTCGGGTGCGAAATCGAAACCGAGGCGGGCGTATTTCTCCATCAGCTTCTCGTGCGGAAAACCGGCGGCGTTGGAGACGATGAGGACGCGTTTTCCCATTTCTTGCAGCGCGGCGACGCGCTCCGGCGCGCCGGGGATCGCCGCCTCGCCGACGTTCAGGACGCCGAAGGCATCGAGAAGGAAGGCGTCGAAGTCATCCGCCAGGGCGCCAAGGTCGGGCACCATGCGCGGGGTCCGGCCGGTTCGGGAAGGCGGCGGCAGGCGGTGGCGCGCGGCCTCATAGGCGGCCAGCGCGCTCTCGGCGGTGATCGTGCTCAAATGATCGCACCCCGGACCTTGGCCGACACCCATTCGCTGATGACGACCGCAAACAGGATGACGATCAGGATCAGGCTCACCTGCGGCCAGGCCAGCACGTTGAGCGAGGCCTGCAACTGCAGCCCGATGCCACCGGCCCCCACCAGGCCGAGCACCGTGGATTCGCGGATGTTGATGTCCCAGCGGAACACTGCGATGCCGGCGAAGGCGGGCAGGATCTGGGGCACGATGCCATAGGCCATCACCTGCCAGCGCGAGGCTCCGGTCGCGGTGATCGCCTCGACCTGGGACGTGTCGATTTCCTCGATCGCCTCGTAGAGCAGTTTCGCGCAGAAGCCGATGGAGCGGATGGCAATCGCGACGACTCCGGCAAAGACGCCGGGGCCGATGATGGCGATCAGGAGCAGGGCCCAGATCAGCGAGTTGATGGAACGCGTCGAGACGATGATCAGGAGCGCGATGGGCCTGATGAAAACGGCCGATGGCGTGGTGTTGCGGGCCGCCAGAAAGGCGACCGGGATGGCCAGCAGCAGCGCGATCAGCGTGCCGAGGGTGGCGATGTTGAGCGTGTCCCAGATCGGGCGGCCGAGCTGGGTGATATATTCCCAGCGCGGCGGGGTGGCGCGGGTCCAGATGTCGCCGGCGATGCGCGGCGCGTCCCAGACGAAGAACCAGGTGGTGGCGCTGGAGATCTGCTGCCAGCAATAGAGGAAGATCGCGACGCCGATGAGCCAGCCGAACCAGCGGACAAGGCTCTCGCCCGTGGTGCGGCGACGCCAGGTGGTCGTGTTGTTCTGTTTGAAAACCGGCATTACTGCACCTTTGCCCGAACGATGCCCGAGATATATTCGAGCGCCATGACGATGCCGATGATGAGGATCAGGATCGCGGCGGCGGTATCGTATTCGTAGCGGTCGAAGGCGGTGTTCAGCGTTGCCCCGATGCCGCCCGCGCCGACAAGGCCGAGGATCGCGCTTTCGCGGAAGTTGATGTCGACCCGGTAGATGGAAAGGCCCACCAGCCGGGGCATGACCTGCGGCTGGACGCCGTAGTTGATCCACTGCAGCCAGCGCGCGCCGGAGGCCTTGATCGCTTCGGCCTGCACCTTGTCCATCGATTCAATGTCTTCGGCCAGCAGCTTCGACAGGAAGCCGATGGTGGCGAACGACAGGGTCAGGAAACCGGCCAGCGGGCCGAAGCCGAAGATCGCCACCAGCAGGATGGCGACGATGATCTCCTGCAGCGCGCGGCTGACCGCGACGATGGCGCGGCACACCAGGTAGATCGGCAGCGGGGCGATGTTGCGCGCCGCGCCCAGCCCGATCGGGATCGAGATGAGGATGCCGACCACGGACGCGGAAACCGTCATCACCGCGCTTTCCACGATGCCGCTCCAGATGTCGCTCCAGCGGGAGACGAAATCGGGCCGGGTGAAGGCGAGAAAGAACTGCCAGCCCCGGTCGAGCCCCTCGTAGACCCGGCCCCAGTCGACGTCGATCGTCAGGAAGGCCGCGATCAGATAGGCGATGAAACAGAGGAATATGCCCCAGCGGAGCAGCGGGTTCGGAATGAAATGGGGCTTGCGCCAGCCCCTGCCGAGCATGTCGTCGAGTTCGCGATGTGCGTCCATGGTCACAGCGCCGCCTCGATCGGTGGGATACCGGCCGGGCCGTCTTCCACTTCCACTTCCACTTCCTCGTCCTCGACCTTCTGGATCGTCGCCTCCCAGTCCTCCTCGCCGTAAATGGTGCTCAGGACATCGGTAGTCAGCTTTGCCGGCGGACCGTCGAATTCGATGGCGCCGAAACGCAGGCCGACGATCCGCTGCACGAACATCTGGGCGAGTGCCACGTCGTGAATGTTGATGATCGCGGCAAGGCCGCGCTCCTGGCACAGTTCGGTGATGAGGCGCATGATCTGGCGGCTCGTCTTGGGGTCGAGCGAGGCGGTCGGTTCGTCGACCAGGAGCAGCTTGGGGTTCTGGATCAGCGCCCGGCAGATGCCGACACGCTGGCGCTGGCCGCCGGAGAGTTCGTCGGCGCGCTTGTCGGCCATGTGCAAAAGGCCGACGCGGTCCAGAAGCCGGAAGGCTTCGTCGATGTCGGATTGCGGGTACTTGCGCAGGAAGCTGCGCCAGAAACCGACATAGCCGAGGCGGCCGGAAAGCACATTCTCCATCACCGTCAGCCGTTCCACCAGCGCGTATTCCTGGAAGATCATCCCCATCTCGCGGCGGGCCCGGCGCAGGGCGCCCGCGCCCAGGTGCGTCAGTTCGGTCTCCTCCAGCCAGACTTCGCCCTCCGTCGGCTGCACCAGCCGGTTGATGCAGCGGATCATGGTGGATTTGCCGGCGCCCGAGGGCCCGATCAGGGCCAGCACCTGGCCACCTGGGACTTCCAGGTCGATGCCTTGCAGCGCCTGGTCGCCCGTCTTGTAGGTCTTGGTAAGCTTCTTGAGGCGCAGCATGTCCCGTCCTTGCGCTTGGGCCGGCGGCAGGCAGGAAAACCCGCCGCCGGCGCGATCATTCGCTAGGTGTCCCGATTATTGGCAGGCGTAGCTGACGCCGTTGGCCGTATCGATCTTGCGGATGACTTCCCAGAACTCTTGGTAGGTCATTTCCAGGAACTGGCCTTCGTTCGACTTGGAGAACTCGGCCTCGAGCGTCGTTCCTTCCCAGTCGAAGTTGAAGAAGGCATTGCGGATCTTTTCCTGCAGCTCGGGCTTCAGGTTGTAAACCACACCATATCCGGTGGTCGGGAAGGTCTGCGACTTGTAGATCGTGATTGTGTCTTCGGGCTTGATGACATCGCGCGAAATCATCCGGGTCTTGACCGAGTTGGCGATCGAGGCAGCCATGTAGTCCTTGTTGGCGACGCCCAGGATCGAATTGTCATGCTTGCCGGAGAACACCGGTTCGAAATCGCGCTCCGGGATCATGTCGTAGTCGGCCTTCAGGATCGCCGAAGGCGCCTTGAAGCCGGAGTTGGAGGTCGGCGAGGTGAAGGCAAGCTGCTTGCCCTTGATGTCCTCGACTTTCTCGATTCCCGATCCCGGATAGGTGATGATTTCCATCTCGTACCCGAAGCTGCCGTCCTTGGAGGCCATGATCGTGAACGGCCGGAACCCGGCGCAGTTCACCGCCAGCGGATTGGAGCCCGTATTGAAGCCGGCAATGTGCAGCCGTCCGGAACGCATCGCCTCGATCTGGGCGGCGTTGGACTGGACCGGAAAGAAAACGACCTCCTTGCCGGTTTCCTTTTTCAGGTGGTCCAGAAAATCGGACCAGACCGACTTGTAGACAGCGGGATCCTCAACAGGAGTAAAGGCGAAAATCAGCGTATCGGGGTCGATCTGCTCGGCCGGATCGGTGGGAATGTCGGCGATCAGGTCGCCGTCGGCGTCGCAGTACCTCTTGTCGAGATCGCCGCGCGGGCAATCCTGCGCCATGGCGCCAGTCATGGAAAGTACCGAGAAAATCGCGGCACCTGCGAGTAGTTCCAAGATCCTTTTCATTTCTTCCTCCCATTTGACCCGGATATCCGGTCACATAAACAC
>JBNLDE010000171.1:0-3403 GCA_050304175.1 Zhengella sp. | reverse complement strand
TCGTCGGCGCCGACGCAATCGATGGTGATGTCGCCGAGAATGGAGGACATGGAACCGTCCGGCCCTTCCTCGTAGCGCACATGGCTCGGCGGCGAGCACATGCCGTCCATATTGGTCGAAACGCCCGTGACATAGGAGGTGAGCGCGCAGCGCCCCTCCGCCATCATGCCGACATTGCCGAAAATGAAGCTTTCGAGCTCGCAGTCGATTTCGGACTTGAGTTTCTTGATCTCGGTGATGGTCAGGATGCGCGGCAGCACCACGCGCTTGACGCCGAACGCGTCGCAGTAGTAGCGGATCGCCTCCGGGCTTGACGCCGCCGCCTGGACCGACAGATGAAGCCGGATATGCGGATATCGTTCGGCGATCAAAGCCGCCACGCCCATGTCGGCGACGATGAATGCATCAACGCCGAACTTGGCGCCCAGCGCCGCGCCGTCGCGCCACAGGTCGAACCTACCGGCCGGCGGATAGTTGTTGAGCGCCAGCAGAACCTTGGCCCCGCGCGCATGGGCGAAGGCGACGGAGTCCTCCATCTCCTGCGGCGTGAAATTGAGCCCGGGAAAGTTGCGCGCATTGGTCGCGTTCTGGAAGCCGCAATAGACCGCGTCCGCGCCGGCCTCGACGGCGGTGCGCAATGCCGAGGGTGTGCCCGCCGGGCAGACCAGTTCCGCCAGTGCCGCGTGCGCCGCCTCACCCATGGCCGCGCCTCGATACCCGGCGCAGCATCGCGAGCACCGCATTGCCCGGCGGTCCGAACATTGCCGCCACCTTTTCGGCGATCGAGCCGTCGATGTCGTCGAGCGCATTGCGCAGGCTCACCACCGCCTCCGTGTTGCCGGTCACGGCCAGGTCGCGCGAGAAGAACAGAGCGTCGCCGTCGAGATCGGCATCGACCAGTTCGAGCAGATCGAGGAAGCGGCCTCCAATGTAGGCGACGTGCGGCGGCAGGTCTCCGCGCGGTAGCGTGCGCAGCACGGGAACGGCCGGATCGGGCCTGAGATGCAGCACGAACGGCGCGTCGACCGGATCGATGATGAAATCGGCGCCAACATGGGGGCCCAGCCGGTTGAACATGCCGGGATTGTCGGCCGCGATCCGCCGCGCAACCCGCGCCAGAAGAGGCCGGACGAGGGCATGCGGGAACGGCAACCGCCGACGCAGGGAGAAGGCGGTATCGTTTGACGGCGACTGGAAGGGCGCGGCAGGGCTGGCCATGACAGCCGGTTAGCAACCGTCCGGTTAAACAGACTTGACGATCGTCAAACAGCACGGCGCATCCCCCCGATCGCGTATCCGCATCGCCGGAACGGTCGAAATTTGGCAATTCCGCAGCGGACGCGCATTCTGGGACGCAAAGGGAGGGTTCCATGCGCCGCTTCATCACGACGGGTCTCGCCATTGCGACGGTCACATTTGGTCTCGCCGGCTCTGCATTGGCGCAAAGCGCCAGCGTCAAGGGCGAGGTCAAGTTCAACCTGCTTTCCGTCGAGGGACTTGTGGTCGGCAAGACCCTCGCGGTCGATACCGGTTTCGCCGCGAAGCACGACATTGCTGTTCCCCGTCCCTTTTCGGTGCTGGTGCCAACCGCCGATGAGGTGCTCGAGCTGGTTGAGTACGCGCCCAACGGCCCGCGTGGACCGTTCTTCAAGGTCAACTTCGCCACCCAGGACCGGCAGCTGATCGAGAACATCCAGTTCGTGCCGTTCACCCTGGCACCGGGCGAAAAGGAAGATCGGCTGAAGACGCTTGCCGGCATGCTCGCCAACGACGCTTTCGCGATGGCCACCAGGGACTATCCGAAACACAAGCGTGATGTCGTGCGCAAGACGACTGCCGGCAAGTACGACGCGGTCGAGGTGATCGGTCGCTACGAGGATCCCAAACTCGGCCTGATGTACTTGCGCATCGTCGGTATTCCGGATCCCGACGGGCCACATGGCATCTTCGCCATCGCCAATGTCGTTGCCGCCAGGCAGGACCTGCCGACGCCCGACGACTTTCCGCGCACGCGCGGCGGCGCGGCGATCAGGTATTTCAAGTTTCTAGAGTGACTGGAGGTCCTGTCAGCGCTCAGCCAACGCCAGCCGCACACCCAGCATCACGAACACGGCGGCGAAGGACCGCCGCATCCACGCCATGATACGAGGGCTCGCGAGCACACGGCTGCGCACCGCCGCAGCGGCAAACCCGTAGACGACGAAGATGAGGAATGTCATCGCCATGAACACGCCGGAAAGTTCGAGCATCCGGCCAAGCGGACGGGCCGTGCCGGCATCGACGAATTGCGGCAGGAACGCGAGGAAGAAGATCGACAGCTTGGGATTGAGAATGTTGATCAAGAAGCCGGTTGTCGCGATGCGCGTCAGGCCGCGGGTCTCTTCCTGCGCCTCGACAGCGAGCGCGCCGCGATCCTTCAGCGTCTGCCATGCCAGGAAGAGCAGATAGGCCGCACCGGCATATTTGACGGTGGTGAAGGCCACGGCGCTGGCATGCAGCAGCGCGGCAACACCGAGAATGGCCGCGGTCATGTGCGGCGTGATCCCGAGCGTGCAGCCGAAGGCGGCGGCAACGCTCGCCCGGCGCCCGCGCGCCAGCGCGACGCCCAGCGTGTAGATGACCCCGGTTCCGGGCGCGAGCACGACGACGAGGGAGGTCAGCAGGAACTCGGGCGACATGGCGGGGCTCTCCTTTGCAGGGACGTCACGTTAGCTGTTGGGGGATGTCTGTCAACCGGCTGCGATCGGCTCCGCAACGCCGAATGCCGGATCTGCGCCCGGCTCGGGCCGGCAAGGGTTCCCGGTTTCAATTCGCGACAGGACAGGCGCGGTCAGGCAGGCGGGTGTCGCAAACGGTGATCTTTTCCAGGTAGATGCCCCAGCTGGTTTTCTCATCGGGCCGGGGCGTCCATTTGAAGGCCTTCTGCACCACGTAGAGGCTGTCCCTCCCCTGGATCGCCTTGAACATGGTCACTTCCGGCTTGCCGCTTTTGGGATTGAGCGGACAGACCAACATCCATGTCGCTGCCGGATACCGGTTCACCGTCTTGTCGCCTTCGTCGGCGATGCTGCTGCCGGCGCAGGCCGCATTCCATTGCCGCCGAATGTGCGAACGGAAATCCTTCGGCGCAACGGTCTTGAGTTCGCGATAGATCTGCACCATCACCATCTCGGACCAGTCCTCGACGGTTTCATCCTTCGGTACCATCTCGGTGATCAGTTGTTTCGAATTATGCGCACGATAACCGATCTTGTAACCGGCGGGCACGCTGACCAACAGGTTCTCATCCTTCATCTGCGCGTGGGCGGGAAGCGCGATGACAAATGCCAAGACCGTAACCAGCAACATCGGCGGGATTATTCGCGGCATGGCCGGCCTCCGGGTTGTCTCCACGCGCTGTCGG
>JBNLDE010000170.1:0-56665 GCA_050304175.1 Zhengella sp. | reverse complement strand
CACGCGAGTAGCGACTGCTAGTTGTTTTCCCCGGTCTGCGCGGCGATCTCCTCGGCGGTGAAGCCGATGTTGCAGGCGTCGAAATTATTGCCTGCAAAGAAGCTACCCGGCAGTTCGGGGAAGACGTCAACGCCTTCCTTGAAAGGCGAGTAGGAGATCGATGTCGGCAGCGCGATCTGCTGCGGAATCACCTCGCCCTTGAGCGCGGCGATAGCCGTCTTGATCGTCACCGAGGACTGCGCGGGGCCGGTGCCGCCGGACTGGCAGGTCAGGCCCTTTTCGTTGCAGAGCTGGCGGAACGCATTTTCGGTTTCGCCAGTGATCGGGATCATCGGATGGCCGCTGTCGAGTAGCGCCGTTGTCGCGCCTTGCGAGCCGCCCTGCACATACATCCCGTCGAACACGCCGCCAGCCGCGACCGCGTCGGCGGTGACCTTCTGCGCATCGCCCGGTGCCCAGTTGCCGACCACGTCCGTCACTTCGACGGTGCGGCCGGATGCGTCGATGGCAGCATGAAAACCCTTGTCGCGCGCGATATCTACAGGTTGCCCGGCAGGGCCGCGTACATGCAGGAACTTGGCCGGATTGGCATCGGTTTTCGACAGCAGGAATTCGCCAGCCGCGCGGCCAAGGCCCTCCTGGTCGACATTGATGGCGATCTGGTTGGGATCGTCGATCACGTTGTCGAAGGACAGCACGACGACATTGGCATCGTTGGCCTTGCGGACCACCGATCCGAATGCGGCGGTGTTGTTGGCGTTGACGATGATCGCGTCGAAGCCCTGGTCGATGAAGTTGTTGGCCGCGGCGATCTGGGCGGCGATGTCTTCGCCGACCGATATCACCTTGAATTCCTCAATGTCCTTGGCGACGTCAGGTTGCTCGGCATAGGCCTTGGCGACCGCGATCATCTGCACGCGCCAATCGTTAGCAATAAAGCCGTTGACCAGGGCAATCTTGAATGGTCCTTCGTGGGGTGCCCATTTGAAATAGGCGGTGTCGCCCGACACCGGTGCGAAGCAGGCCGGATCCGCTCCGGGGCCAGAAACAGTTTCCGGACCCGCGATCGCAAACTGCGCGCTTAACGCGAGCGCGGCCACCGTGGTGGTCAGTTTCAATATCGTCTTCATGGCACTTCCTCCCTTGTTTTTGCCAGCGAACGGGTTGTTCGAGCGGCTGGCTCCTTCTCGACCCATAATCACCGGCGCTGTCGCGCCGGGGAAATTCTCAGACCGACGCCTCCACGTCCCGTTTGAAGTTATTAAGCCCCTGATCGAGATGCGACTGGAGCGCGTATTGGTAGTTGATCCGTTTGCGGGCCTCGAGCGCGTCCACGATCGCGTTGTGTTCGCGAAAAACCGATGCGGCAAAGACCTCAAATGGGCTGCGCATCCCCATGACGCGGATGATGACCGGCTTCATGATGCGGTAGACCTCGCAGACCGCTGTATTGCCGAGAATGCTCACCAGCCTGAGATGAAATGCGAAATCACTCTCGGAGGCGGCAGCTATAGTGGCCGCATCGCATATCGACCGGTTGAGATCGCGCAGTTCGTTGATGTCGGATTGGCATACGTGTTCGAAGATGCGCTCAACAGCATCCACTTCCACCATGGCCCGAAAACTCTGGATATCGACGTAGGTCCGCCGGGAAATTTCCATGGTGTTGAAGGAAAACAGGTCAAAAGCCCGCGACATGCGGTTGTCCGTGATGGTCGCGCCAATTTTCGGGCGCACGTCGACCATGCCATAGGCCTTCAGTATCCGCATTGCTTCGCGAACGGTGTTCCGGCTGGCATTGAACCTGGCGCACAGCTCGCGCTCCGTAGGGACGCTGTCACCCACTTTCAGGTTGGAATCCGAGATAAGTTCGCGGATCTGGCGAACGACCGTATCCACAGCTGAACCGTCCGCTCCCTCGTCACCCGGCGGAATCGCATTCGAATCATCGCCCTGAGCCATTTGGCAGCCCTCGCCGACCAACGAGATCGCTCTCGGTAATTTGTCGGACCAGTATTAATAATAATCATTTATATAAATGCCGGCGTGTCATCTGTCAATCGATTGCAAGATCCATAAATTATCGTTTTTTTATATATGCTTATTTCGATGCGTCTTGGACGTGCGGGCATTTCATGCAGGTCGATTGCGCTAAACTTGCACGGCGCCGTAATAATCGACGTCGACCCTTGTCCTACCAGGGGACCGCAGTATCCGAATTCCAGATCCGGATCGCCCGTGGGGGATCCCGACGTCAAGACATTGGCTGTCCCGACAACCAGTTGTCGGAAATCCCGACACTAAGAATATGAAGAGAACTAGACCCATGTACAGTATGAAGATAGCCGACGAGGGACCCGAAAACCGGCCGATGCTTCAAATCATCCAGTTCCGAAAACAGAACTGCCGTCATTCAGACATTTCGTGTGAGGCCCAGAGATCGCCCCTGCGACTTGCGCACGCCCCCGGACCGACTTCCCCGCTTGCTGAAGACGAAAACCCGTCAGCCTGGCGCGTTGGGTCCCTGGCGCAAGTCACGCGCATATCCCGCGAGATGGAAACGCTATCAAGATCGCATTTTATCGGAGAACCGCTCCTCCGCAGCATATAGCTATCCACTCATACGCACTGGCGTTATGAGCCTAAGACTAGCCTAAGCGGAACCGGACCTTCTCGTAACTCATCGAAAATATGGCGCGCCCGAAAGGATTCGAACCTCTGACCCCCAGATTCGTAGTCTGGTGCTCTATCCAGCTGAGCTACGGGCGCGCAGGACTGTCATGCAGTCATCGGCGGACGGCGCGTGAGCCGGTCCGACCGTGGGCAGCTACCTAGCGACTGGCGCGGCGAATTGCAAGCGGAGATACGGGAAAAAAGCGGGGCGTTGCGTTGGTCCCGTATCGCGGAGGTTCCGCTTCGTCGGCGGCGGCGGTCGAATCAGCCCTGCTTGCGCAATTCGCCCCGGACCTTGGAGATGTCGACCGGCTGGTCGGGGATGGCGATTTCGAACAGAGTGCTGCCGCCGTGGCTCTCGACCAGTTCGATGGTGCCGCCGTGAGCCCGCACTAATTCGTGGGCGACAGCCAGGCCGAGGCCGGTCCCGCCGGCGCGGGCGGAGCCGCGGAATGCGCTGAACAGGTTTTCCCGCGCTTTTTTGGGAAGTCCCGGCCCCGTGTCATGCACCCGGATGTGGGTCACTGCACCCTCGCGCCAGGCCGAGACGGTCAGGCGACACACCACCGACGGATCGGCGGCATTCGCCATCGCCTGCACGGCATTGCGGCACAGGTTGTTCAACACCCGGAACAGTTGTTCGGCATCCGCATCGATCTCAAGGTCGGGGGCGACTTCGTTGATGAACTCGACACCGTCGCCGCCAAGGTCGAGCAGGCTAGCGACCTCGTCGACCAGTTGGGCCAGGCGAAGATGCCGGCGCGCAGGCGGCGCCTCTTGCGCCTGCCCATAGGCCAGAACACCCTGCGTGTAGTTTACGGCGCGTTCGAGCGTGCGCACGAGCTTCGGCGCAAACGACTGCACCGACGGATCCTTGACGGTCGCAAGGCGGTCCGAGATCAACAGGGCCGAGGCCAGCACGTTGCGCATGTCGTGGTTGATCTTGGAGACCGCGAGGCCGAGGTCGGCCAGATGTTTCTGCTCGCCTATCGTCTTGTGTAACTCGGCCTGCATGGCCGCCAGTTCCCGTTCGGCGATACCCAGTTCGTCCCCGCGCGCTTCCGGGCGAATGATCCGTTCCGGATTGTCGGGTTCGCGAGCGAAGGCCAACATCGAACGGGTCATGGCGCGGACCGGGCGGATCATCACCCGATTGATGGCTGTGAACACGAGTGTCGCGGTGATCACCGAAATCAGCAGCGACAGCAGCGCAATATTGCGCGAATAGACAAGCAGTCCTTCCCGCAATCCGCGGTCGGGAATGACGATTTCGAACTCCATGTCCGAATCGCCGACCTTGCCGAAAATACGCAGGATGCGGTCGCCGCCGGACACGAGCGTCGACAGGGCAGAGCTTATCGCGGTCAGCGGGTTGCCCGCCGACGAGAGATCAATCTGCTCATCGACCGCCGGCGGCATGTCGGCAACCACGAGAAGACGGGATGCGCCCGATTCGCGAACAGCGATCGCATGCGCCCCCGTCGTCTGCAGTATCTCGTCCTGGGCTTGCCGCGGCAGTTCGCCCGTATCCGACTTGATCAACAGGATGCCGACCATCGCCGCAGTGTTGAGCTTGTCCTCCAGCCAGCGCAGCCGGTAATTGGCGGCCGACGGCGGGAAGATGAGGATTTCCGCCAGAAGAACGAACGCGGCGGTCAGGAGCAGAAGCTTGGTCGAAAGACCAAGGCCGCGCGGACTTTCGGCGGCCGGCGCCGATGGGCCGCGATCCACATCCCGCCTGGGGATGCGCGCCGATGCGCTTTCCTCGGTCATGCCTACTCCCTTGCCCTCGCGGCCGGTCAGCCGAAGCTGCGCAGCAACCCGATCACCCGGCGCACCCAGGGATTGCGCGTGCTTTCCGCATAATAGGAAACCGCCGCCCGTTTTCCAATCTCGGTCATTGTCGGATAGGGCGCCACATAACCGGTGATGTCGCGCACAGTCATCTGTTTCGCGACCGCGAGCGCCCAGAGATTGATCATCTCGCCGGCGTTGGCGCCGGCGATCGATGCGCCAAGGATGCGTCCCTTGCGTCCCGCGATCACCTTGATCAGCCCTTCGGTCTTGCGCTCGGCCTGGGCGCGGTCGTTCTCGCTGTAGGGCCAGCGCAATATCGTCACCGCGTAACCCTTTTCCCTCGCAGCCGCCTCCGAAAGGCCGACATGGGCAAGTTCGGGATCCGTGTAAGTCGCCCAGGGTATGATCGCTTCATTGGCCCGCGCCGGCAGGCGGAACAGCAGCGGGCGCAACACGAGCCCGCCATGGTATCCGGCGACGTGGGTGAATTGCAGTCCACCGGCGACATCGCCGATCGCGTAAACACGCCGGTTGGCGGTTCTGAGCTTGTCGCTGACCTTGATGCCGCGGCGGTCGTAGGCGATCCCGGCCTGCTCGAGATTAAGACCATCGACATTAACCGCACGGCCGACGGCAACCAGGATATGCGTTCCGTCAACCGTATCGGGCCCGTCAGCGGTCTCGACATGGACCCGCACACCGGTCTTGCCGCGCTTCTCGACACGCGTGACCTTGGCGCCCTCACGAATCGAAACGCCCTCGCCGCGGACCCGTTTCAACACCACCGCCGCCAGTTCGGGATCGTCCTTGCCGAGCGCGGCAAGTGCCTCGATCACCGTCACCTCGCTCCCGAGGCGGCGGTGGGCCTGGGCCATTTCCATGCCAATGGGCCCGCCGCCGACAACGATGAGGTGGCCTGGTTTTCGCGTCTGGTCGAACAGGGTCTCGTTGGTCAGATACTCGATTTCGTCAAGGCCGGGAATCGGCGGCACCATCGGCGAAGACCCGGTGGCGATGACGAAGCGGCGCGCCCTGATCTCGTAGTCGCCGGCGACGACAGTGCGCTTGTCGGTAAACCGGCCGGCCTCCTGGATGACGCGGACGCCGAGCGCGGTGAAGCGCTCTACCGAATCGTTGGGGGCGATCGCGCCAATCACGCCGCGGACGTGTCGATTGACATCCCGGAAATTGACCTGCGGCTCGACGTCGGCAACACCGTATTTCGAGCCGTGGCGCATGGCTTCGGCATGCTTGGCCGCCGCTATCAGGGCTTTGGACGGGACACAGCCATAGTTGAGGCAGTCGCCGCCCATCTTGCCTTTTTCCAACAGCACGACTTCGACGCCAAAGGCTGCGGCGGCGGCCGCAACCGTCAGCCCGCCCGATCCGCCGCCGATCACACAGATATCCGGCGTCAACCTCGTAGCCATTACAGCTTCTCCCTCAAACGGCAACGCCGGTTCGCGATGAAGCAACCGGCGTCAAAAATATTTTCTCACCCGGCCTATTGCCGGTTTCTGTCGCTTCGGCGCAACAGCTTTCTGACGATAACCGGGATGAAAGCAACAGTGGCCAGGGCCGCGAACGCGATGGTGATTTCGGGCGTGACGAGATCGCCAACCGAAACGCTTTCACCGGCATTATCAGCGGCAATCAATACACTTTCCACGCCCTGCCCAAGCCAGGAATAGGCAAAACAGCCGGGAAGAATGCCAAGGAATGTTGCCGAAACATAAGTCCTGAGGCGTACACCGAACAGCGCGGGTGCGATGTTGACGACCCAAAAGGGAAAGAACGGCGCCAACCGCAAAGCCAACAGGAAGCCGAATGCATCGCGCTCGAACCCGTCAGCGAGACGCGCCGCGAGTCCGCCTATTCGCTTCTTCAGGAAATCGCCAAACGCGCTTCTGGCCGCAAGAAAGAGCGCCGTTGCTCCGACGGTCGCGGCAAAGGCAACAGCCGTTCCGCCAACCAGCCAACCGAACAGCAGCCCGCCAAAAACCGTCAACACCGACGCAGCCGGGAACGAGAAGGCGACGGCGAGTGCGTAGGTGACGATAAAAGCCGCGAGCGAAGATGCATAATTCGCCGATACGAAAGCGTGCAGCATTTCACGGCTCTCGGCGAGGTAATCGAGCGTAAGATAGTGATGCAATCCGAGCGCATAGCCAATGGCCAGTCCAGCGGCGATCACCGCGACCGGCACGAAACGGCGGATGCCGCCATTCGCACCATCCGGCCCCTTGTCGTCCTTCACTGCGTCGGTCCTGCTCATCGTGTCGCCATCTGCAATATCATGCCTGTCCAGTGTCCGCAGCCATTCCGGGCCTATCCTGCGGCTCTGGGTCTTCAATTGGCCCGCGCGAGCGCCGCACACAACCACCTCGCGCTGGCTCTCACCACCAATTGAGGAGGCCCGGGTGCAGGCTCACCCTTTCGTGAACCCGGCGATGGTCGGATCGGCCCGGCGAATTTGCCTGCGCCAATTGACATTCAGGCGGCGTTGTCCTTATAAGCCGCCCCATTCGGGCTGTTCAGTTCAGGGCGTATATACAGATGACTGCGGCAACCCGGTTAGCTCCTGATAGAATTATCAGAATGAAGAAGGGCCGCACTCCGCGGTATGAAAACAAATGAAGCGCACTTATCAACCGTCTAAACTTGTCCGCAAGCGCCGGCATGGCTTCCGCGCGCGCATGGCGACCAAGGGCGGCCGCAAGGTCGTGCAGGCCCGCCGCAACCGCGGCCGCGCCCGGCTGACCGCCTGAGCGGCTGCAGCGGCGAGAGGACCGGCCGGTGAAAATCCGGCAAGCTGGGCCAAAGCGGCTTCGCAAACGTGCCGAATTTCTTGCCGTCCGCCGTGGTGAAAAGCGTCGCGGGCGGCTCTTCCTGCTGGAAGTTCTCGATCGCGGCACCGGCGGCGAACCGCGTATCGGTTTTACGGTTACCGCCAAACAGGGCAATGCGGTTGTCAGGAACCGCATCCGCCGCCGCCTGAAAGAGGCGTTGCGCGTTCATGCCGCTGATGACATGAAGCCCGGGCATGACTATGTGGTCGTTGGACGCAAGGAGATCCTCGCGACCCCTTTCCAAACAATCGCTTCCGAGCTGTCTCGGCGCATAAGCGGAACGGATTCCCATGGATAACAACCGCAATCTACTGATTACCATTGCACTTTCGGTGCTGATCCTCGTGCTTTGGCAGATGTTCTACATGAACCCGCGCATCGAGGCGCAGCGCGAAGCAGCGCGCATCGCGGAAGAACAGCAGGCAGCAGAGAAACCCGCAGCAACTCCGGCGCCGGCGCCCACGGCAAACCAAAAACCCGGCGAAGTTCCCGGGACCCAGGCGGCCCCGGCCACGGCGTCCGAAGCGACCGCCGGCCGCGTCAAGATCGACACCCCGTCCCTGTCCGGGTCGATCAATCTCAGGGGCGCGCGTTTTGACGAGCTGGTCCTCAAGAACTATCGCACCGAGGTATCCAAGAACTCGCCCAATATCGAGTTGCTGAAGCCAACCGGGAACAAGGGCGCCTATTTCGCCGAGCTAGGCTATGCCGGAAGCGCCGAGACCGGCACCGTTCCTGGCCCGAACACCGTCTGGACCGCGGCGTCCGGTTCCACGCTGACACCTGATGCGCCCGTAAGTCTGACATTTTCCAACGAAAAAGGGCTGACTTTTACACGCACGATCAGCGTCGATGAAAATTACATGTTTACTGTCGACGACACGGTCGAGAACAGTTCCGGCGTTCCGGTGGACCTGTCTACCTATGGCCGCGTCACCCGGCTGGAGAAGCCGCAGACAACCGGAACCTATGTGCTACACGAAGGCCTGATCGGGGTCACCGGCGAGGAAGGCCTGCAGGAAATCAAGTACAAGGACGTCGAGGAAGATGGGGAAATCAAGCCTGGCAAGTCAAAAGACGGCTGGCTCGGGATTACCGACAAATACTGGGCGGTCACGCTCATACCGGTCGAGGACCCGGAATTCCAGCCGCGCTTCAGCTACAGCGACAAGAACGGCTCCAGCTACCAGGCCGACTTCCTGACTGACGCCGTATCGGTCCCCTCCGGCGGATCGACCAATTTCAAGACGCGGATCTTCGCCGGCGCCAAGCAGGTGAACATGATCAAGGCCTACATGGAGAATCTCAAGATTCGCCAGTTCGACCTGATGATCGACTGGGGCTGGTTCTACTTCATCACCAAGCCGATGTTCTGGCTGATCGACAATCTCTACAAGATCCTCGGCAATTTCGGCCTGGCGATCCTGGCGACGACCGTCGTCGTCAAGGCCATCTTCTTCCCGCTCGCCAACAAGTCCTATGCCTCCATGGCCAACATGAAACGGATGCAGCCGGCAATGACCGAAATCCGCGAGAAATACGCGGACGACAAAATGAAGCAGCAACAGGAGATGATGGAGCTCTACAAGCGCGAGAAGATCAATCCGATCGCCGGCTGCTGGCCGGTCGCGCTTCAGATTCCGGTCTTCTTCTCGCTCTACAAGGTGCTCTACGTCACCATCGAGATGCGTCACGCGCCTTTCTACGGCTGGATCCAGGATCTGGCCGCGCCGGACCCGACCTCGTTGTTCAACCTGTTCGGCCTGTTGCCCTATGACGTGCCGCAGTTCCTGATGATCGGCGTGTGGCCGCTGATCATGGGCATCACCATGTTCCTGCAGATGCGCATGAACCCGACGCCGCCCGATCCGACCCAGGCGATGATATTCACCTGGATGCCGGTCGTCTTCACCTTCATGCTGGCGAATTTCCCGGCCGGCCTAGTGATCTACTGGGCGTGGAACAACTCGCTGTCGATCGTGCAGCAGGGGATCATCATGAAGCGGCATGGCGCGAAGATCGAGCTTTGGGACAATCTCGTCGCATTGCTGAAGAAGAAGCCGAAGCCGGCCGAGTAGTCGGCCGCCGCCACATCAGCACGACAAGATCCCCGGTTCGCGCCGGGGATTTTTTATGGCTTGAATGCAGCGGGCCGGTTGGGCACACTTTGCGTCCAACGGGGCTAAAACGGATTTCACTGGGGGCGTTTTATGCTTCGCCAATTCCGGTATTTGTTTCTGATCGTGTTTGCCGCGCAATTGGTGGCGTGGTCAGTTTACGCGGCAGAGACGGCGGATCCCGACAGTACGGCCGAGGTAGGCGAGGCGGTTCCGGAAGTCGATCAGCCGAGCGTCCTGCAGGTCCTCCAGTCGACCCCGGGCTACGGCCTGTTCGGCAACCTGATCCGGCTTGCCGGCAATCCCGAGATTTTTTCCGACGGCGGCCCGATGACGGTATTTGTCCCGGCCGATGGCGTTCTCCTCAAGGAGTTCAACGCATACATGGCTGGCGCGGAAGGAGAGGCCTATCAGAAGCGGCTTCGCAAGCTGGTCCTGTCGCACGTCTTGCGCGAGCAATACACGCAAGACGACATGCGCTACAATCTCTCGATGACCGGCGGCCGGCAGCACCTTCAAACCGCTAGCGGCGACGCTGTGACATTGCGCCTGGACGACGATCGCATCCTTGTCCAAGACGAGCGGGGCAACAGGGTACCCATCGACACGTCCATTGTCGCGGAAGACGGTGTTGTACACGGGCTCGTTGGCGCCATGCTTAAGGCGCGCTGAACCAATCCGTCGTCCTTGTATTTGTCCCGGCCCACGCTATAAAGCCGACGATTGATGAACGGGGGCCCACGCCGATGAACAAGTAAGCCCAATTCGCGTTGCCAATAACGAAGGAGCTTACGATGCACGGCCCGGACCCGAACACGATCTATCCCCTTGCCGGATTCCCCCAGACTGTCTTCCTGAAGAACTTAATTACCCGCCCGAATATCGAGGTTGGCGACTATACCTATTTCGACGATCCCGACGGTGCGGAACGCTTTGAGGACAACAACGTTCTGTATCACTACGCATTTCACGGAGACCGGTTGGTCATCGGCCGGTTCACCGCGATTGCCCGAGGCGCGCGCTTCATCATGAACGGCGCCAATCACGCCATGGAGGGCTTTTCGACCTACCCGTTCAATATCTTCAATGGCGGCTGGGAGAAGGGCTTCGACCAGCAGACATGGACCGACGCTGGCCGGGGCGACACCGTTGTTGGCAATGATGTATGGATCGGCACGGATGTGACGGTCATGCCCGGGACCGTGATCGGCGACGGCGCTATAGTCGCGGCGCGATCGGTGGTGGCGGGCGATCTTCCACCCTATGCGATCGCGGGCGGGAATCCTGCCAAAGTCATCCGCTTGCGGTATGACGAAGAGACGATCGCGCGTTTGCTGTCGATCGCATGGTGGAACTGGCCCGCAGACAAGATTACACGCAATCTCGACGCCATTCGCGGCAATGATATCGACACGCTCGCGGCGGCGGCGCAGGAGGAAACGTGACCCATCTGGAACCGATCGACGCGAAAGCGCTGTTCACCCGCAATTGGGTTTTCATCCGCGGTGTGCCAGCCATGAAGTTCCTGCCGCCGGAAGGACCGCCCGAGATCGCTTTCGCCGGGCGTTCGAATGTCGGCAAGTCGTCGCTAATCAATGCGCTGCTTGGCCGCAAGGGACTGGCCCGGACGTCCAACACCCCCGGCCGTACCCAAGAGCTCAACTATTTTGTACCGGACGGCCACACCGGTGAAAGCGGCGACCTGCCTCCAATGGCCGTCGTCGACATGCCGGGCTACGGATTTGCAAAAGCGCCCAAGGATATGGTCGACCGTTGGACCACACTTGTTTTCGACTATCTGCGCGGCCGGGTGACGCTCAAGCGCGTCTACCTGTTGATCGACGCGCGCCACGGGATCAAGAAAATCGACGAAGAAGTTATGGACCTGCTCGACAAGGCAGCCGTTTCGTACCAGATCGTGCTGACCAAGGCAGACAAGATCAAGCCGCCGGCCGTCACAAAACTGCTCGCAGAGACCGCAGATGTCGCCCGTAAACGTCCGGCCGCTTTCCCCGAGGTACTCGCGACATCGTCGGAAAAGGGCGCCGGCCTCGACGAACTGCGCCAAGCAATCGCCGTCGCGATCACAGGGTGATCGGATTTTCCTAGGCCGCCTTGTCGTCCGGGACGAAATCCAGCGCCACGCCGTTCATGCAATAGCGCTTTCCGGTCGGCGGGGGACCGTCATCGAATACGTGCCCCAGATGACCGCCGCAACGCCGGCAATGAACCTCGGTGCGCGGCAGAAACAGCTTGTAGTCCGTCCTGGTTGCCACGGCATTCGGAAGGGGTTTCCAGAAACTCGGCCAGCCGGTGCCGCTGTCGTATTTCGCCTTTGACGAATAGAGCGGCAGGTCGCAGCCCGCGCAGGTGAATGTGCCGGCGCGCTCCTCATGCAACAAATCGCTGGTGAAGGCCCTTTCAGTCTTTTCCTGGCGCAGAACCTCGTACTCGGCGTCGGTCAGAATGGCGCGCCACTCTTCGTCGGTCTTGACGATCTCGAACTCGCCGGCACGGGCAGACGCCACCATCCGCCAGTTCCAGAACAAGGCCGAACCAGCGGCCGCAACCGAAGCGCCGGCGGCGCCCAACAGCATAGCCCTTCTGTTCATCTCAACCTCCCTGATCTCGTATTAGTGAACCGTCCCGCGTCCGCGGGAATGACCGGTCAGATTTCATATGGCGCTTCGGGCCCTCACAGCACAGGCAAATTTTGGTGATCCCGCGGCGACCGCCCCTTGGCCGCCGCGGGACCCATCCGTCACGATGCCGGGAGGAGGACCGCATCGATAACGTGGATCACGCCGTTAGACTGATCAACGTCGGCAATCGTCACAGTGGCCACGCCGCCCTTGCCGTCCTTGATCATGATCTTGCCATCGTCCTGCATCGCTGTGAATTCACAGCCGCCAACCGTCGTGATTTTTTGCTCGCCGCCATTGTCGGCAATCATTCCGGCGATCGCAGCGGACATTACATCGGCCGCCACAACATGGCAGGTCAGGATCTTGGTGAGTTGATCCTTGTTCTCCGGCTTCAACAGCGTTTCCACAGCCCCCTCGGGCAGTTGGTCGAAGGCCGCATTGGTCGGTGCGAAGACCGTGAACGGGCCATCTCCCTGAAGGGTGTCGACCAATCCGGCGGCCTTAACCGCCGCGACCAGTGTCGTGTGGTCTTTCGAATTCACGGCGTTTTCGATGATGTTTTTGTTGGCGTACATCGCCGCGCCACCGACCATCGGGTTGGCAGCCCAGGCCGCGGTTGCGAAGGCCATGGAAGCGGCCAGGGCGGTCGCGGTAAACATCTTCATTTTCATTTCATCTCTCCCTTTGTGGAGACCCCTCTGGTTGTCGGGGGTCAAAAAGGGATACGGCGCCGATCTGAAACCGGTTCGTTCACAAATCCGTGAGACCGCACGTCCGGACCGGATGACTGCCGGTCAGGTCGCCGAGACGCTTGCCGGCAGCGCAAAACGCACGGCCAGTCCGCCCATCGTGCCGGACATGAACTCGGGTTCGCGTCCGTAGGCGGCCAGAATGTCGCCAACTATTGCCAGTCCCAGCCCGGCGGAACCGCCCTTCTGGTCATGCCGGCTTCCGCGTTTGATCAAGCTGTTGATATCGTCCAGTTCGACCCCGGCACCGTCATCGCTTACCGTCACCGTCACATCACCGCCGGCGGTTGCGATTTCAACGGAAACAGTGGTCCGAGCAAAGCGGGTGGCGTTCTCCATCAGGTTGCCGAGGATGTCGTGGATGTCGTCGCGGTCAGCCAGGACCGCGACTGACGCCGGGCCATCGATCCTGAATTTCTTCTCCTTGCCGGCCGGTGTGCGCGCCAGTGTTCGCGCGATCGCTTCTACCGTCGGTTTCACCGCCACCCCCGGCATGCCGGTGCGCCGGTTGTGCAAGCGCGATCGCGCCAGTTCGCGCTCCACCGTCCGATGCATTTCCTGGGCCAGCGTCTCAATCGAGTTGGCGACGTCGTCTTCGCCGCGCGCGCGCAATGCCGAGATATCGGCACCGAGGGCCGTCAGCGGCGTCTTCAGGCCATGCGCCAGATCGGCGGCCCGGTCGCGCGCGCGCTGCATGTCCGCCGTTTGCTGGTCGAGCAGGCTGTTGACCTCCTCGACCAGCGGCTCGATCTCGGTCGGCACATCGCTGTCCAGATGCTCCCGGCTTCCTGCGCGCACGTCGCGAATGCCGCGTTGCACGGCCGTAAATGGCGCAAGCCCGGCGCCAACCTGCAGCCATGCCCCGGCGAGAAGCGCAAAGCCGAGCAATCCCAGCGCGGGCAGGATGTCGCGCGCGAAACCGGTGGTCAGTTGCTCCGCTTCTGCACGCGACACCGCCACCGAAACCCTGACCGTACGGGTGCCGCCGCGGTTGTCGGCTATGCGAAACCGGGTCTCGTGCAACAGCAGATCGGATTTCGCGGGACCGCCGATATCGTGGCTATGGGTTTCGCCGGGAGGCAAATTGTCATCCGGAAGAACAAGCGCCGAATCCCATAACGATACCGAACGCAGCAGGGTGCCCTTCTCCTCGTCGCGTACCTGCCAGTAGAGCCCCGAGAACAGCCGATTGAACCGCGGATCGGCCGGCTCGCTTGCAATGGTCAGTTCGCCATCCGGACCAATACGCAAATTGCCGCCGATCTGGGCGATGTGGGTGTCAAGTTCCTGGCCGAGCCGACGCTCCAGATGGCGGTCGAACAACGCCACCAGCCCGATACCGGCGATACCGAGCGCAACCAGTGTTCCGGCAAAGGCAAAGACTAGCAGGCGGAGCCGGATCGAACGCGCTCCGGTAGTCATTGGTTTTCGACCACATAACCAAAGCCGCGCCTGGTCTCGATGAAGTCCGTTCCGAGTTTACGGCGAACGCGACCGACCAGAACCTCTACCGCATTCGATTCGCGCTCATAGTGCTCGGCCTGTAGATGCTCCGCGAGTTCCTGCTGGCCAATCACCCGACCCATATGGTGCATGAGGTAGGCGACAAGGCGATATTCCTGTGGCGAGAGCGACACCGGCACGCCGCGTTTCGTGACCCTCATCTGCCGGGTATCGAGGGCCACGTCGTCCTTTGCGATCACGGGGTTGGCCACGCCACTGCTTCGGCGCAGAACGGCTCTCAACCGGGCCAGAAGTTCGTCCATCTGGAACGGCTTCGGCAGGTAGTCGTCGGCGCCGGCATCAATACCCTCCACCCGCTCGCTCCACGAGCCGCGCGCCGTGAGCACGAGGATCGGCATCGTACGGCCATTGGCGCGCCACCGTTTCAGGACAGACAGGCCATCCATGCTCGGCAAGCCGAGATCAAGTATGACGGCGGCATAATCCTCTGTGTCTCCCAGGAACCAGGCCTCCTCGCCGTCGGATTCCGTCTCGACCAAATAGCCGGCAGCGGTTAGCGCCGTGCGCACATCGGAAAGAATACGCGGATCATCCTCGACAACCAATATCCGCATGGTCAATCGACCTCCGCGGTCAGTATACGGCCCGACCGGGCATCGACCTTGATCTCACGCACAATGCCATCGGCCTGAAGAACATAAAACTCGTAGATGATCAGCCCTTTGTTCTTTTCGAACTCGGTCTCCAAGATTCGGCCGGGGAACTGTTCCTGCACCGTTTCCATGATCTCGGCCAGCGGCTTCAGCTTGCCTTCCTGGCGTAGGCGGAACACTTCGTCGGCACGGCCATGCTCGTCATCGCGATCCCGGCCTTCGTCGTCGGCACGGCTTAGTGCCGGCGCGAGCGCGAGCGCAAGGCAAATTCCGACCATCAAGAGAAAACGCCGTCTCATGACCCTTCTTCTACTCTTCGGCCAGATGACAGAACGCTGAAAACCGGCGTCAGCCATCCGTCACAACGCCGAAGCGATAACTGCCTCACCGATGCACGACGGTACACCAACATGATCAAACCGAAAGGAAAATCCATGCGCACCCTCATGATCGCGGTCATTGCCGCGTCTGCCGCATTTGCTGCCCCGGCCTTTGCGGCCGAACACGATACCGCTGCTGCGGCCGAGTCCTGCGGCAACGCGCCTCGGGCGGAATGGAAGAGCGAGAACGACATCCGCCAGTCGGCCGAAGGTCTCGGCTACAAGGTTCGCAGCATCAAGGTCGAGGACGGCTGCTACGAGATCTACGCGTTCAATTCCGCCGGCGCACGCGTCGAAGCCTATCTGAACCCGGTCTCGGGCGAACTCGTCCGCGAGAAGGTCAGCCGCTGAGCGATCCGCTTGAGGGCACGGCCCGGATGGTGGGGTCCGTGCCCTCGTCAAAACAACGGAGAAACCGCATGAGCACCTCGGAATACGCCCTCGCGGCCGATACGAGAAACGAAACGGAGCGGACCGTTCGGGTCTGGGACCCGTTCATCCGCCTGTTCCACTGGTCTCTGGTCGCGCTGTTCGTCTTCGCCTTCGCGACCGGCGACGAGTGGGATGCAGCCCACGAAATCGCGGGCTATATCATTGCCGGACTTGTCGCCGCGCGCATTGTCTGGGGCTTCGTCGGCACACGCCACGCCCGCTTTTCCGACTTCGTACGCAGTCCCGCGGCCATTTTTGGCTACCTGCGCGACAGCCTGATCCTGAAACCGAAACGCTATCTCGGACACAATCCGGCCGGCGGCGCCATGATTATCGCGCTGCTCGTAATGATCACGCTGATCTCGGGGTCGGGTTACGCGATGACCACCGACATGTTCTGGGGCCTGGAGTGGGTCGAGGAACTGCACGAGGCGGCTGTTTATGCGACCCTCGTTCTGATCGCGCTCCACTTGGCAGGTGTCGCGCTCGCCTCGCTGGAGCATCGGGAAAACCTGGTCAAGGCGATGTTCACAGGACGCAAGCGCACTAGTTGACCCCACTCGCCAAGTGTCCGCCCGGTCTGGCCGCTCATCCCCTCAGAGCGGCCAGACCAGCAGAATCATTGGGACTGAAACCGCCAGGACCAGGATCTCGAGCGGCAGGCCCATGCGCCAGTAGTCGCCGAACGCGTAACCGCCCGGCCCCATAATGATCGTGTTGTTCTTGTGTCCGATCGGGGTGAGGAACGCGCAGGAAGCGGCTACTGCGACGCCCATCAGGAACGGATCTGGCGAAACGTTCAAGCCTTGCGCAATCGACAAGCCGACCGGAGCGGCAATGAGCGCCGTGGCCACATTGTTGAGAAAGTCGGACAGGGTCATGGTAACGAGCATCAGGAGCGCGAGAATGCCCCAGGTCGGCAGCGAGCCTGTCAGCGACAGGATGGACTCCGCGATCAGTTTTGTTCCACCGGAATCTTCCAGCGCGAGGCCCAACGGAATGAGCGAGGCCAGCAGGACAATAACGGGCCACTCGACGGAATCGTAGACCTCTCGCGGGCTGACCACATTGAACAGCGCATAGACGGCAACAGCGATCGCAAGCGCGACGGC
Organism: Zhengella sp.; assembly: GCA_050304175.1. GTDB lineage: Bacteria > Pseudomonadota > Alphaproteobacteria > Rhizobiales > Rhizobiaceae > JAIOIW01. The sequence goes on along the minus strand of JBNLDE010000170.1, from coordinate 39,794 downwards.
AAGCGGGATCAACCCGATGACCGATGTGGCAACCGCGGCAGCGAACACCCCGATGGTGAACAACGCTTTTCCGCGCTGCAGGACCGTGTGGCTCTTTTCGGCGAGCGGCAGCACGCCAAGCCAGTCCGCGGCATCGGCAACCCGGCTTTCCGGACCCAGCAGCAGCACGACATCGCCCGGCTTGATTTTCAACTTGCGTACGCGCTCGCGAAAACGCTTCCCCTGGCGCGCGACGCCCAGGAGTGTAACGCCACGCCGGTAAAGCAGCCGAAGATCATGCGCCGTGCGGCCCGCGATGCGCGCGCCATCCGGAACAATGGCTTCCGCCAGCACCAGCGACTTGCCGCGGATACCGCCATGTTTCTCGGCGCCCGGGGCGCCGAGTTCCGCCGCACCGATAAAGGCCTCGATCGATTTCGGATTGCCTTCGAGTACCAGGTGATCGCTCTTGCGAATTTCTTCACCGGCCGCGAAACCCGAAAGCCGCTTGCCGCGCCGAACCAGGCCGAGGACGGCGACGTCATGCTCGTCGGCCAGCGGGTAGAGGCTGTTCACAGGATTGCCGAGAGACTTCGACTTCTCCCGAACGCCGGCCTCGACCACGAACAGACCGGCTTCGTCTCCGGCGCCGACAATCGCCGCGTGCCCCTTGTCCGGGATCAGGCGCCAGCCGAACAGCGTGACAAATACGATTCCGACGGCTGCAACGGCAATGCCGACCGGCGAAAAATCAAACATCGAATACGGATCGCCGAGCGCGCGGTCGCGGAACTGCGCAACCACGATATTCGGCGGCGTGCCGATCAGGGTGACCATCCCGCCGAGGATCGTCGCGAAGGACAGCGGCATCAGCGAACGCGAGACCGGCCGCTTGTCCTTCTGCGCCGCTTCGATATCGAGGTTCATCAGCATGACGAGGGCCGCGACATTGTTGATGACCGCCGACAAGGCCGCACCGACAACGGCCATCATGCCGATATGCGCGGACAGGCTCCGTCCCGAGGACAGGACAAAACGCGCGATCAGTTCGACCGCACCGGAATTCATCATCGCGCGCGATACGATCAGCACCAGCGCGATTATCACGACTGCTTCGTGACCGAAGCCGACAAAGGCGTCATGCGTCGGCACGACACCGCTGATGACCGCCACTATGAGCGCGGTAAATGCGACCAGATCGTAGCGTATGCGGCCCCAGACAAGGAACGCGAAGACGGCTAGAAGGAGGGCGAAGAGGAAAGTCTGCTCATAAGTCATTCGGTGATCCGGCGCCGGTCAACATTGCGGTCGAAACGTATCGTCAAACACACCGGCCGCCGTCGACCTCGAGCGCCACGCCGGTTATGAATTCGGCCTCGTCTGAGGCCAGCCACAACGCGGCATTGGCTATGTCCAGCGGGGTGGAGAACCGGCCGAGCGGAATAACCGATTTGAATTTGGCGCGGATTTCCGGCGTATCCTCGCCCATGAAGCTCGCGAGCATACCGGTCTCGCCGGCGACGGGGCAAAGCGCATTGACCCGGATGTTTTTCGGCGCCAGTTCCACCGCCATCGATTTCGTCGCGGTGATCGCCCAGCCTTTCGATGCGTTGTACCAGGTCAATCCGGGACGCGGCCGCAAACCGGCGGTCGACGCCGTCGTGATGATCGATCCGCCACCCTGCTTTTCCATGATCGGCACCACCGCCTGTGTGGCATAGTAGATCGCCTTCATGTTGACCGCATAAATCAGGTCAAAGGTCGACTCGTCGACCCCCATCAGATCGCCATTGCGATGCGTGTATCCGGCATTGTTGACCATGATGTCGACGCGCCCGAACTGCCGCATGGCCGCGGCGACCATCGCCTCGATATCGCCGCGGATGGCGACATCGGCGGTCACCGGGAAGCCCGCCGCGCCGATTTCGCCGGCCACCCGTTCCGCGCCCTTGGTGTTGAGGTCGGCTACGACGACCTTCGCGCCTTCCTCGGCGAAACGCTTCGCCATCCCCTCGCCGAAACCCGACGCCCCGCCGGTAATGATGGCGACCTTGCCCTCAAGCCTTGCCATACGGAAACTCCCTTGAATTCTGTTCGTTCAGCCGTGATTGAATACGATCGTCTTGGTGGCCGACATGTCGTAGAGCGCTTCGAATCCCTTCTCGCGGCCGTGTCCGGATTTCTTGAAGCCGCCGAAAGGCAGCTCGATTCCGCCGCCGGCACCATAGCCGTTGACGAACACCTGGCCGGCGCGAACCCGCTTGGCAACACGATGCTGGCGCGCGCCGTCTTTGGTCCATACGCCGGCGACGAGGCCGAAATCGGTGGAATTGGCCAGACGGACGGCCTCTTGCTCGCTGTCGAACGCAAATAGCGACAACACAGGACCGAACACTTCTTCCTGGGCTATGGCGGCCCCCGGATCGACCGAGCCGAACAGGACCGGCGGAGCATAGTAGCCTCCCGCCGGCGCATCGGCATGGACCGAACCGCGCGCCAGCACCGGAATGCCGGCTTCTTCCGCTGCGGCGATGTAACCGGCGACCCGCTCCATCTGTTTCTTGTTGATCATCGGGCCAAGGTCCAAGTCGGAGTGGTGCGGGCCCGCGACCAGTATCGAGAACCGTTCCCTGAGCGCGGTGGCCACCTGTTCGTAGACCGGCTTTTCGATCAGGACGCGGCTCCCGGCGGAGCAGGTCTGACCGCCGTTCTGGATGATCGCGTTGACGAGTACCGGAAGCGCCGCCTCGATGTCGGCATCGGCAAACACTATTTGCGGTGACTTGCCACCGAGTTCCATCGTGACGCCGCGATTGTTGACGGCTGCCGCTTGCTGGATACGGGTCCCGGTAAGCGGCGAACCCGTAAAGGTGACATAATCGACCAATGGGTGCGCCGAAAGCGCGGCGCCCGCCTCGGCGCCACAACCTGTAACGACGTTGAACACACCGGCCGGGAAACCCGCTTCAAGCGACAGTTCCGCGATCCGGATGGCACTCAGCGATGCGTCTTCGGCCGGCTTGATCACCAGGGTGTTGCCCATGGCGAGCGCCGCGCCGGCGACGCGAGCCAGGATCTGCAGCGGGTAGTTCCACGGAATGATCCCGGCGACCACGCCATGCGGCTCGCGCAGGGTCAGAGCCGTGTAGCCATCGAGAAACGGAATCGTGTCACCATGGATCTTGTCGGCCGCACCGCCATAGAATTCGTAGTAGCGCATGGTGGCCGCCACATCGGCCTTGCCCTGGCGCACCGGCTTGCCGGTATCGCGCGATTCAAGCGCTGCAAGCTCGTCACCATTTTCGCCGATCAGCTGGAACAGGCGAGTCAGCAACCGGCCGCGCTCGAAGGCCGGCATGCGCGACCACGGTCCCGCGTGGAACGCTTCATGGGCCGCTTTCACCGCCCGGTCGATATCGGCGCTGCCCGATGCCGGGATCGACGCGAAGACCTTGCCATCGGAGGGACAGGCGACATCTATGCGTTGGCCCGAGAGCGCATCGACTTTCTTGCCGTCGACGATTTGCATGAAGGCGAGGCCTTCGGCGACAGTTGTGGAGAGGTGGCTGCCCATGGCTTTTCCCGTCTGTATTGTTGCCTCGGCTTGTTTCCGGTGTCCTGACTTTCAGGTGCGCTTGAGCGCGCCGCAGTGTCAAGCATCGATAAAAAATACTCCGTGTCCTGCCCATGGGGCTGGTAAATTTAAATCGATTAGATTAAAGCTGCGTGCCGTGAAAAACGATATGGCGGATCCATGACCAGCACAATCATTCCAGTCGATCCCTTCGACTTCGTCATCTTCGGCGGAACCGGCGATTTGGCGGAAAGGAAGCTGCTCCCCGCGCTCTATCACCGCCAGGTGGGCGGCCAGTTTACCGATCCGTCCCGGATCATCGGCGTATCGCGTGCATCGCTGGACGACGCGGCCTATCGTGAATTCGCCCGCAAGGCGATTTTCGAACATGTTGCGGAAAGCGAACGCGACGACGCGCAAATCGAACGCTTCATCAACCGCCTCTCCTATTTGCCGCTTGACGCGCTTTCGGACGATGGCTGGCATGCCCTGTCGGCCACGCTCCAGGATTCGCACGGTATCCGCGCGTTCTATCTCGCGGTCGGCCCGTCGCTGTTTGGCGAGATCGCCGGCCGCATCAACCGCCACGGGCTGGTCACGCCCCAGACCCGCATCATCGTCGAAAAGCCGATCGGCCGCGGCCTCGCCTCGGCGCAGGCCCTCAACGATGCAATCGGTTCGGTCTTCGACGAGAGCCAGATTTTCCGCATCGACCACTATCTCGGCAAGGAAACCGTGCAGAACCTGATGGCGCTGCGTTTCGCGAACGCGCTTTACGAGCCGCTGTGGAACTCGGCCCATATCGATCACGTGCAGATCACCGTCGCCGAGAGCGTCGGGCTGGAGGACCGCGCCGGCTACTACGACAAGGCGGGCGCGATGCGCGACATGGTGCAGAACCACCTGATCCAGCTCCTTTGCCTCGTGGCCATGGAAGCGCCATCGATGATGGACGCCGATGCCGTGCGCGACGAAAAGCTGAAAGTGCTGCGCGCGCTCAAGCCGATCACCGGCGACGAAGCCGCCCGGGTCACCGTGCGCGGCCAGTATCGCGCGGGCGCGTCTTCGGGCGGCGCGGTCCCCGGCTATCTCGACGAACTGGGCGACAAGGACAGCAAGACGGAAACCTTCGTCGCGCTGAAAGCCGAAATCAGCAACTGGCGCTGGTCGGGCGTGCCGTTCTATCTGCGAACAGGCAAGCGGCTCGCCGAAAGGGTCTCGGAGATCGTGGTGCAGTTCAAGCCGATCCCGCACTCGATCTTCGAGGAAACCGCCGGTCCCTGCGTCGCCAACCAGCTGGTGATCCGCCTTCAGCCCGACGAAGGCGTGAAGCAGTGGATGATGATCAAGGATCCAGGCCCCGGTGGCATGCGGCTGCGTCACGTTCCGCTCGACATGAGCTTTGCCGAGGCGTTCGACGTCCGCAGCCCGGATGCCTATGAGCGGTTGATCATGGATGTGGTGCGCGGCAACCAGACGCTGTTCATGCGCCGCGACGAGGTCGAGGCGGCATGGCACTGGATCGATCCGATCCTCAACGCATGGGAAACCCGGCCCAAGGACGTTCAGGGGTACACGGCCGGCACGTGGGGGCCGTCAGCGGCGATCGGGCTGATCGAACGGGACGGCCGGACCTGGCACGAGAGCGTGTGATGTCGAAACAGAAGCGGGACAACGCGGTCTGGCGCGAATTCGCCGATTCAGAGGCTCTTGCGCGCGCGCTTGCCAGCACGGTGGCCACAACGCTCGAAACCGCGATTGCCGCACATGGCGCGGCCACACTTGCCGTTTCCGGCGGGACGACGCCCATACAGTTCTTCCGCGCCCTTTCGGGCGAGATGCTCGACTGGACGAAGGTGACGGTCACGCTTGTCGACGAGCGTTTCGTACCGCCGACCTCGGACCGCTCCAATGCCCGGCTGGTGACGCTTGGCCTGCTGCAGAACGAGGCGGCGCTGGCCAGATTCGAAGGACTGCATGAAGATTGTCCCGACGCCGAGGCCGCCGCGAAGGCGGCGGCAGCAAGGCTTCGCGGCCTGCCGCCCTTCGACGTCGCGGTATTCGGCATGGGGCGAGACGGCCACGTTGCCTCATATTTTCCCGATGCCCTTAATCTGAAGGCCCTGATCGATCCGGCCGGACCGAAGGACATCGTCGCCGTTCATGCGGCAAGCGCGGGGGAAGCCCGGCTGACCTGGCCGCTGGCGGCACTGAAATCGGCGCGATTGATCGCGCTGCATATCGAAGGCCGGCCCAAGAAGGATGTGCTGCTGGACGCGCTCGCCGCCGGCGATTCCCAGCCGCTGCCGGTGCGGGCCCTCATCGAACAAGCGGAAACGCCGGTGCAGATCTACTGGTCACCTGGCGGAAAGGCATGACATGACTGCGAAAAGAGAAATCGAAGCCGTTACGCAACGAATCCGCGAACGCTCGCGGGCGACGCGCGAAGCCTATCTCGAGCGGATCGCATCGGCGGCGTCTGCCGGCACGCATCGCGGCGTTCTCTCCTGCGGCAACCTCGCCCACGGCTTTGCCGCTTGCGCGCCGGGCGACAAGGCTGCGCTTGCCGGCGACCGGACGCCCAATCTTGGCATTATCAGCGCCTATAACGATATGCTATCGGCGCATCAGCCGTTCGAGACATACCCGGCGCTGATCCGCGAGGCGGCCCACGAGGCCGGCGGAGTCGGCCAGGTCGCCGGCGGCGTACCGGCGATGTGCGACGGCGTCACCCAGGGGCAGCCGGGCATGGAGCTGTCGCTGTTCTCGCGCGACGTCATCGCGATGGCGGCGGCGGTCGGCCTGTCCCACAACATGTTCGATGCCGCCGTCTATCTCGGCGTCTGCGACAAGATCGTGCCCGGACTGGTGATCGCGGCCCTGACATTTGGCCACCTGCCCGCCGTGTTCATTCCGGCCGGCCCGATGACCTCGGGCCTGCCCAACGACGAGAAATCGCGCATCCGACAACTCTATGCCGAGGGCAAGGCCGGCCGAGCGGAACTGCTCGAAGCAGAGTCGAAATCCTATCACGGACCGGGCACCTGCACCTTCTACGGCACGGCCAACTCGAACCAGATGCTGATGGAGATCATGGGGCTGCATTCGCCCGGCGCCTCATTCGTCAATCCGGGCACGCCGCTGCGCGACGCACTGACCAGGGAAGCGGCAAAACGCGCGCTTGCGATCACCCAACTCGGCAACGACTACACGCCGGTCGGGCGCATGCTCGACGAGCGCTCCTTCGTCAACGCGATTGTCGGGCTCAACGCCACGGGCGGCTCGACCAACCACACGATCCACCTGATCGCGATGGCAGCTGCCGCCGGCATTGCGCTGACCTGGGACGACATTTCCGAGCTGTCGGACCTGACGCCGCTGCTCGCGCGGGTCTATCCCAACGGGCTTGCCGACGTGAACCATTTCGCCGCCGCCGGCGGCATGGGTTTCCTGATCCGCGAGCTGCTCGATGCCGGCCTGCTGCACGACGACGTGCGCACGATCTGGGGCGAAGGGCTCAAACCCTACGCGATCGAGGCGAAGCTTGGCGACAACGGCACCGTCGCACGCACGCCGGCGCCGGAGAAAAGCGGCGACGAGAAGGTCCTGGCACCCGCGGCCAAGCCGTTTCAGCCGTCGGGCGGCCTGTCGGTGCTGCGCGGCAATCTCGGCGCCGCGATCATCAAGGTGTCCGCAGTCAAACCCGAGCGCCGTGTGGTCGAGGCCCCGGCCATCGTGTTCAACGGCCAGGAGGAACTGCAGGCGGCGTTCAAGTCCGGCGAACTTGAGCGCGACTTCGTTGCAGTGATCCGTTTCCAGGGCCCGAAAGCCAATGGCATGCCGGAACTGCACAAGCTCACGCCCGCACTCGGCGTGCTGCAGGACCGCGGCTTCGCCGTGGCGCTGGTGACCGACGGGCGCATGTCTGGCGCCTCGGGCAAGGTGCCGGCCGCGATTCACGTCACGCCGGAAGCACTCGACGGCGGGACGATCGGACGGATCAGAACAGGCGACATCGTGCGGCTCGATGCCGAAAAGGGCGAGTTGCGGGTACTGCTTGACGCGGCGGAGCTGGAAAGCCGCGACATCCCGGCGCTCGACCCGTCAGCCAACAGTTACGGGATGGGCCGCGAGTTGTTCGGCACGTTCCGGCAGATGGCCGGCCGGGCCGATGCCGGCGCGGCGGTGTTTTAGGAATCGGGCGTCCGAAAACCGCTGGACAAGTCTTCGCCTCTTTCGGGCATTATCGACCCGGCACCGGTCATGATTGGAACATGCGAGGTCGGCAAATGAACAAGTTTGCGAACTATCCAAGCCTGGAAGGCGCAACGGTCTATATCACCGGGGGCGCCTCGGGCATCGGTGCGGAGATCGTCTCCGCCTTTGCCGCCCAGAAAGCGAAGGTCGGCTTCGTCGACATCGATACAGACACCGCCTCCGCGCTGGCGGCCGACCTCGGATCCGGTGGCGCCGAGATTGCGTTCGAGCGCTGCGACCTGCGCGACATCGAAGATCTGCGGTCTGCATTTTCGAGGCTGCGCGACAGAATCGGCCCCGCGGCTGTCCTGGTCAACAATGCTGCGCGCGACGACCGGCATGACTGGCGCGATGTGACACCCGATTTCTACGACGAACGCATGGCGACGAATCTGCGGCACATGTTTTTCGCAATTCAAGCCGTCGCGCCCGACATGATCGACGCGGGCGGCGGTTCGATCATTAACATGGGGTCCAATTCCTGGTGGGAGGCAGCCGGCGGATTTCCCATCTATGCGACGGCGAAGGCTGCGGTGCACGGATTGACGCGCACGATGGCCCGCGACCTCGGCGGGCAACGGATTCGCGTCAATACGGTCGTACCCGGCTGGATCATGACGGAGAGGCAGAAATCGCTCTGGGCGACGCCGGAATCGCTGGAGCGGCAAAAACAGCGCCAGTGCCTGCCGGACCTCATTGACCCGGTCCATGTCGCCCGGATGGTGCTGTTTTTGGCGTCGGACGACGCGGCGATGTGCACCGCGAACAACTACATGGTGGAAGCGGGCTCGATCTGAGGCGCGGACGCCCGGCGCGCGCGAATGGCGCGCCTTCTACCGCATGCCCGCAAGATAGGCCTTCACGGCCTCCACGGTCCTGCCGGCATATGGCACGTCGAGGTGCGAGACACCATCGAGCAAGAGGTAGCGGCCGTTTGAATTGACGACGCTCATCACGGGCTCGAACTGCTCCGCCCGGAACGCCTCGTCCTCCTTGCCAGCCACAAGCAGGAACGGTGGCAGGGCGGCGACATCCTTCAGATAGTCATTGCGCGGCGCGTAGGAGGCGTTGAGGCGATACGAATAGCTCTTCGTCGCGGTGCCGCCGAGCGGCCCGTCGATAACAGCGCGCGGGAAGGCGAAGTCGATCACCGGCAGGCTGTTCAACCACGTCACCCCAACCGCGTTGAGCATGGTCAGCCCGATGATCCGCCGGGTCAGCGCGTGGGCCCAACCGCCGGAATTGGGCCGCATGGTCGGCGCATCGTATTTCAGGAACGGCGCCAAAAGCACCGCGCCCGACAGCATCTTGCCATGCTTGCCGCCGGCAAAGCGGATCGTCAATCCGCCGCCCGACGAATGGCCGAGCATGACGACCTTCTGGCCGGGCTTTTTCTCCAGCAGGATCAGGTCGGCAAGGTCGTCTTCCAACTGCCCGATATGGTCGATATCGCCGCGGCGGACCGGGTGCGGGCCATGACCGCGCAGGTCCGGCAGCACGACATTGGCGCCGCCGGCCTCCACGATCGCGCGGGCGAGCGGGTCGTAACCGAGCCCGTGCCATCCCGAGCCGTGAACGATCACGACCAGCGGCACGCCGGCCTTGCCCGACTTGTAGCGGCGGACGCCCAGTCGGGCGCCGTCGCGGGCCGTGTAGGTTTCGAGTTTGGCGGGGTCGGCGCCGGCACTGCGTTCGGTCTGGCGGGAGAAGTCCAGGCTGGCCTCTCCGGTGCGGTCGGACGACTGCTGCGAGGCGACAAGCGCCAGCGCAATGCCGAGATAAATCGTGGCCGAAATGGCCGCAATCGTTACCAGCTTGACAAGCATCGGATCAGAAACGCGGCGGCTCGACGCCAGCGGCGCGGCATGCCGAGACCAGCGTATTGGCCATCAGCATGGCAATCGTCATCGGGCCGACACCGCCCGGCACCGGGGTGATCGCACCGGCGACCTTGTCGGCCTCGTCGAAGGCCACGTCGCCAACGACACGGGTCTTGCCCTCGCCCTTCTCCGGCGCGGGGATGCGGTTGATGCCGACGTCGATCACGGTCGCGCCAGGCTTGACCCAGTCGCCCTTGATCATTTGCGGACGGCCGACGGCGGCAACGAGAATGTCGGCGCTGCGGCAAACGGCTGGCAGATCCCTGGTGCGGCTGTGGGCGATGGTGACCGTGCAGTTGGCCGCGAGCAGCAGGTTTGCCATCGGCTTGCCGACGATGTTGGACCGGCCGACCACGACGGCGACGCAGCCCGAGAGGTCGCGGCCGCGCGCGCGCTCCAGCAGCACCATGGCGCCGGCGGGGGTGCAGGGCACATAGGCGGTTGCCATCTCGCCGGTGCCGAGTTTCCCGACATTGATGAAGGAGAAGCCGTCAACATCCTTTTCGGGCGCGATCGCCTGGATCACCTTGCCCTCGTCGATATGACCGGGCAAGGGCAACTGGACGAGGATCCCGTTGATTGCCGGGTCGGCGTTCATGTCGTCGATCAGCTTGAGCAGCGCTTCTTCGCTGGTGTTCTCCGGCAACGTGTGCTGCACCGAATGGAAGCCACATTCCTTGGCGCGCTTGGATTTGGACGAGACGTAGATCTGGCTTGCAGGATCCTCGCCGACGATGACCACCGCGAGGCCGGGGGTGACCCCCTTGTCGGCCACCAGCTTCGTGGTTGCCTGCTTGACCGTCTCCACCACGTCGGCGGCGATCGCCTTGCCATCTATGATCTCAGCCATGATTCGTTCTCCCCTGTCGGCGCCGGCAAATTCCCGCATTTGCCTCACCGGCGATTCCGGGAAAGCGACAACTGGGAAGCGCATTAGCGACAGGCGCAGTCGTTACCAAACCGCGGGCGCATTTCAACCCTTCGGCCGCGGATAATGACATGATTGGAATTTATCTCGGAGACCGGCGGGCTCGGACCGCCTCAGCCGTGGCTCGGGCGCCCGCGAAGCTTTTCGGCAAATACCCGCAACAGGAACATCGGATTTCCGATGATGTAGCGCTGCCAAAGCCGCCGAGGCTCAAGCAAGAGACGGTGGACCCATTCGATGCGGAGCCTGCGCATCCACAACGGCGCGCGCGGAATGGCCCCGCTAAGGAAATCAAGCAGGGCGCCGACGCCGATCGGCAACGTGCAATGCTCGGCGGTTATGTTTTGCGCGATCCAGAGCTCCTGGCGCGGCACGCCCATGCCGACCAACAGGATATCCGGGCGGATCTCGCGCAGTTCCTCGAGTATTTCCGCCTCGCGCTCGGCATCGAAAAAGCCGTCATTGATGACCGTGTAACTGTGTTGCGGCGCCTGCCAGCGCAGCGTGTTGGCGGCCGCGTCGGCATTCGTCCGTGTCGTCCCGAGCAGTGCGACGGATACCGGTTTCTTCTGCGATTTGAGGAAGGCGGGAACGAAATCCGTGCCGTTGAGATTGGCGGGGAAGATATGGCCGTGCAAGATTTTCGATGCGATATCGACCCCGACGCCGTCGGACAAAACGAGGAACCCCGCGAGTGCGCGGGCAAATTCGCGATTGCGGGCCGCGATGTTGGCGTTATGGGCATTCAGGAAGCTGACCTGCGTGTAGCGTTTTTCCGCCAGCAACCGGGTCAGCAGGGCAATGGCCTCGTCCCGCGTGGCGGCGGCCACCGGCGTGCCGAGAATATCGACGGTCGGCAAGGGAGCGTGCGCCGTGCCCGTCATGATGCAGACACAGCCCCGGCTCGCGCGTCAGAGTTGGCGATCAGATTTTGCATTACCTATCCCGCACTTTGCCGGAACTGTATCGGTCCGCGGTGAAGCGTTGATTAAACCGGGCACACAAATGTGCTTCTACCGCGCCGTATCCTACCTGGAGCGCCCGCTACCTGGTGCTATGATTAACGCGAACTAAACAGTTCATGTCGTTCCGGCGGACATAGCAAGCCTCCAATCCCGACCAAATACCGGACAAAAGACGCCCGCGGCCTTTGCCAATCGGGACGCCATGGGGCACAACGCACTCCGGGTTCACGAAATGCGGGAGTGTGCAATGCGCCTGTTGATGGTCGGTTGCGGGAACATGGGTCACGCCATGCTGACGGCATGGATATCGCGCGGGAAACTGGCGCCCGCCGACGCCATCGTGGTCGAACCGAACGAGGAATTGGGCGCTCGCGCCGCAGCTAGCGGCGTTACCGCTCATCGCGAGGCTGGCGAAATCGCCGCCGACGCCCGGCCCGACCTGATCGTGTTTGCCGTCAAACCGCAGGTCATGGAGACGGTCGTCCCGCTCTACAAGCGCTTTGCCGGAACCGGCGCGACATTTCTCTCGATAGCCGCTGGCACCCGCGTCGAACTGTTCGAAAAGCTGCTCGGCGCCGGAACCCCCGTTGTCCGCTGCATGCCGAACACACCGGCAGCGATCGGGCGGGGCATGATGGTGGTTTTCGCCAACAAGGCCGTGACGGAATCGATGAACGATGCCGTCGCGGACCTGCTGTCGGCCAATGGCGAAGTCACCGGGATCTCCTCGGAAGAGCTTATGGATGCGGTCACCGCCGTATCCGGCTCCGGCCCGGCTTACGTCTTTCATTTCATCGAGTGCCTGACGGCTGCGGCGGAGAAGGCCGGCCTGCCGGCCGAGACGGCCGCGCTTCTAGCGCGCCAGACGGTTCTCGGCGCCGCCGAACTGGCTGCGCAAAGTAGCGAGACCCCGGCAACCTTGCGCCAGCAGGTAACCAGCCCCAATGGAACCACCGCGGCTGCGCTCGAGGTTCTGATGGGCGGCGACCGGCTGAAGGACCTTGTCGGCGACGCTGTGGAGGCGGCACGGCTCCGGTCCATAGAGTTGGGCAAATAGGGCAATACAACCAACGCCGCAGGTGACAGCACCACCATTCCGCGCTATGTCTGATTCCGTCATCGGGCCCAGTTGAGGTCCGGTCTGTCTGGCGGGAGAGAGCTTCCTGACGGGAAGCCGCCGAAGGGGAAATCGCCCGAAATCTCTCAGGCAAAAGGAACCGCGGACAGGCGAAGACACTCTGGAAAGTCAGGGCAAATGCCCTGCGCCGAAGGTGTAAGTGTCCCCGACAGGGTTCCGGGGGTGCGAGTCTCTCAGGCTTCCGACAGAGGGGCACATCTGGCCGCATGAGCGGCTGGAGGTGTTTCGTTGCCGGAAGGAGCCAGAGTGGAAACCACCGACGATCTCAATTCCCTTCCCTTGCAGGCCGTGCACGAGGCGGCCGGCGCCAAGTTCGGTCCGTTTGCCGGCTGGTCGATGCCGCTCAGCTATCCGCCGGGCGTTCTCAAGGAACACCTGCATGTGCGCGAGCAGGCGGGACTGTTCGACATTTCGCACATGCAACTCGTCGAAGTCGCCGGACCGGATGCCGCGGCAATGCTTTCCGCTGCCTGTCCGCTCGAAGCGGCAATCCAGCCGGTGGGTCACAGCAAATACACTTTCCTGCTCAACGACAATGCCGGGGTGATCGACGACCTGATCGTCACGCGCCTTGCCGAGGATCGTTTCATGATCGTCGCGAACGCATCGCGCGCGGCGGTCGATATTGCGCGCCTGAACAGCTTCGCCGAAGGCCGCGACTGCCGCGTCGAGCCGCTCGAGCGTGTGTTTCTGGCGCTCCAGGGCCCGGCCGCGGAAGCCGTCATGACCGACCTTGGCCACGATGTTTCGGCCATGACGTTCATGTCTGGCATGGAACCAAAACCCGGTTGGTTCCTCACCCGCTCGGGCTATACGGGCGAGGACGGATTCGAGATCGCGATGCCGGTCGCAGAAGCGACTGCCGTTGCCGAGGAGCTCGCAGCCGATGCCCGCGTCGAATGGATTGGCCTTGCCGCCCGCGACAGCCTGCGACTGGAGGCCGGGCTCTGCCTTTACGGGCAGGATCTCGACGAGGAGACCGATCCGGTCAGCGCCGGGCTGATCTGGGCGATCCCCAAGGGATTGCGCCAGGGCGGCGGCTACGCCGGCGCCGCCCGCTTGGCCGCGATCATTACCGCCGGGCCGGCGCAAAAGCGGGTCGGGTTGCAGGCCAACGGGCGTCAGCCGGTCCGCGCCGGCGCCACGCTCACGACGCCTGACGGCGCACCGGCCGGCCGCGTCACATCCGGCGGCTTCGGCCCGTCGGCCGGTCACCCGGTCGCGATGGGCTACGTGCCGGCCGGCCTCGCCACTCCCGGCACCGAACTGGCCGCGGAAGTGCGCGGCAAGCCGGTCGCCATGCGCGTCGCCAAACTGCCCTTTGTCCAGAAACGCAGCTCAAAAGGAAACTGACCGTGAGCAAGACCTACTACACCGAAGACCACGAATGGATCAGCGTCGAAGGCGACACCGCCACGGTCGGGATCACCAACTATGCGCAGGAGCAGTTGGGCGACCTGGTGTTCATCGAACTGCCCGAAGTCGGCCGAACCGTCGCCAAGGGCGAAGAAGCAGTCGTCGTCGAATCGGTCAAGGCCGCATCCGACGTCTACGCGCCGGTGTCCGGCGAGATCACCGCGGTCAACGACACGCTGACCGGCGATCCGGCGCTGGTCAATTCGGCTGCCGAAGGCAACGGGTGGCTGTTCAAGCTGAAACTCTCCGACGCCGGCCAGCTCGATGCGCTGATGGACCGGGCGGCTTACCAGGCAATGGTTGATTGAGGCGAACATGACCGCGACACGATTTTCCGACCGCCATATCGGCCCGTCCGAGAAGGACGCTCGCGCGATGCTGGCCGCTCTGGGACTGCCGTCGATGGAGACGTTGATCTCCGAGACGGTGCCTGCATCGATCCGGCTCGACCGCGCGCTCGACCTGCCGCCGGCGGCAAGCGAAGACGAGGCGCTGACCGAGTTTGCCGCCCTGATGGCGCACAACACGGTGATGAAGAGCTTCATCGGCCAAGGCTATCATGGCTGCCACGTACCGCCGGTCATCCAGCGCAACCTGTTCGAGAACCCGGCCTGGTACACGGCCTACACGCCCTACCAGCCGGAGATCAGCCAGGGCCGTCTGGAAATGCTGTTCCACTTCCAGACGCTGGTTTCGGAACTGACGGGGCTGCCGGTGGCGTCCGCCTCGCTGCTCGACGAGGCGACGGCGGTCGCCGAAGCCGTCGGCATCGCCTTCCGCCATCATCGCGAGAAGCGCAACCGCATTGTCGTTGCCGGCGAACTGCACCCGCAGACCCGCGACGTGGTCGCAACACGCGGACAGGCTTTCGACATCGAGATCGCCGAAACGGTCGATGCCACGGTAGCGGCGCTGATCGTAGCCTGGCCCGACACCTACGGCGTCTATGGCGATCATGGCGCGACGATCGCGGCGGCCAAGGCGGCCGGCGCGCTGGTGGTGGCTGTGGCCGATCCGCTGGCGCTCGCGCTGCTGGAAGCGCCCGCCAAATGGGGCGCCGACATCGCGGTCGGATCGATGCAGCGCTATGGCGTACCGATGGGCTATGGCGGGCCGCATGCTGCCTACATGGCGGTCTCCGACGCCCTGACCCGGCTGATGCCTGGCCGGCTCGTCGGCGAATCGATCGACAGCAAGGGACGGCCCGGCTACCGGCTGGCGCTGCAAACCCGCGAACAGCACATCCGGCGCGAAAAGGCGACGTCGAACATCTGCACCGCCCAGGCGCTGCTGGCCAACATGGCGGCGGCCTACGCGATCTGGCACGGGCCGGACGGGCTGCGCGCGATCGCATCGCAGGTGCACGAGCGCGCCGCGCGTTTCGCAGCCGCGCTGCAATCGGCCGGGCATCCGCTGGCCGGCGCGCATTTCTTCGACACGGTGACCGTAACGGTCCCGGGCCTTGCCGCGGCCAGGGCCGCCGAGGCTGCCGAGACGGGCCGGCTGCTTCGCGTGATCGACGAGGATCGCGTGTCGATCGCCTTCGACGAAACCTCGACCGAGGGCGACCTCGACGCGCTCGCCACCCTGTTTGCCGCAACCGCGCCCGAACTGGCTGGCAGCGCGCTGCCCGATGTGCGCGATTCCGCCCACTTCCTGACCCAGCCGGTGTTTCACGCCAACCGCTCCGAAACCGAAATGATGCGGTTCCTGCGCAGCCTGGCCGACAAGGACCTGGCGCTCGACCGGGCCATGATCCCGCTTGGCTCGTGCACCATGAAGCTGAACGCCGCAGCCGAGCTGATGCCCGTCGGCTGGGACAACGTCGCCAACATGCACCCCTTCGCGCCGCAAAAACACGCCGCCGGCTACGAGGCGATGTTCGCCCAGCTCGAGGCCTGGCTCGGCGAGATCACCGGGCTCGACGCCGTCTCGCTGCAGCCCAACGCGGGCAGCCAGGGCGAGTTCGCCGGGCTGATGGCGATCAGGCGCTACCACCAGTCGCGCGGACAGGGCGAACGCACGATCTGCCTGATCCCCTCCTCCGCCCACGGCACCAATCCGGCAAGCGCCCACATGGCCGGGCTCGACGTCGTGGTCGTCGCCTGCACCTCGACCGGCGACATCGATCTCGCCGACCTCGAGGCCAAGGCGGCCGAATACGGGCCGCGCCTCGCCGCCCTGATGCTGACCTATCCGTCGACCCACGGCGTGTTCGAGCAGGGCGCCCGCCTGATCTGCGATACCGTCCACGCGCAGGGCGGCCAGGTCTATCTCGACGGCGCCAATCTCAATGCCATGGTCGGGCTCGCCCGGCCCGGCGACTTCGGCGCCGATGTCTGCCACATGAACCTGCACAAGACCTTCGCCATTCCGCATGGTGGCGGCGGGCCCGGCGTCGGACCGATCGGGGTCAGAGCGCATTTGGCTCCCTTCCTGCCGGGGCACGTGTCGGACGGCAGCGACCACGCGGTCGCGGCCGCACCCTATGGCAGCGCCTCGATCCTGCCGATCACCTGGATGTATATCCGCATGATGGGCGCCGACGGGCTGAAGCAGGCGAGCGAGGTCGCGATCCTGTCGGCCAACTACATCGCCAAGCGCCTCGAAGGCGCCTATCCGGTACTCTACAAGGGCCGCAAGAACCGCGTCGCGCATGAATGCATTCTCGACACGCGGGTGCTCAAGGAAAGCGCCGGGATCACCGTGGACGACATCGCCAAGCGGCTGATCGACTACGGCTTCCATGCGCCGACCATGTCGTGGCCGGTCGCAGGGACGCTGATGGTCGAGCCGACCGAATCGGAACCGCTGCGCGAACTCGACAGGTTTTGCGACGCGATGATCGCCATCCATGGCGAAGCCGGACGGGTGAAGTCGGGCGATTGGCCGGCTGACGACAATCCGCTCGTCAACGCACCGCACACGGTCGAGGACGCGACGGCGTCGGACTGGCCCCATCCCTACAGCCGCGAGACCGCGGCCTTTCCGGGGGGGATGGCACCGGCGACGAAATACTGGCCGCCGGTCAGCCGGATCGACAATGTCTATGGCGATCGCAACTTGGTCTGCACCTGTCCACCGGTCGAGGCGATGGCGGTCAATGGCTAGGGCGCGGCGCGCCTGGCCGCAGCCGGGCATCAGCGGGAATGGCCCTGAGGGCGGGGCGGCCGAAGCCCCGCCTCAATATTTCTGCGGCACGTAAAGTTCGCGCGGCAGCACGGCGCGCTCGTAGTCGGGGTTGAACACCCGTTCGGGCAGGGTCACATCCTCGCCGGGCACCTCTTCGTAGGGGAATAGCGACAGCAGGTGGGCCATGCAGTTCAGCCGGGCGCGCTTCTTGTCATTGCCCTCGACGATGTACCAAGGCGCTTCTGGAATGTTGGTCCGCGCGAACATTTCCTCCTTGGCCTTGGTGTACTGTTCCCAGCGAACCCGCGACTGCAGGTCCATCGGCGACAGTTTCCACTGCTTGAGCGGATCGTGAATGCGCATCAGGAAGCGCATCTGCTGTTCCTCGTCCGTGATCGAGAACCAGTATTTGACCAGGTGGATATCATCGCGCGCCAGCATGCGCTCGAATTCGGGCACGTCGTTGAAGAACTGATCGACCTGGGCCTTCGTCGCGAACCCCATGACGCGCTCGACACCGGCCCGGTTGTACCAGGAGCGATCGAAAAGAACGATTTCGCCGCCGGCCGGCAAATGGGGCACATAGCGCTGGAAGTACCATTGCGTCTTCTCGCGGTCGGACGGCGCGGGCAGCGCGACGACGCGAACGACGCGCGGATTGAGCCGCTGCGTGATCCGCTTGATGACGCCGCCCTTGCCTGCGGAGTCGCGGCCCTCGAACAGCACGACGACCTTCTTGCGGTGGTGCACGACCCAGTCCTGAAGCTTGATCAGTTCCGCCTGCAGGCCGAGCAGGGAGCGGAAATAGTCGCGCCGCGGCAGCGTCTCGCCATGGGTGCGCTGGTAGATCTTCTTGATTTCCAGCGACAGGACCGAGTCCTCCAGTTCGAGTTCGTAGTCCTCGTCGAGCGTGTCCTCAAGCTCCGCTTCCAGCCAGTCCTTCGCACCCGCGGTGGTTTTGTCTTCGTTCATGCGGCACTCCAATTCCTTTGACCGGTTTTAGCCAGACTATCCCGCGGATATGTGACAGGAAAGCTTCCCGAAGGCGTCGGTGCGGCCGGGGTCCTTCAGGCAAGGTGCACCTTGTCGTTACCACGCGCGCTTTTCGTCTGGCCATTGAATGGTTGATGGGAAGCGGGCGCGTTGTCCGTGCCACTCTGTTGGTGCGTAATAGGCGTGTCCGCCGTGCCCCGCCGACCGCTGTCCCGCAGTCTGGCCGGTCGCGGGCCCTCGGACTTCCGGAACCGACCCGGAGCGGGAGGTAACCGCCAGCCTCCCTGGCCTCCGGTCCGGACCGGTTCGCGCAAGGGCGACGGGCCAAGCAAAAGGCCGCGCAGGGGCGGGGACAATTTTCTTTTGGCCCCGCCCATTACACATGGATGGCGAAGGCCTTGCGGATCGCGCCGTCGATTTCCCGATCGATCAATGGAGCTCTCGACTGCGCCAGGATGCGGTTCTTTCGCTCGATCGCCCTGGTGATCAGGTCCGGCTTGCCGACCTCGGCCCATTCCTTCGGGCTCATCCGGTCGGCGACGGCCGGGTAGACATATTCCGACTGCATCAGGCCGAGCGTCTGGGCATGACCGAGATAGTGGCCGGGGCCGTCTAGGCAGACCTGGCGCATGGTCTCGATAGAGACCGAGTCCTCGGTGACGTCAATGCCGCGCACGCAGCGCAGCACTTGGCCGAGCATGTCGTCGCCGAGGACCAGCGACTCCATGCAGAAGCCGAGCAGCGAAGCATGCATGCCGACCGCCTCGTAGACCATGTTGAGGCCTGAAAGTCCGGCCATGACGTTGGAGATCGCCTGCTCCCAGCCAGCCTGCATGTCGGGCAGCTTGGCGTCGGCGATGCCGGCGGCGGCGCCGCCCGGCAAGCCGTAGAAGCGGTGCATCTGGGCGCAACCGGCCGTCAGCAGCGCCTGCTCGCCCGACCCGCCTGACATCGCGCCCGAGCGCAGGTCGGAGACGAACGGCCAGGTGCCGAAGACCGCAGGGTGGCCGGGACTGATCGCATTGACATAAATGACGCCCGCCAGGCATTCCGCGACCGCCTGCACGATCGCGGCCGCCAGTGGTGCGGGCGCGGTGGCGCCGGCCTGACCCGCCGACAACAGCAGCACCGGCATGCCGCCGCGGATGCAGGCTTCCATGGCCTGGCAGCTTTCCGTGGCGAATTTCATCGGCGGCACGACGAAGCAGTTCGAGTTGGAGACAAACGGCCGCGCACGCCATTTGTCCTCGCCGCCGGCGATCATGTGGAGCAGGTCGAAGCAACCCTTTACATGGGACGGATCGGAAAAACTCGTGCCGACATGCTTGGTGGTGCCGGCGCAGGACGCGTAGAGCGTATTGACGTCCATCTCGTAATTGTCGGCAATATCGCGGCAGACCATCGGGCGCTGGAAGAAGTGGACATTTTCGAGCGCATCGGTCAGTTGCGCGGCGATATAGAGGTCGCGCGCCGTCGACTCGCGGTATTCGTTCGTCTCGACATCGACGACGTGAACAGCCGCACCGGCGGTACCGAAATGGACCTTCGTACCGGACAGATGGAGGTCGTGCCTTTGATCGCGGCCATGAAGGGTGATGTCGCGGGCGGCGACCGCGAGCATGTCCTCGACCAGCCCGCGCGGGAACCGCAACCTTCCATCGTCGCCGAGAACGGCGCCGGCGCGGGTCATCGCCTCGATTCCGGAGTCAGGCGCCTGACTGAGGCCGATCTGCTCCAGCGCATCGAGCGCGGCTTCGTGGATGCGCCGGACGGCGGCATCGGTCAGCGGGGTGTACTGGCCGCCGCTCAGGCCGGGACGGACCGGCCTCAGGTTTTCCGCGAGCGGCGCGGAGCGAACCGCGATGCGCCCGGCGCGACCGCCCGCACGGCGGCGCGAAGTGTCCTGGATGGCTTCAGTCATGGGCGTTGTCCCTGGCTGCGCCCGCGATCAGCAGCGCGTCGACGTCGCCGCCCTTCATCGAATCGCGGAATGAAGTGAAATTGCCATCGTCCAGCATGCCGCGCACCGCGTCGCGGATCGCACGGTGCGTCAACCGCGCAACCTGGGAACCGACCGAAATGCGCCGCACGCCCGCCGTCGCGATCTCCGGCACGGTCATCGCCGCCACCGCGCCGGCGGCAAGAGCGTTGACCGGTTTTTCGACTGAGGCGACAACACGCGCCAAAGCCGCGACGTCTGGCACCAGCGGTATGTAAAGCAGGTCGGCGCCGGCTCGCTCGAAGGCCCGGATGCGGCGGATCGCCTCGTCGAGGCCGTAGGATCCGTTCATCACGCCGTCGGCGCGGGCGCACAGCACGAAGGGGCCGGTGAGCGACCGCGCGGCGGCACTGGCGGCATTTATACGCTCGACGGCGAGGTCGAACTCATAGGCAGGATTGCCTTCGACCATTCGGGTGTCTTCGATCGAACAGCCGGACAGCCCGGCATCGCGCGCCAGGTGGACGGTTTCGGCGACGCCGTCGGGATCGTCGGCAAAGCCATTTTCGAAGTCGCCGCTGACCGGCAATGGCGTGGCGGCGACGATCTGCTCGGCATGGGCCAGCGCCTCGTCGCGGCTGACGCCGCCCATGTCGGGCCGGCCGAGCGTGAAGGCGAAACCGGCCGAGGTGGTCGCCAGCGCCTTGGCGCCGAGCGCGGCCATCATCCGCGCCGAGCCCATGTCCCAGGGATTGGGAATGACGAAACAGCCCGACTGGTGGAGGTTCCAGAATTCCTCGTGACGCCTGGCGAGGCTCATGTGCGTACCCTTTCGGCTTTGGGATCGTAGAGCGGCTGCAGCGAGGCCTGCGCAGCAAAGCGCCGGCCGGCGATCTCGATCTCGTAGCGGGAGGCGAGCACGTCGCCAGCGCTCTCGCCGACGCACGGCACGTAGCCGAGGCCGATCGCACCGCCGAGACGATGGCCGTAATTGCCCGAGGTGATGTACGACACGATCTTGCCATCGCGGAGCAGCGGCTCGTGGTGGTAGAGCAGCGGGTCGGGATCATCCAGTTTGAACTGCACGAGCCGGCGGGCGAGGCCCTCTTCCTTCTTGCGCAGCACGGCATCGCGGCCGATGAAGTCGTCCTTTCCGGTCCTGACCGCGAAGCCGAGACCGGCCTCGAGCACGTGGTCCTCGTCGGTGATGTCGTGGCCGAAATGACGGAACGCCTTCTCGATGCGGCAGGAGTCGAGCGTGTGCAGGCCGCACAGTTTCAGCCCGTGGCCGGCGCCGGCGTCCTCAAGCGTCTCGAACACATGCGCGGCCTGGTCGGACGAGACATAGAGCTCCCAGCCGAGTTCGCCGACATAGGTGACGCGATGGGCGCGGGCGAGCCCCATGCCGATCTCGATCTCGCGGGCGGTGCCGAACGGATGCGCCGCGTTGGAGAAGTCGTTCGGGCTGACCGCCTGCAGCAGGGCGCGGGAATTGGGGCCCATGACGGCGAGCACCGCCTCACCCGCCGTGACGTCGGTGACGACGGCGAAGGCGTCGCCGAGATGGCGCCGCAGCCAGGCGAGATCGCGCTGCAGCGTCGCGCCGGGCACGACCAGAAGGAAGGCGGTCTCAGACAGCCTGGTCACGGTCAGGTCGCTCTCGATGCCGCCCCGCTCGTTGAGCATCTGCGTGTAGACGATCCGCCCCGGTTCGACGTCGACATCATTGCCGCACAGGCGTTGCAGGACTGCACAGGCGTCGCGGCCCTCGACGCGGATCTTGCCGAACGAGGTCATGTCGAAAAGGCCGACGGCGTTGCGCACCGCCAGGTGCTCCTCGCGCTGGTTGGCGAACCAGTTCTGCCGCCGCCACGAATAGCGGTATTCGCGCTCCTGGTCCGGGCGGGCGAACCAGTTGGCGCGTTCCCAGCCGGCCATTTCGCCAAACACGGCGCCGCGCGCGTCAAGATGGCCGTGGAGCGGCGAACGGCGCACGCCGCGCGCGGTTTCCGGCTGGCGATAGGGAAAATGGTCGGCATAGAGCAGGCCGAGCGTTTCGCTGACTCGCGCCTTCAGATAGGTGCGGTTGGCCTGGAACGGCTGCACGCGGCGGTGGTCGACATCCCACAGGTCGAAGGGCGGCTCGCCGTCCTCCATCCACTGGGCCAGCGCCATGCCGGCGCCGCCGGACGACTGGATGCCGATCGAATTGTAGCCGCAGGCGAGCCAGTAATTGCCGAGCTGGGCGGCTTCGCCGAGATAGTAGCGGTCGTCGGGGGTGAAGCTCTCCGGCCCGTTGAAGAAGGTGTGGATGCCGGTCTCGGCCAGCACCGGCATGCGGTTGACCGCCTTTTCCAGGATCGGCTCGAAATGATCGAAATCCTCGGGCAGCTGGTCGAAACAGAAATCGTCGGGAATGCCGCCCATGCCCCATGGCTTGGCGACCGGCTCGAAGGCGCCGAGCAGGATCTTGCCGGCGTCCTCCTTGTAGTAGGCGCATTCGTCCGGCACGCGCAACACCGGCAATTGCGTCAGCGCCGGGATCGGCTCGGTGACGATGTAGAAATGTTCGCAGGCATGCAGCGGCACCGGTACGCCGGCCATCGCACCGATCTGGTGTGCCCACATGCCGGCGCAATTGACGATGTGGTCACAGGTGATCGCGTGTTCGGCGCCGTCGGCATCGAGGGCGATGACGCCGGCGACGCGGCCTTCGGCCTGATGGATGGCGGTGACCTTCACGTTCTCGAAGATCTTAGCGCCCATCTGGCGGGCGCCCTTTGCCAATGCCAAGGCGATATTGGCCGGGTCGGCCTGGCCGTCCTTGGCGATGAACACCGCGCCCTCGACATCCTCGACATTGAGCAGCGGGTAGCGGTCCTTCGCGTCCGACGGCGAAATCTCCTCGGCATCGACGCCGTAGGCGCGGGCCATCGAGGCGCCGCGCAGGAGTTCCTCCTTGCGCTCGACCGTCAGGGCCACCGAGATCGACCCGTTCTGGCGCATGCCGGTGGCGACCCCGGTTTCGTCCTCGAGACGGACATAGAGATCGGCCGAATATTTTGCGAGGCGGGTCATGTTGGCGGTCGCGCGCAACTGGCCGATCAGGCCGGCGGCATGCCAGGTCGTGCCGCTGGTCAGCTGCTTGCGCTCCAGCAGCACGATGTCGGTCCAGCCGAGTTTCGCCAGGTGATAGGCGACCGAGCAACCGGAGACGCCGCCGCCGATGATGACGACGCGGGCGCGGGCGGGGATATCAACCATTGCCGTTTTCCCATGGCAGGAGGACGAGTTTTCCCGGAAAGGCTTTCGTCAGGAAATCTTCCTGCGCCTCCGAGATGAGCCGAAGCGGATAGGTCCTGGCGATATGCGGACGTATCGCGCCAAGATTCATCAATGCGATGAGTCGCTTGAACACCTCTTTCGCCATGAAGGAACAACCGTGGATGGTGATGTCGCGCAGGTAGATGTCGCGCAAATCCGCTTCGACTATCGGCCCGGCGATTGCTCCGGAAACCGCGTAGTGGCCGCCAGGTTTCAAAGCCCGGATCAGGCCGGACCAGCCGGGACCGCCGACCACGTCGATCACGGCATCGAACGCATCCTCGTCCGGTATGCGGTCGCGCGGCCAGACTTCTGTCGCTCCGGCTGCCAGCACGGTGTCCCTCTTCGCCGGTGAGGCCAGCCCCGTTACCACGGCGCCAAGATGGTTCGCCAGTTGCACGGCCGCGAGGCCAACACCACCCGATGCGCCGGTGACCAGAACGGCCTGACCGGCCGTCGCGCCGGCCCGCGTTAGCAGATTCCACGCGGTGCCATGGGCACAGGGCATCGCGGCGATCTCCACGTCGGAGAGCGGCGACGGCGAAACATCGAAAATCTCGCCGGCCTCGAGGACGCAATATTGCGCGAAGCAACCATCCACTTCCGAACCGAGCGCGATGAAGGCATTGGGGTTTTCGAGCGTGGGCCGCGGGATGTTGATCTGGCTGGTGACGCGGGCGCCCTTGGCAATCCCGGTGACTCCGGGCCCGAGCGCCACGACCTCGCCGCAGAGATCGCCGCCCTGGATGCGCGGAAAATCCAACGCGCCGCCCCAGCCGCCTTCCTCGATTCCGGCAGCATCGCCGACATCGTCCGTGCCGCCTGTGACGTCAGAGGAATACCAGCCGATACGCGTGTTGATATCGGTGTTGTTGACGCCGGCCGCCAGAACCTTGACCAGCACTTGCCCCGGTCCCGGTTCCGGAACGGGTATCGCATCGCTCCAGACAAGCTTTTCCGGCCCACCATGGCCGGTTAGCAGGACGCCCGACATTGTTGCGGGTATGTTCATGCCCGCAATCTTTCATTGCCCGGATCCCACAACGGCCTATCCTCCTGCACGGTGGCGGGGAAGCGCTCGCCGAAGATCTCGACCTCGAGGATGGTTCCTGGAACGGCAGAATCGCTGCGCGCCACGCCAAGCGCAACCGATTTCCCGATCCGGTGGCCCCAGCCGCCCGACGTCGTCTCGCCGACGATCCTGCCGTCATGCCAAAGCGTCGACATGTATGGCGCGTCGCAGGCGCCGGCATCGACGACCAGCGTCACGAACCGCTTCGAGGGGCCGGCCTGTTTCTCACGCTCCAGCGCGGCCTTACCGACGAAATCCGGCTTGTCCCATCTGACGAAGCGCGCGAGCCCACCCTGCAGGACCGTATAGTCGGTCGAGAGGTCGCCCTTCCATGTCCGGTAGCCTTTTTCGAGGCGCAGGCTGTCGAGCGCGAACATGCCGAAGGGCTTCAGCCCGTGAGGAGCGCCAGCAGCCATGATCGCGTCAAAGACCGGCGGCATACCATCGACGGCACAGTGGACCTCCCAGCCCAGTTCGCCGGCGAAGGACACGCGGATCAAATTGACGAATTGCCCGGCGAAGTGGCTCGTCTGGTGGGTGAGCCAGGGGCGCGACAGGTCGGCGTCGCAAACGGCCGAAAGAATCTCGCGCGATTTCGGGCCGGCCAGGATCAGCGTCGTATAGGCGTCGGTCTCTTCGATCAGTTCGATCCCCGAGCCGGCGGGAAGCCGCGATTTCAGAAGCTCGTAGTCGTGCCATTGCGCGGCGGCTGCGGTGATCAGCGTCATCACGTCCTCGCGATGGCGCACGATCGACATCTCGGTGACGATGCGGCCGCGTTCATCGGCGAAATAGGCAAGGCCGATGCGGCCGGGCTTCGGCACGACGCCCGTGATCTGCTTCTCCAGCCAGTCGGCGGCGCCGGCGCCTTCGAGGTTGAACCGCGAGAAGCCCGGCAGATCGAGAATACCGGCCGCGTCGCGTACCGCCAGACATTCCTCGCGCACGCGGGCGAACCATGGCCCCTCGCGTTCCCAGGTTTGGGTCCCGGCTTCCGACGTGTCGTCGCCCGGCTGCGCGAACCAGTTGGCGCGCTCCCAACCGTTATAGGCGCCGAACTGGCCGCCGAGCGCCTCGATCCGGTCATGGACCGGCGACAGCTTCCTGCCGCGACCGGCCGGCCAGGCATGGTGGGGGAAATGCATCGCGTATTCGTGGCCGTAGACCTCCCTGCCCTTGGCCACGCAGTAGTCGTGATCGGCAAAGGCAGTGAAGCGGCGCGGATCGCACGACCACATGTCCCACTCGGTTTCGCCTTCCGTGACCCACTCGGCGAGCACCTTGCCGGCGCCGCCGGCCTGGCAGATGCCGAAGGTGAAGACGCAGGCCTCGAACGCGTTGGGCACGCCCGGCATCGGCCCGATCAGCGGATTGCCGTCGGGCGCGTAAGGGATCGGGCCGTTGATCGTCTTGGCCAGGCCGGCCGTGCCGAGGATGGGCACGCGCCCGACCGCATCGTTGATGTACCATTCGAGCCGGTCGAGATCGTCGGGGAACAGCTGGAACGAGAAATCGTCCGGCATCGGATCGGATGCGTCGACCCAGTGCGCCTTGCAGTTGCGCTCGTAGGGGCCGAGATTCATGCCGGATTTTTCCTGGCGCAGGTAGTACGAACTGTCGACATCGCGCAGCAGCGGCAGCTTGTGCCCCGCCTCCTTCGACCAGGCGGCGAGCTCGGGGATCTCGTCGAACAGCATGTATTGATGGCTCATCACCATCATCGGCACGTCGCGGCCGAACATCGCGCCGACTTCACGCGCGTAGTAGCCGGCCGCATTGACCACGAATTCGCAGGCGATCTCGCCTTGGGGCGTCGTCAGGATCCATTGATCGTTGTGACGACGAACCGCCGTGACCGGACAGAACCGGATGACCCTTGCACCCATATCGCGCGCGCCCTTGGCCAGAGCCTGGGTCAGTTGCGCCGGATCGATGTCCCCGTCATAGGGATCGTAGAGCGCGCCGGTCAGGTCATGGGTTTCGGCGAAGGGGTAGCGCGAGCGGATTTCGTCGGGCGAAAGAATGTCGAGATCCATGCCCTGGAAACGGCCCATGCCGACAACGCGCTGAAACTCCTGCAGCCGTTCGCGCGAATGGCCGAGCCGGACGGACCCGGTAACGTGGTAGTTCATCGGATAGTCGACGAGGTCGCCAAGCTGGCGGTACAGTTCGGCGGAATAGCGCTGCATGTTCATGATCGACCAAGATGACGAGAAAGTCGGCACATTGCCGGCGGCATGCCAGGTCGAACCGGCGGTCAGCTCGTTCTTTTCCAACAGGACGCTGTCGGTCCAGCCGGCTTTCACCAAGTGATAGAGCGCCGAAGCGCCGACCGCGCCGCCGCCGATGATGACCACGCGTGCCTGTGACGGTAGATCTGCCAAGGCGCTCCTCCTCCCTGATTTGCGGCGATTATCGGGGCGGAATCGACGATCTTCAATTCGCAGATTTCGTCTTTATTAATCGACAATTTCGATTAGGTTGCCGAAGGCCGGAGGTGACCATGCAACCGGAATATATCGAAACCTTTCTCGACCTGATGGAGACGACGAGCTTCAACCGCACGGCGGAGCGGCTCGGAATCACCCAGTCCGCGGTGTCGAACCGGATCGCGGCGCTCGAATCGCAACTGGGCCGGAAGCTTTTCATGCGCAGCCGCGCAGGGACGCGCGCAACCGCGGCCGGACAGCGTTTCCTGGGCCATGCGCTGAGCCTGCGTCACGAATGGAACGAGGCGCGGCGCGCCGTCGCCGATGCCGGTGTCTTCGACCGGGCCCTGCGCATCGGCATCCAAGCCGACCTCGCCGCCAATCACATCGGCGAATGGGTTCTGGACATTCGCACGGCCCTGCCCGAAGCCTCCATCTATGTGGAGGTGGACTATTCCAACCAGATGGGCGCCGACGTGCTGGCGGGCGACCTCGATCTCGCGGTCATGTTCACGCCGCGCCACATGACCGACGTGAGCTACGAAAGCGCCGGCGAAATCAGCTATGCGATGATTTCCACCGAGGCCGCGCATATCGGCGACGTGTCGGTCGACCGCTATATCCGGGCCAACTACTCCGCCGCTTTCGACAAGGCGCACCGGGACCTTCTGCCCGGCCTGTCGGCAGCACCGGTCGCCAGTGGCCTGAACACGGCGATTTGCGGGTTGCTTACCGCGCTCGGCGGATCGGCCTTCGTGCTCGACGAGTCGGCCGACGAAATGGTCGGCGGCGGTACATTCAGGAAAGTGAGCGGGGTCGCCCCGATCGCCCAACCGATCTATGTCGCGGCGCATCTGCGCAACCGCCACACCCATGTCCATCGCAGGCTGACCGCCATCATCAAGCGCCATCTGGCCGGCCAGCCGGCCTGACCCCGCCTCTTCCGGATGGACATGTGAAAATGGCGGGGCCGAAGCCCCGCCATCATTTGCATTCGCTTCAGACCGGCAACCTATGCCGATTCCTTGAGCTTGTTGATGCCGAGCATGTCGAGCATCGCCTTCTCGTAAAGCGTTTCGCTGGTGCCCTTACGCATCTTGCGCAGGAAGTATTTCTCGAAGGCCACCTTGGCGTGGTGCACCCACTTGCCCGACGACGACCAGTTGACGTTGCGCGGTGGGATCTGCGGCTGGGCCACGAAGGCGACGCCCGAGTCGCCGAAATCGGCGAGGCAGACGGCGTTCCACGAACCGGTTTCCTTCGGTTCCCTGCCACGCAGCAGGGCGCCGATATTCTTGGCCGTCGCCGTCACCATCGATTCGATCATGAACCCGGTTTTCGGCACTCCGCAGGGGACGGGCGTCGGCCCGGTCGGCGGAATGGCGATGCATACGCCGACGGAGAAGACGTTTGTGTATTTCTTGTTGCGCTGATGCTCGTCGACCAGGATGAAGCCGCGCGGATTGACCAGGCCCTCGATGTCCCGCACCGCGGCAATGCCGCGGAAGGCCGGCAGCATCATCGAGAACTTGAAGGGAAGCTCCTTCTCGGCGGCAACCGATCCGTCGTCGGCAATCTGCTCGACATGCATCTTGCCGTCCTCGACCTTCTTCACCTTGGTGCTGGTCATCCACTTGATATGGTGATCGCGCATCTCGGACTCGAGCAGCCCCTTGGTGTCGCCGACCCCGTCGAGGCCAAGATGGCCGATATAGGGTTCGGAGGTGACAAAGGTCATCGGCACCTTATCGCGGATCTTGCGGCGGCGCAGTTCGGTTTCGAGGATGAACAGGAACTCATAGGCCGGGCCGAAGCAGGACGCGCCCTGGACGGCGCCGACGATGATCGGACCGGGATCCTTGCAGAATTCCTCGAACGCGACCGACGCGTTTTCAGCGTGGTCGACATGGCAGATCGACTGGGTGTGGCCGCCGAACGGTCCAAGCCCCTCGATCTCGTCGAAGGCGAGCTCGGGGCCGGTGGCGATGATCAGGTAGTCGTAATCGACCTGGCTACCGTCTTCGAGATGCAGGCAGTTGTTCTCAGGATCGACCTTCTTGGCGGCAACCGGCTTGAAACCGATGCCCTTGCGCTTGAAGACCGGCGCGAGATCGACCTGAACCGCGTCGCGCGTCCGCCATTTGACCGCGACCCAGGGGTTGGAGGGCACGAAATGGTAGATCGGATCCTTGGTCACGACCGTGATCGTGTCTTCCTTGCGCAATTGGTCCTTCATCTCGTAGGCCATGATGGCCCCGCCCAGTCCGGCACCCAAAACGACGACATGCGCCATGATGGTCTCCCTTGATTGTTATTGCTCCCAAAACAGCAGTTACGCTGCCTCGCATACAATATATTGCTATTATTGCATGCATGACATGCGACCGATGCGCACGTTTCAAATCAAGCCGGAAACAGGGGGGAAGTAATTGACGACGCTCAATGGGAGAGCACGGTGGTTTGCGCGCCGGGAACACATGGAAATGCCCGCGCTTGCCTGAAACGCGGGCGTATTCCGGTTAAAAAGGACGATGCGATCAGCGCAACGAGCGCTCGATCCTGTCGAGGGTTTCCATCGCGCCCAGAACCTGGGCGACCGATCCGTTTGCCTCGCGGCCTTCGGTGATCGCCGACACGAATTCGCGGTCGATCAGCTCGATGCCGTTGTTCGACACCGCGACGCCGGAAAGGTCGACCGACTTGTCATAGCCGTCGAACAGGTCGTCATAGCGAGCGATGTAGGTGCCGTTGTCGCAGATGTAGCGGAAGAAGGTTCCGAACGGTCCGTTGTTGTTGAACGACAATGACAGGGTGCAGATCGCGCCCGACGGCACCTTCATGCCGATCGACATGTCCATGGCGATGCCGAGGTCCGGATGGATCGGCCCCTGCAGGCCAAACGCCTCGGTGCAGGTTTCCCCGGTCTGGTACTGGAACAGGTCGACCGTGTGGCAGGCGTGGTGCCACAACAGGTGGTCGGTCCACGACCGCGGTTCGCCCTTGGCGTTTGAGTTGGTGCGGCGAAAGAAATAGGTCTGGACGTCCATCTGCTGGACCTTCAACTCGCCGGCGACGATCTTGTTGTGGATCCACTGGTGGGACGGGTTGAAGCGGCGCACCTGGCCGGCCATCGCCACCAGCCCTGTCTCCTTCTGTTTCTCCACGACGCGAATGGAATCCGCCAGGCTGTCGGCCATCGGAATCTCGACCAGCACATGCTTGCCGGCCTCCATGCAGGCGACCGCCTGGTCGGCGTGCATCTGCGTTGGCGTCGACAGGATCACCGCATCGACATCGTCCTGCGCCAGGCAGTCCTCGAGCGTCGTTCCCGCATGCCGGATGCCGCGCTCCTTGGCCAACGCCTCGATCTTGTCCTTCGTCGGGCCCATCACGGAGGTGACTTCCACCCCGTCGATATTGGCCAGCGCGTCGAGATGCTTGATGCCGAACGCGCCATACGCGCCCGCTACGCAAATCCGCATGAAACGTCTCCCCTACAGGTTTTCGAGAATGATGTGTCCGACCGCCGTGTTGGAGGCGGGGACGTGATAATGGCGGTGGACTTCCTTGACGTCGTCGTTCAGCGCGCCGCGCATCACGTACCACATGACCATCTCGATCCCTTCGGACCCGGATTCGCGCAGATATTCGACATGGGAAATCTTCGACCCGGTGACCGGATCTTCGGTCAGGAGGTCGAGGAACCGCTTGTCGAATTCGGGATTGATCAGGCCGGCGCGCTCGTGCTGGAGCTGGTGCGACATGCCACCGGTGCCGAACACCATGACCTTGAGGTCTTCCGGATAGCTCTCTATCGCCCTGCGGATCGCCTTGCCGAGATTGTAGCAACGGTTGCCCGTCGGCGCCGGGTACTGCACCACATTGACCGCGAGCGGGATGACCTGGCATGGCCATTCGTCGTCCGGTCCGCGCTCGCCGAACATCACCGACAGCGGCACGGTCAGGCCGTGGTCGACCTCCATCTCGTTCATGATGGTAAGGTCGAACTCGTCGAGAATGACCGATTGCGCGATGTGGCTGGCAAGCTTCTGGTGGCCCCTGACGACGGGAACAGGGCGCGGACCCCAGCCCTCATCGGCGGGCTGGAATTCCGCCGCGCAGCCGAGCGCAAAGGTTGGAATGCACGATGCGTCGAATGCGGTGCAATGGTCGTTGTAGACGAGGAAAATGACGTCGGGCTTGTGCTCTTCCATCCATTTCCGCGAGAACTCGAACCCCTTGAAGACGGGCTGCCAATAGGGCTGGTCGGTAATGCCGGTGTCCATGGCCACGCCAATGGCGGGCACGTGCGAACAGCCGACTCCTGCAATAATCTTCGCCATTACTTCTTTTCCCATTCCGACTTGTAACGGTTGCCTTCGATCGACCGCCCGCCCGCGAGCATCATGGCGCGGTAATCGTCGCGGCTCATTCCGGTCATCTTGGCGGCGAGGTCCTGGAAGGTGATGCCGTCGAAAGCCGCCAGCTTGGAGGTGTAGTAGATGTTGCCGCCGAGCTCGAGCAGCCGGTTCCAGGCGCGGTCGCGCACGGCCTGTCTCTGGTCCTCCGACATCGGGTATTTCGCCATGTAGGCTTCCGGGTCGTCCCGAAGCTGCTGGCGGTTCTTTTCCAGCCGAAGCGAGATGCAGAACTGGTTGAGCCAGTAGCCTTCGCGCGAGCGGTCGGCATCGAACACGAACGTGCCCGGTATGTCTTCGTACTCTTTTTCTTTAGCCACTTGAGGCCTCCTTCGGTTCGTCTGTCTCGCGACCGGCGTCGAGCGCCGCCATGATGGCATCGGCGCGGGCGCCGTGATCCGCGCCAATCGCGCCGGCATCGAGGCGAAGATCGCCGACGCGCTGCTGCCAGGCCACGGTCGCCTGCGACATGGCGCTGTCGAGGCCAAGTTCCTCGACGGTCGCCACAGCCTCGCGCATTTCGGCGGCGCGGCGGATGCCGTGGGTCATGGCGCGCTCCAGCATGTAGGCGGCCCGCTTGCGCCATTCGAAGCCGGGAAACGTGTCTTCCAGTGAATCCAGCACCGCGCCGTCAATACCGGCCTTGCGGCCGGCCAAGACGCATTCGGCGACCAGCGCCTCGAGCCCCTTGATCATGATCGAGCGGGTCATCTTGATCGCAGAGGCGGCGCCAAGCTCGCCCTCGACGACCACCGCGGACATGCCGATCCCGGTCAAGGCCTGCTGCGCGGCCTGCGCGTGCGGGCCGGAGATCAACAGCGGCGTGCGGTGCAGGCGCGGATGAACCGGCGCCATCACCGCCACATCGACATAGCGGCCGCCGGCCCGTTCGATCAACGCGGCGGAGCGCCGCTTGGTTCCGGGCGCGCAGGAATTGCAATCGAAGAACAACGCCCCGTCCAGGCCGTTGTCGGCGGCGGCGGAGGCCGCGGCATACGCCTGATCGGCAGTGACCAGCGAGAAGACAAGTGGCGCGCCGGACAGGGCGTCACCGAGCGTCGCCGCGCCGTCGACCTGCGCCGCGGCATAGTCCGCCTGCTTGGCATCGCGAACGCCGGCGATCGGGGAATCGGTCTTGATGTCGTAGGCCGACGCCGACACGCCAATGCCCGCTTCGCGCCAGCCCGCGGCAAAGGCCGAGGCGGCTTCGCCAAAACCGACGAATGCGACAACAACCGATTTGTCCACCCGGTTCGACATCCATCCCTCATCGTTGCGGGCGCTTGTGCGCCCTTCTTGTACGGCCTGAGCCGTGGCGCTACCTAACATCTATAGCATGGCACCGGGTATTCAAACGTATCGGCCACTATTCAATTATTGAATAGCGGCGGACTACGGCCCCGGTTCGTGCGAGACCGCCGCGGCGGCGCGCAGGTGATCGAGGAACGCCGACTGGGTGAGGGTCGGCCGCCAGTCCCTGCGGTAGGTGAGGCCGATCGGACGATGGCTGTCCTCCAGGTCGATCGGCAGGGGAACCAGCAATCCCTGGCGATGCTCGTGGCGGATCTGGTGCAGCGATATGATCGTGATGTAGTCGCCCATGGCCAACAGGCCGCGCACCATCACCAGCGAGCTGGTGACGACGCGGACCGGGGTTTCGGGCAGGTCCTGGATCCCGAGCCGATGATAGAGGTAGCTCCCCGCGGGCGTTGTTTTCGGCGGCGCGACCCAGGGATAGCCAAGCGTATCCTCGAGGGTGACCGCCGGCTTGCCGGACAGCGGATGGCCCGAGCCGACGACGATCGCCAGCGGATCGTCGAACAGGCGTTCCTGGATCACGTCTTCGGTGGGCGGCGGGTCGCGCAACGCGCCGATCATGCAGTCGAGGTCGCCGTGCCGCAGGGCATGCAACAGCTCGCCATAGGGGCCGTCGACGACACGGACCTGCACATGGGCGCGCTCGCGCACCATGGCGTCGGTCGCGGCGGGCAGGATGAAGGTGCGCGCCAGCGGCAGGGAGCCGACGACGATATGGGTGGAATCGCGGCCGAGAAACCCGTTGATCTCGTCAAAGCCCTGCTGCAGTTCCGAAAAGGCCAGCTTGGTGTGCTGCGCGAGCGCCTGCGCGGCAAGCGTGAGCGTTATGCCGGCCTGCGATCCCTCGAACAGCCGCAGGCCCGACAGACGTTCGAGATTGCGGGCGGCGCGATGGATCGTCGGTTGCGAAATCCCGATATTGCGGGCGGCCATGGAAAAATTGCTGGCATCCGACATGGCGACCAGCGCCCGCAATTGCGCGACGGTGAGCAGCCGGTCGAAATCGCGGAAACCGCGGGACCGCGCGCGGTTGCCGAGGCGCGACGCCTCGCGGGCGCCCGTCTGGAGATGGTCGAGCCCGCGGCCGACGCGCTGGGCGAACATTTCGCCGATCGGCGTGGCGAACATGCCATCGCTACGCCGGTCGAACAGGCCGATCCCGAACGCCGCCTCGAGCTTGGCGATCGCCTGGGTGACGGCCGGCTGGGACAGGTGCTCGCGCTCGGCCGCCGCGGTGATCGAATGACACCGCGCCACCTCGCGGAAAACCCGGAGGTGGCGAATGTTCGGCATGTCAAAAGTCATTTCGCTTTCCATCAACCTTCGGCGGCAGCCTATAGCAAAACCTTATGCTGCGCGATCTGTTTGAAATGGGAAATCGAAGGCAACCGGCTCATTATGACCCGCCATCCGATGTAGAATACGGACGGGATGGACCCAAAGGGAGCAGATATCACATGGCTGACAGGAAAACCGCCCTGGTCATAAGCGCGCATTCCGCCGATTTCGTCTGGCGCGCAGGCGGGGCAATCGCACTGCATCAGAAGCGCGGCTACGACGTCACGGTTGTCTGCCTGTCCTATGGCGAGCGCGGTGAATCCGCCAAGCTGTGGAAGCAGGCGGGGATGACCCTCGACAAGGTGAAAACCGAACGCCGCAAGGAAGCCGAGAACGCCGCCAAGGCGCTCGATGTCCACGACATCCAGTTCTTCGATGTCGGCGACTACCCGCTCGACCTCGGCCGCGAGACACAGGACCGCATGGTCGACGTGATCCGCGCCGTGCAGCCGGCCTTCATGATGAGCCATTCGAAATGGGACCCGTACAATACGGACCACATGTACACGACCGACTTCGCCCTGACCTGCCGGATGATGGCCCAGGCCTGGGGTCACAATCCCGGCCAGAAGGTGCTCGGCGCGCCGCAACTCTACCTGTTCGAGCCGCACCAGACCGAACAGATGGAATGGAAGCCGGACGTGTTCCTCGACATCACCGAGGTCTGGGACAAGAAGTGGGCCGCGATCCAGTGTATGCAGGGCCAGGAACACCTCTGGCACTTCTACCAGAACGTCGCCGAGAACCGCGCCAACCACTTCAAGCGCAATTCCGGCGGCCAGGCCGGCGGCCGCGACTGCAAATATGCGGAAGGTTTCCAGTCGATCTTCCCGCGCACCGTGGATGAGCTGTGATGAGTGGCGCAACGACACAGTCGGGCGTGGTGGTACAGAACATCGAACGCGCCGACGCGGACGTGATTGCGGGGCTGGCGGAAGCCGGTGTCGCGACGGTTCACGAGGCGCAGGGCCGCAAGGGCCTGCTCGCATCCTACATGCGGCCGATTTATACCGGCGCGCAGGTCGCCGCCTCGGCAGTCACCATCTCGGCGCCGCCCGGGGACAACTGGATGGTTCATGTGGCGATCGAACAGGTGAAGGCGGGCGACATCCTGGTTCTGGCGCCGACCAGCCCCTGCGAAGACGGCTATTTCGGCGACCTGTTGGCGACTTCGATGCAGGCGCGCGGAGGAGTCGGCCTGATCATCGATGCCGGCGTGCGCGATACGAAGGACCTGACCGCGATGAAATTCCCGGTCTGGTCGAAGGCGGTATTTGCACAAGGCACAGTCAAGGAGACGGTCGGTTCGGTCAACGTTCCGGTGGTCTGCGCCAACGCGCTGGTCAATCCGGGCGACGTGATCGTCGCCGACGATGACGGCGTGTGCGTGGTGCGGCGCGAAGAGGCGGTGGACGTGCTGGCCAAGGCGCGCAAGCGCATGGACGCCGAGGAGGACAAGCGCAAGCGGCTGGCCGCCGGCGAGCTCGGCCTCGACATTTACGACATGCGCGGGCGACTGGCCGAGAAGGGCCTGAAATATGTCTGACGGCATTCGCTGCATGTGGATGCGGGGCGGGACCTCGAAGGGCGGCTATTTCCTCGCGGAGGACCTGCCGTCCGACACCGAAGAGCGAGACAGGTTCCTGCTCTCGGCGATGGGTTCGCCCGATCCGCGGCAGATCGACGGTATGGGCGGCGCCGACCCGCTGACCTCGAAGGTCGGCGTGGTCAGGAAGTCCGGGCGCGAAGGCGTCGACGTGGACTACCTGTTCCTGCAGGTCTTCGTCGACCAGCCGATCGTGACCGACGCGCAGAACTGCGGCAACATCCTTGCCGGCATCGGCCCATTCGCCATCGAGCGCGGGCTGGTCGCGGCTACCGACGGCGAAACCGAAGTCGTCATCTACATGGAAAATACCGGCCAGACCGCCGTCGCAAGGGTTGCGACGCCCGGCGGCAAGGTGACATATCGCGGCGACGCAAAAATCGACGGCGTGCCGGGGACCGCGGCGGCGATTCCGCTCACCTTCAGGGACACGGCCGGTTCGAGCTGCGGCGCGCTGCTGCCGACCGGCAACGCGGTCGACGTGGTCGACGGCGTCGAGGTGACAATGATCGACAACGGCATGCCCTGCGTGGTGATGCGTGCGGCCGATATGGGCATTACCGGCGAAGAGACGCGCGAGGAACTGGAAGCCAACGAGGCGCTGCGCGCGAAGCTGGAATCGATCCGGCTGAAATGCGGGCCGATGATGAATCTCGGCGACGTGGAAAAGAAATCGGTGCCGAAAATGACCATGGTCAGCCCGGCCAAGGCCGGCGGCGCGATCTCGACGCGGACCTTCATTCCGCACCGCTGCCATGCCTCGATCGGCGTGCTCGGCGCGGTTTCGGTCGCGACCGCCTGCCTGCTGCCCGGCTCGCCCGCCGCCGCGATGGCCGACATTCCCGCCGGCGACCGCAAGGCGCTCGCGATCGAACACCCGACCGGCGAAATGACGGTTATCGCCGACATGAACCCTAACGGCACGGTGCAAAGCGCCGGCATCCTGCGCACCGCCCGCAAGCTTTTCGACGGCACCGTTTTCGCTGCCTGATCATTGAGGACCGACAGCATGAAATTCACGATGGATCCGGACTGGCTTCCGTATCATCCGAATCCCAGCAAGCCGGCTTTCGTTCCGCCGCCGGGCGCGGTCGACGCCCATTGCCACGTGTTCGGACCCGGAGAGGTCTTTCCCTACGCGCCGGAACGCAAATACACGCCCTGCGACGCGCCGAAGGAGAAGCTGTTCGAGCTGCGCGACTTCCTCGGATTCTCGCGCAACGTGATCGTGCAGGCGACCTGCCACGGCAAGGACAACAGGGCGCTGGTGGACGCGGTCGAGGCGGCGGGCGACAAGGCGCGCGGCATCGCCTCGGTCGGTCCGGACATCACCATGGATGAGCTGAAGGACATGGACGCCGCCGGCGTGCGCGGCGTCAGGTTCAACTTCGTCAAGCGTCTGGTCGACGCGACGCCGAAAGAGGTTTTCCTCGGCATCGCCGACAAGATCGCCAAACTCGGCTGGCATATCGTTGTGTATTTCGAGGCGCAGGATCTCGAGGAACTGACGCCGTTCCTCAAGCAGTTGCCGACGATCATCGTCGTCGACCATATGGGCCGGCCCGATATTGCCGCCGGGGCCGACAGTGAAGGCTTCCAGCGTTTCGTCGACCTGATGGCCGAGAACGATAACATCTGGTCGAAGGTCACCTGCCCCGAGCGGCTTTCGGTTGTGGGTCCCGACAAGGACTACGAGGATGTGGTGCCGTTTGCGAAGAGGCTGGTCGAAGCCTTCCCGGACCGCGTGTTGTGGGGAACCGACTGGCCGCACCCGAACATGAAGTCGCACATGCCCGATGACGGCAAATTGACCGATTTCATTCCCAAGATTGCAACAGACAATAAACTCCAGAAAGCCTTGTTGGTGGACAATCCGATGCGGCTTTACTGGAACGGCGAGGGATAGAACGCCAATCTAGAGAGGACAAGACGATGGACCGACCAAACTTCGATTATCATATCGACATCCCCGGCACGACCATCTTCGACGGCAAGCAGGCGATGAAGGGCTATGCGCTGAACAAGATGTGCTACTCGTTCAACAAGGCCGAGAACCGCGAAGCCTTCAAGGCCGACGAAGAAGGCTACATGGAGAAATACGGCCTGAACGAACAGCAGAAAAAGGCGATCCGCGATCGCGACGTTCTGGGCCTGATCGACGCCGGAGGCAATATCTACTACCTCGCGAAATTCGCCGGCATCTTCAAGCTTTCGGTGCAGGACGTGGGCGGCCTGCAGACCGGCAGGACGACCGAGGAATTCAAAGAATATCTCAAGAGCCAGGCGTAGGAGGAGAGACGATGGCAAAAGTACTCGGTGGCATCACCACATCGCACATCCCCGCCGTGGGCAACGCGATTCAGA
This sequence comes from Zhengella sp., assembly GCA_050304175.1. GTDB lineage: Bacteria > Pseudomonadota > Alphaproteobacteria > Rhizobiales > Rhizobiaceae > JAIOIW01. Next base: position 1,725 of record JBNLDE010000170.1, on the reverse strand, counting down.
AGGGACTCTACGACGATCCTTACTGGAAGCCGTTCTTCGACGGCTACCCTAAGGTCCACGCCTGGATCAAGGAGCACAAGCCGGACTACGTGATCAACATCTACAACGATCACGGGCTGGGCTTCTTCCTCGACCGCATGCCGACATTTGCGATCGGCGCGGCGCACGAATACCGCAACGAGGACGAGGGCTGGGGCCTTCCGGCGCTCGACCCGTTCCCCGGCGCGCCGGAACTGAGCTGGCACATCATCGAGAGCATGGTGGCCGACGAGTTCGACATCACCTCGTGCCAGGAACTGCCGGTCGACCACGGCTTCGTCGTGCCGATGCAGCTGTTCTGGCCGGGCGCCCCGCATCACCCCGACATGCCCCGGACGGTGCCGATCAGCGCCAACACGGTGCAGCATCCGATTCCGACGCTGCACCGGGCGCTCGCCTTCGGCCGGTCGCTCAGGAAGGCGCTGCTGTCGTTCCCGGAAGACGCGAAAATCGTCGTGCTCGGCACCGGCGGCCTGTCGCACCAGCTCGACGGCCAGCGGGCGGGCTTCATCAACAAGGAGTTCGACCAGTATTGCCTGGAAAACATCGTGCACAATCCCGATGAGCTGACCAAGATCACGCGTATGGAGCTGGTCGAGAAGGCCGGAGCCCAAGGCACCGAGTTCCTGATGTGGATGATGATGCGCGGCGCGCTCGGCGACGACGTGACCGAGATCACCCGCAACTACCACATTCCGATCTCGAACACGGCGGCGGGCACGCTCCTGCTCGAATGCGCGGCCTGATCTGAAACCGGACCCGGCAGGCCGACCGCCTGCCGGGCCCCACTTCTCCGGCTTGCGGCTTGCAGGCCCCGCCTTTCATGATAGACCTTGCGACCACGGGACAAGGGAGAAAGGCTCGCGGCGATGAATGTGACATTCCTCGACGAAACACGTTGCGAACTCGGCGAGGGGCCGACCTACGACCCGGCCCAGGACAGGGCCTGGTGGTTCGACATCGTCGGGCGCAAGCTGTTCGAGCACGATTTCGCCGCCGCAAGCACAACGGTGACCGACCTGCCGTTCATGGCGTCCATGCTCGGCATCGTGGATGAAAACACGCAGCTGATCGCCGCCGACGACGGCCTTTATATCCGCGAACTACTCGACGACCGGATCACGATGCATCACCCGCTGGAGGCGGACAATCCGGTCACCCGCTCCAATGATGGCCGTGTGCATCCGTGCGGCGCGCTGTGGATAGGCACGATGGGCCGCAATGCCGAACGCGGCGCAGGCGCGATCTACTGGTTCTTCAAGGGCGAGCTGCGCACGCTCTTTCCTAATATCAGCATCCCCAACTCGATCTGCTTTTCGCCCGACGGCGCCACCGCCTATTACACCGACACGGTGACGGGCCTGATGATGCGCGTTCCAGTCGATCCGGGCACCGGCCTGCCCGACGGTAAGCCGCATGTGCATTTCGACCACGGCGTTCACCGCAGCGGGCTCGACGGATCGGTGGTCGATGCCGAAGGCACGATCTGGAACGCCTGCTGGGGCGCTTCGCGGCTCAACGTCATTTCGTGCGAAGGCGAGCTGCTGCGCACCGTCGACCTGCCGGTGCTGCAACCGAGCTGCCCGGCCTTTGTCGGCCGCAATCTCGACCGGCTGCTGGTCACCTCGGCCTGGCAGGGCCAGAACGAGGAGAGCCGCGCCCAAGACCCGCATGGCGGCAAGACGC
>JBNLDE010000169.1:0-3296 GCA_050304175.1 Zhengella sp. | reverse complement strand
GGCGCCGACAGCGTCGAGATCTGGGGCAGCGGCGAGGCGCGTCGCGAGTTCATGTTCGCCTCCGATCTCGCCGAGGGCATCTGGGCTGCCGTGGCGCGGTTTGACGATCTGCCGGGCATGATGAACCTGGGCGTCGGCCACGATCATTCGATCAACGAATACTACGAGGCTGTTGCCCGCGTGGTCGGCTGGCAAGGCCGGTTCACCCATGATCTGAGCAAACCGGTCGGCATGAAACAGAAGCTGGTTTCGACAGGCCTGCAACGCGAATTCGGCTGGATGCCGTCAACGCCGCTCGACGACGCGATTGCCCAGACCTACACCCACTTTCGCGCGCTGTCTGCGGCCGCCGGGGAGAGCGCCCCATGACCGATAAACCCTTTCCGCTGGCGACCGCCTCCTGGGACGAGAAAGAGTATGCGGCCATCCAGCGGGTGATCGAGTCCGGCTTCTTCTCGATGGGCAAGGAAGTCGCGGCGTTCGAGCGGCAATTCGCCGCGGCGATGGGGTCGCGCTTTGCCGTGATGGTCAATTCGGGCTCGTCGGCCAATCTGTTGATCGTCGCCGCCCTGCGCTATCATTCGTCGAAGATGCTTGCCCCCGGCAGCGAGGTCATCGTGCCCGCCGTGTCATGGAGCACGACCTATTTCCCGCTCCACCAATACGGGTTGAAGATCAAGTTCGTCGATATCGATGCCGAAACGCTCAATTTCGATCTCGGACAGCTCAAATCCGCCGTCACCGACGAAACAGCAGCCATCCTGGCCGTCAACCTGCTCGGCAATCCGAATGATTTCGCGGCGATCGACGGGATCATTGCCGGACGCAACATCCTCCTGCTGGAAGACAATTGCGAAGCGCTCGGCGCCATGTTCGGCGGTCGGCAGGCGGGTACATTCGGCATCGCCGGCAGCTACAGCGCCTTTTTTTCGCATCACATCTCCACCATGGAAGGTGGCGTGGCGGTGACGGACGACGAGGAACTCTACCACATCATGCTGTCCATGCGCGCCCATGGCTGGACGCGCAACCTGCCGAAGAACAACCTGGTGACCGGAACCAAGGGCGACGTCCCGTTCACCGAATCCTTCCGCTTCGTACTGCCGGGCTACAATCTCCGGCCGCTGGAGATGAGCGGCGCGATTGGCCGCGAGCAGATGGATAAGCTGCCGCAGATCATCGCCGGGCGCCGCCGCAACGCGGAAATTTTCTGCCAGGTCATGGCCGAATTTCCGCTATTCACCATCCAGCGCGAGATCGGTGAAAGCAGCTGGTTCGGGTTCGCTTTGGCAGTCCGGCCCGAAGCCAATTTCGACCGAAGCGCGGTGCTCAAGGCATTCGATGAGGCGGGAATCGAATATCGGCCCGTCGTTGCCGGCAACTTCACCCGCAACGAGGTTGTCAGATATATGGACCACGAAATCCACGGCGAACTCGTGAATGCCGATCACATCGACCAGCGGGGCCTGTTCATCGGCAACCACCATTATCCGCTCGAGCGGGAGTTCGAGGTCCTGCACGACGCGCTGGGCAAGGTCTGCTGCTGAGAGCAGGCTGAACGACAGGCCGGCGATCGAGGGCTGTGCGATCCGGCCGTGGTCGCCTAGTTGTCGATCCTTGTCCACTCGTCGGGATAGATGTCCGGATTGTTCAGCCGCGAATCCGCGAACCAATGCGCCGGCGCCGCCACCACCTTGTCCCGCGAAGGGTCGAGCCATGCCCCCCACCACGAGAAGGTCGAATTGGCAATGATGTGATGGCGGCAGGCCGCCATCAGCCGCAGATCCTCGTAGGCCGTCGCCCGGCCGTTGTGGCGCGCAAACCGCATCGGCGCGTCGAAGGCGAGGTTCTGCTCTGCCCAGTCCGGGTCGTCGGAGAACACGAACAGTGTCGCATCGCCACCCGTCCGCTCGCGAACATGCGCGAAGGCGCGGGCGTAATACGCTGCATCGCAAGTGCCATATACATTCTGTCCGCCCGCGCTGGCGACATAGTCACCGCGCCTTACATGCAGCGAAACGGCATTTCCGGCGCCATCGATTTCCTCGAGCCAGCGCTGATTCTCCGCGTCCGGCTCGGTCACGATCGCCAGTTCCTTGCGAATCGTCGACGTAACATCGGCAAAGTAGCGTTCGGATTGGAAATACCCGTGCAGGTAAACATCCGGGCCGAGGTTGGCGATGCTTGGGTTAAAGCCGAGCCCGTTCTCCCGCACGAAACGCGGCGAACGCCCGAAGGCGCGCCACAATCCGTAGCGCAAGGGCTTGTTCCGTCCGGGCGGCAACTCGTCCTCGCCGCCAACGCGCCCCGATATCGCGAAATGCCCGAGATCGTAGGTGAACGGCTTGCGCGGCACGAAACCGCGCGCGTCCAGCACCAGATCCGTATCGTTACGAAGCGCCACGGCGCGCGCCGCGGCATACTGGAACAACTGGTTGCCGAGCCCGCCGGCGAGTCTCGCGATAATCGTCAATCCGCTGTCCCGTGCTCTTCAAACGCGCCTTGTTGATCTGAGACCCGCGCTATAAAGTCCGCCGCACTTTCAATCAACCGGAACCATGCCTCATGCGCCTTTCGCCGATCTACTGGCTCAGGCTTCACCGCGAACCGTGGCGAAAACTGTTCCACAACTCATACCGGCGCTGGAAAAAGGACGGCATGGAAGCGCGCCGCTTCGACTTTCCGGACCTTGGTCCTGAATCGGTCGTGTTCGACATCGGCGGGTTCGAGGGCGGTTGGGCGGATCGCATTTCCGCGCGATACGGTAGCCGCATCCACGTTTTCGAACCGCATCCCGGTTTCGCCGGCAAACTTATGCGCAAATACGAGCGCGATGATCACTTCACGGTGCACCCGTTTGCGCTGGGAAGCGCCGATGGCACGCTCGACCTGTCCGACGCGGGCGATGCCTCTTCGGCTGTCTCCGGTGCGCAGGCATCCGTGCAGGGCAAGGTCGTCGATGTTGCAAAATTCATGGCGGATTTCCAGCAGGAGCGCATTGCGCTGGCGAAAATCAATATCGAGGGCGGCGAATACGACCTTCTGCCGGCGCTCGCGTCGTCCGGCGCTATCGCGCGCTTCGACACGATTCAGGTCCAGTTCCACCTGTTCGAACCGGCCAATATCGCCATGCGCGACGGGATCCGCGAACAACTTGCCCGGACTCACCGCCAGGACTGGGCCTACGAATTCGTATGGGAGCAGTGGTCGCGGATTGCCGCGACGTAGATTCGCAATGGCAGTTGAAACGGCAGGGCCTCACTTGTCCCGCCGCAATTTCTCTTCCCATGCGATCG
>JBNLDE010000168.1:0-11161 GCA_050304175.1 Zhengella sp. | reverse complement strand
GGCATAGCCTGCCGCGAAGGGATCCTCAGCGACGACCTGGCGGCGCTGGAACAGGCGATCGCGCAGCAGCGCGCCGGGGACATCGAAGCCTCCAGCCGCGCCCGCGTCAGCGAGGCAAAGCTTCACGCCAAGGCGGTTCGCCAGATCATGCGCCGGCTTGCCGGCCGTGGCGTGACCGACCAGGACATGCCGCTCGAGGACCTGTTGCAATGACGACGGAGCCGCGCGGCCACGACCGGCTCGACAATGCGGTTCGCAAGGCCGAGGACCGCCAGGCGCTGCGCAAGCGCTATCCGGAGCCCTCGCTGGGGCGGCGCCTGGGCCAGATCGGCGTGCTCGGCTGGATCATCGTGTTCCCCCTGCTCGCCGGCCTCCTCGGCGGCCACTGGCTCGACCGGCAGCTCGAAACCCGGATTCTCTTCACCGGCGCCTTCACGGCGGCCGGCGCCGCGCTCGGGCTGTGGCTGGCATTCCGCTGGATGCAGGAGCAGAAATGATGGACATCAGCCTGCACATCCCCCTTCTTTCGCCGCTCTGGTTCGGTTCGGCGCTGGCGGCCTTCGCGGTTGGATACGCGGCCGGTCTCGTCCATTTCAGAATGCTCGGCGCGGTTGCGCACCGCCTGATGCGTGGCGATTGGCGCGCGGTACTGGTGCAGGTGCTGCGCATGCTCGCCATGATCGCGGTTCTGGGCCTGGCCACGCTGGCCGGCGCGCAAGCGCTCGTCGCGGCGACCGCCGGTATCGTCCTGGCGCGCAACTGGATCCTTTCACGAAAGGCGGCACGGCCATGAACGAGACGCCGTTTGCATCCGATGTCGTCTTTACGATCGGGCCGGCGCCGGTCACCGCCGCCGTCGTGACCACCTGGGGCATCATGGCCGCCCTCGCCCTTGTCGCGTTCCTGGTGACACGCCGCCTGCGCATCGAGGCCGGCTCGGTGCAATCGGTCGCGGAACTGTTCTGCGGCACGGTCGACGCCCAGATCAAGGCGACGCTTCAGGCCGGTCCCGCCCGGTACCGCGCGCTCGTCGGCACGCTGTTCGTCTTCATCCTGAGCGCCAACTGGTCGTCGCTCGTGCCCGGCATCGAGCCGCCGACCGCCTATCTGGAAACCGATGCCGCCCTCGCCTTCATCGTGTTCGTCGCGACCATCTATTTTGGCGTGCGGGTCAACGGTCTCGGCGGTTATCTGAAATCGTTCGCCCGCCCGTCGGTAATTATGGTGCCGCTCAATCTCGTCGAGCAGCTGACCCGGACCTTTTCGCTGATGGTGCGCCTGTTCGGAAACGTGATGAGCGGCGTTTTCGTCGTCGGCATCGTGCTGTCGCTGGCCGGGCTGCTCGTGCCGATTCCGCTGATGGCGCTGCACCTGCTCACCGGCGCGATCCAGGCCTATATCTTCGCGGTTCTCGCGACCGTGTTCATCGCCGCCGCCGTGTCCGAAAACGGCGCCGCTTCCAACCGTTCCAACACAGGGGAATCCTGATGCAATATGTCGAGATTGTCAGCATAATCGCCGCGGCGGTGGCTGTATCGTTCGGCGCGATCGGGCCGGCGCTTGCCGAAGGCCGCGCCGTCGCCGCCGCCATGGACGCCATCGCCCGCCAGCCGGAAGCAGAAGGCACCTTGTCACGCACCCTGTTCGTCGGCCTGGCCATGATTGAAACCATGGCGATCTACTGTCTCGTCATCGCCCTGCTGCTGCTGTTTGCCAATCCGTTCGTGCAGTAGGCAAAGGGACAGCCATCATGCAGTTCGACTGGTGGACATTCGCCTTTCAGGTCATCAACGTCGCCGTCCTGATCTGGATCCTGGGCCGGTTCCTGTTCAAGCCGGTTGCCCGGATCATCGAGGAACGCCGGGCGGAAACCGCCGAGACGCTGCGCCAGGCGGAGGACACGCGGCTGAAATCGGAAGAAGCCCGCCAGGCGCTGCAGCAGGAGCGCGAGGAATTCCGCAAACAACGCTTCGATCTGCTCGAGGACACGCGAACGGAAGCCGAGCACCAGAAGCAGGAAATCGTGTCCAAGGCGCGCCAGGAGGCGGCCGCGATTATTGCAAACGCCGAGCGGGCGGCCGAGCGCAACGCGGCGGCGAACCGGAAGAAGAACCTCGGCGACGCCGTCTCGCTTTCGGTTGCCGTCGCCGACCGGGCGCTGGAAAACATGCCGTCCGATGCGCGGATCTCGGGATATGCCAAGCGCCTCGAGGCGGCGGTCTCCAATCTCGACGAGCGCCAGAAGGCAGCGCTTGCGCTCGAACCCGGCAAGCTGGAGCTGGTCAGTGCCCGCGCGCTCACTGCGGGCGAGCGCAAGCAGGCGCTCAAGGCGATCGCGCAATTGACCGATGCCGACCACGCCGTGCAGATCGTGACCGACGAGTCCCTGATCGCGGGCCTGGAAGTCCGCACCCCGCATGGCGTGGTTCACAACTCGCTGCGCTTTGACCTGGAACGCATGGCGAAGGTGCTGGCCGATGAAGCCCAGCGGTAAGACGCGGCGGAAAATGAATGTCGGCAGTATCGACAGGCTGGCCGAGCGACTGCGGACCGTCGAGTTTCCGGTCGTCACCGAGGAAATCGGCCGGATCCGCGAATTCGGCGACGGCATCGCCCATGTGTCGGGTCTCGATGGCGCGCGGCTCGGCGAGATCCTGATGTTCGAGAATGGCGGCCACGGCTTCGTCCTCGATCTGGAGAAGGACTGGCTCCACGCGGTCGTTCTCGACAATCCCGAGCGTATCGAATCGGGCGCGGCGGTCCACCGGTCCGGCCAGCTCACCAGCGCGCCGGTCGGCGATGGCCTGCTCGGCCGTGTGGTCGACCCGCTTGGCCGTCCGCTCGACGACCGCCCGGCAATCGAGGCCGAGCGCCACGATCCGGTGGAGCGCCCTGCCCCCGCGATCATCGACCGCGACTTCGTCAGCGAACCAGTCCAGACCGGCATACTGGCGGTCGATGCGCTGTTCCCGATCGGCCGCGGACAGCGCGAACTGATTGTCGGCGAAAGGGCGACCGGAAAGACGGCGATTGCCGTCGACACGATCATCAACCAGAAAGACAGCGACGTGATCTGCATCTACGTCGCCATCGGCCAGCGCGCGACCGCGGTGCGCCGCGTCATCGAGGCGGTCCGCGCCCGCGGCGCGATGGAACGGTGCATCTTCGTGGTGGCGCCCGCCACGGCCGAGCCCGGCCTGCGCTGGCTGGCGCCCTTTACCGGCACGACCATCGCCGAATATTTCCGCGACCGCGGCCAGGACGCCCTCATCGTCTATGACGACCTGACCAAGCATGCCGCCACCCACCGCGAGCTTGCGCTGCTGGCCCGCCATCCGCCCGGACGCGAGGCCTATCCGAGCGACATCTTTTATCTGCACGCGCGCCTGCTCGAACGCGCCGCCAGGCTGTCGCCGGATCTCGGCGGCGGCTCGCTAACCGCTTTGCCGATCGCCGAAATCGAGGCGGGCAATCTGGCCGGCTACATTTCGACCAACCTGATCTCGATATCCGACGGTCAACTGGTGCTCTCCAGCCAGTTGGCCAACGCCAACCACCGGCCGGCGATCGATATCGGCCTTTCCGTAAGCCGCGTCGGCGGCAAGGCGCAACGCGCCACGCTGAAGGAAGTCTCGGGGCGGATCCGCCTCGATTACGCCCAGTACCAGGAATTACGCATGTTTTCCCGGTTCGGGGGGTTCAGCGACGAGACGCTCAAGCAACGCATTGCCCATGGCGAGCGGATCGGCGCCCTGCTCCGACAGCGCCGCTACGCCCCCCTCAGGCTGGTCGACCAGGTCGCGCTGCTGGCCGCGCTCGAAGACGGCGTGCTCGAAGCCTATACGCCGGACGAAATCTGGGCGCTGAAAGACAAGCTGAGCGACGTGATCGACAGCGAGCCCACCCTCGCCGACTTCTCGGGCGACGGCCCCGGACCAACCGCGGACATCCGTTCCGCGCTTGGCGCCTGCGTCGTACGCGCGGCGAGCAAGGCCGACGCGAAGGACGGCTGACCATGCAACTGGCCGCGATCAGGCAGCGTATCGGCAACACGCGGGAGATCGAGAACGTGATCGTAGCCATGCGCGCGATCGCGGCCGCGCATCTTCGCGAGGCGCGCAAGCATGTCTCCGCGATCCGCGGCCACGAGGAATCGGTCTCGAAGGCGATGTCGCAGGCGCTGGCGCTTCTGCCCGCGGCGGACCGTCCGGCACCGGCCGGCAACGGTACGGATGGGCGGCTTGTCATCGTGGTCGGCGCGGGCCAGGGATTTTGCGGGCTCTACAACGAGACCATCGTCGCCGCCGCGCTGGACGATGAACATGCGGCGGCCAGCGAGTTCTTCGTGGTCGGCCAGCGTTGCGCGGCCGAATTCCTGGAGCGGGGCCGCTCGCCGGCGCTCAGCTTCGACCAGGCCGCGCGGGCCACCGACATCCTGCGCCTGGCCAGCCTGGTCGCCGACAATCTCTACGACAGGATCACCGGGGGCGGCGCCCGCCGGGTCGACATTGCCTACACGGACCCGGACAGCGACACGCCGGTGCGCAGGGAACTGGTCCCGTTCGATTTCAGCCGGATCGGGCAACCGCCATCGGGAAATCCTCCCCTGACCCAGATGCCGCTGGCGAGCCTGCTGTCCGAGCTCGTCCAGGAGTACGTCTTTTCGGAGATCTGCGAGGCGTTGATGCTCGGCTTTGCCGCGGAAAACAATGCCCGCATGCAGGCGATGCTGCGCGCCCGCTCCAATGTCTCCCGGGTCATCGAGGACCTCGAGCGCGACTATTTCCAGGCGCGCCAGGAGCATACAACCGCCGAGATACTCGAATTGTCGGAATCCGTTTGAACGGTGACGGACCCGGTTATTCCGCCAGGGCTTCGCGGCGCGCCCGGGAATGGGCACGCCCGGCAACCAGGCGCACCTTGCGCGGCGCGGCGAGCCAGATCGACGCGGCGGACACAGTCGCGGCGGCCAGGCACAGCACCCAGCCGATCTGGTAGCTTCCTGTCCAGTCATCGATGACACCGAGGCTGAACACGCCGGCCGCGGCGCCACAATTGCCGATCAGCGTCAGCACCGAGAAGATCCGGCCGAACTGCCGGCCGGCGAACAATTCGGCGGGAATCGCCCCGTACATCGACGCAAGGCCGTAGCCGAGCAATCCCTGCGCCGCGACCATGGCGTAGAGCAGCATGCGGTCGGGGTGCCCGTCCAGCAGGATCAGCAGCGCGGCGGCGATGACGAAACCCGAGGTTGCCAGCGTCCAGGTCACTTCGCGGCCGAAGCGGTCGGACAGGCCGCCGAGAAAGATCTGTCCGCCGATGCCGAACAGCGCGACCAGCCCCAGCGCCGCGGCCGCTTCCGCCGGCTCGAAACCGGCGCGCAGCAGGAAATTCGTCTGGTGGACCTGCACCGCGTACCAGACGAACAGGCCGCAGAAATAAGACAGCCCGACCCACCAGAACCGCGTCGTGCGGAGCGCAAGCGCCAGGGTCCATTCGGTTTCGACCCAGGCATGATCGACAATTGCGCTCGGCGTGATCCGGGCGCCGGGCGTGCCGGGTTCGCTGTCGCCGTCGGGCCGAAGTCCCATCGTCTCGGGCGAAAACCGCTGGAACGCGACGTTGAGCGGCACGATGACGGCCAGGATCAGCGCCGCCATCGCGACGCAGCCGGCGCGCCAGCCATAGGAGTCGATTGCCCATTGCAGCGCCGGCAGGAGCAGCACCGCGCCCACGCCCACCCCCGAGAAGGCGATACCCACCGCAAGGCCGCGGTTGCGGATGAACCAGTTGGGCAGAAACATCGAATGGCCGATATAGCTCATGGCCATCGAGCCCATCACCGCCATCAGCCCGAGCGACATGTAGAGGCCAAGCGGCGAGGCGACGAAGATCGCCCCCAGGTAACCCGCGGCCACCAGCACCGCACCCATGGGTATGGCAACGCGCGGACCATGCCGGTCCATCACGATACCGACTATCGGCACGAACAGGGACGACGCCAGGAATCCGAGCGCGAAGGCGCCGACGATGGTCGCGCTGCTCCAGCCGAACTCCGCCGAGATCGCCGGAAACAGCAGCGAATAACCGGTGCGCGCATTGACCGCCACGGCCATGGTCACGAAGGCGACGCCAACGACAACCCAGCCGTAGAAGATTCTGCCCCTCAAGCCCTGCCCGTCCCGTCGTGAGAAACTCTCATGTCGGCATCGTGCGTTCGGCCAGGCGGACCCAGTAGGACGAACCGAACATGATCGCCTCGTCGTTGAAATCGTAATTGGGGTGGTGGAGGCCGGCGCTGTCACCATTGCCGGTAAAGATGAAGGCGCCGGGACGGGCCTCGAGCATGTAGGAGAAATCCTCCGCGCCCATAAGCGGCGGGTGATTGATCTCGACCCGGCCGGTCCCTGCAACATCTTCGGCGACCGAAATCGCGATATCGGTCTGCGCCTCGTGGTTCACCGTCACCGGATAGCCGTCGAACCAGTTGATCCTGGCCTTGGCGCCGAACGCCTCGGCGATCGAGTGGGTCAGTGCGGTGGTGCGCTTGCGGATCTGCTCCTGCACCTCGCCCGAAAGCGTGCGCACGGTGCCCTTCAACTCCACATGGTGCGGCAGCACATTGTAAGTGTCGGTGTCGCCGCGCATCGACGTGACGGAAACGACTGCGGCTTCCTGCGGATCGATATTGCGCGATACGACCGACTGCAACGCCGTGACCAGATGTGCGCCGACCACCGTGACGTCGATGCACCGTTCCGGCAGCGCGGCATGGCCGCCGACGCCTTCGAGCACGATCGTGAACTGGTCGGTTGCCGCCATGATCGGGCCCCGGCGGATCGCGAACTCGCCGACCGGAAGGCTCGGCATGTTGTGCATTCCATAGACTTCCTGGATGCCGAAGCGTTCCATCAAGCCGTCCTTGACCATGGCCCGCCCGCCCGCGCCGCCTTCTTCGGCCGGCTGGAAGATCACGACAACGGTGCCGTCGAAATTGCGCGTTTCGGCCAGGTGCCTGGCAGCACCGAGCAGCATCGCGGTGTGGCCGTCATGGCCGCACGCGTGCATCTTGCCATCCACCTTCGAGGCATGCGGAAGTCCGGTCGCTTCCCTGATCGGCAGCGCGTCCATGTCGGCGCGCATGCCGATCACTTTGCCGGAAGCGTTCGCCCTGCCCTTGATGACGCCGACCACACCGGTACGCCCGATGCCGGTCGCCACCTCGTCGACACCGAATTCGCGCAATTTGCTTTCGACGAACTTCGCCGTCTCATGCACATCATATTGCAGTTCGGGATTCTCATGCAGGTGGCGGCGCCATGCCGCGATCTCGGCATGCATCTCGGCAAGGCGGTTGACGGTAGCCATTTAGGGCAGGTCTCCAATGTCCTGGGCAGGAATGCCGAAGCTAGGCGTGAAACGGCGAAAGTCAAGCGGACCCCAGCCCCTCCCCCGATTGACAAAGCCGCTGGGTATAACCATATGGGCGCCATGAAGGGCAGAGGCCCCTGCCGCCCGCAGGCCGAAAGGCCGTGGTGAAGCCTCCTCGAAATCAGTTCGCCGTTTGCGTGCCAACGCGGATGGACGGCAATGCGGGTCCCGTTCGAAACGTCCGCCGTGCGCGCACCACGGAGAACACAGCCATGTCCACACAACCCCTGCCGCCGCTGGAAAACCTCAAGGACCAGGCCAAGCGCCTGCGCGCCTCGCTGTCCGGCGCCGGCAACCCGATCAGCCATTCCCAGGCGCTGGAAGCGCTGGCCGTGCAATACGGCTATCGCGACTGGAACACGCTGCACGCCGCAGCCGGCAATCGCTACAAAGGTCCGCCGGTCCATCTCGGCCAGACCGTCACCGGCTCCTATCTCGGCCAACCGGTCATCGGCGAGGTCATCGCGGTCAGCGCCTGGCAGTCCGGTGGCCGCTGGCGCGTTACGCTGCAGCTCGACGAGCCGGTCGACGTCGTCACCTTCGACAGCTTTTCCGCCTACCGTAGCCGCATCAACGCGACGATCGACGGTGACGGAAAAACGACGGAAAAGACCTCGAACGGCAAGCCGCACCTGCGTCTTGACCTCGACTAGGATAAAAACCGCCCGGCCACGGCCGGGCGGCTCTACCGCCTTGAAAACAATGCAGAAATCGCCACCGTCAGCCAGCCGGCCATCATGGTGAGGCCGCCCGCCGGCGCGGCCATCGCAAACAGCCGGCCATTGTCCGTGGCGCGCATCGCGATGTCGGCGGAAAACAGCGCGGCGCCGCAAAACAGCAGCAGTGCGGCGAGCCGCAGCAGGCCTTCCCGCCGTCCGGCGAGACCGAAGGCGAGCAGCGCCGGCGCGTGGGCGAGGCAGACCAGCGCGACGGCGCCCATCAGGCGCGGATCGCTGCCGGAATGGGCGCTGGCCGCAGCCGCGGCAACGCCGCCGACGCCCAGCAGCCCCGCGCCGAACAGCGCCGCCCTGTCCGTTCCATCCGTTTCCGCCATGCCGCGTTCCCCTGTTGACCGCGCGGACGCTAGCCCCGCGCCGGCGCCGGTGCAACATCAGCTGTGTGTATCGCGCGGGCGGCCTGTATTCGCCGCCCGGCCCGCGCTACCGTTTCGCCCATGAAACCGTCGAAGGACATTTCGCGCCTGATCGAGATCATGGCGGCGCTGCGCACCCCGGTGACCGGCTGCCCGTGGGACCTGGAGCAGGATTTCTCCACCATCGCCCCCTACACGATCGAGGAGGCCTACGAGGTGGCCGACGCGATCGAGCGATACGACATGGTCGACCTGCGCGACGAGCTCGGCGACCTGCTCCTCCAGGTCGTCTACCACGCCCGCATGGCCGAGGAGGAAGGCGCGTTCGGGTTCGGCGACGTGGTCGAGGCGATCACCGCCAAGATGATCCGGCGCCACCCGCATGTTTTCGGCGACGGCGGCGCCAGGGACCCGGCCGCGGTCAGGGAAACCTGGGAAGAGATCAAGGCGCAGGAGCGGGCCGCGAAGCGCGCCGAACGCCTAGCCCGCGGCGGCGACCCGGACGCGCACGCCAAAGAGGGCCATCTCGATTCCGTGCCCGTCGCCCATACCGCGCTCACCCGGGCCCTCAAGCTGCAGCAGCGAGCCGCCCTGGTCGGATTCGACTGGTCGGAAGCCCCACCGATCCTCGATAAGATCGAGGAGGAAATCGGCGAGTTGCGCGAGGCGATGGAGAGCGGCGACGCCGGCCATGTGCGCGAGGAATTCGGCGATGTGCTGTTCGCGCTGGTCAATCTCGGCCGCCATCTGGGCCTCGACAGCGAGGAGGCGCTGAAACGCACCAACGCCAAGTTCACCGCCCGCTTCCACGCGGTGGAACGGGCGTTGAAGTCCGCCGGCCATTCGCTGGAAGCCGCCACGCTCGACGAGATGGAGGCGCTGTGGCAAGCCGCGAAGGGGAAAAAGTGAGGCGGGCGGGGAACGGCGCGCTCTTCCGCGTGCGAGGAACTTGTTCGATCTCGCAACGACAGACCGCTTCCCGCCCCTATCGACCAGGCGACGCCATAGGCGAAGGCTTTTAACACCTCCCCGCCCGGCACTCGCCATTTCTTGTTTCCGACCCTTTGAACGCCCTTGGCCCATCGCCTCACGGGAATCCGGACCGGAGGCCCGGGAGGACGGCGGCACCCTCCCCCCGAAAAGAAATACTCCTGTCCACGCCCCTTTGCGCGGTTATGGAATCAGCAAGGCAACAGGCAACCACGCTGCAACCAATTCCGACGATGACAAAGGCGCCGCACTCATTTGGAAGAAAGGGCGCCGAGAACGCAGTTTCTCCGGTATGCTCTTTACTTTCCAATCCTGTGATGAGCCTCAAAGACCGTCGCCTCTTTTTCCGCTCCGTCATTCGAAGTCGCGTGCTCAACGAAGGTCGGGACGCCCGCAGGCACAATTGTGTCTGACCGTGCTACTCCCAAGAAAATGTGCTTGGATGATGTGGGGTCGATCGGAAACCAACAGGGATCGTCAAAGGTCCCTGCATAGACACCGATCGCATCGGGAAATCGCTCGAAACTCAGCCAGAGCTTGGTGCCGCAGTCTCCACAAAAATAGACGTGGACCATTTTTCCGGACCCTTGCGATATCTTTTCGTAGGTTTTTGGCGAGCCTTCTAAAAGAATGTGGTGGTTCTTGTCGAAAATGGGCTCAACCATGTATGCAGAGCCTGTTGCCCTTTGACAGAACCGGCAATGACAAACGGTTACCCGGCTGGGCTCACCGCGGGTTGCGTAACGAATACGACCACATAGACACCCACCTTCATTTCTCACCATCGCTCGCTCCCATCGGCTCGGTGCAAAAGCGGAGCAAACGACATCCAAAGAAGATTGCCAAGCTTAAACGCAGGACCAACCACCGGCACATGAACAAAGCCGCGCGGAGCGCGATGCCGTCGTGCTGATAGGCCCTCTCGGAAAACCGGACCGAATGCCCGGGAGGGCCGCGGTTCCCTCCCCCGCCTAAAAAAATTCGATCCACGCCCCTTTTGCCCGGCGCGATAATCCGCCCCGGCCGAAAGGAGAGACACGGGTATGGACCAGGACGTTGCGATCGGGCGGAACCGCGAGGCGCTGAAACGCGTGCTCGCCGCGCTGGTCGCAATGGCCGGGCTGGACGCCGCACTCCTCCCTTCTCGCCTCGGGGAAGAAGGGTGCGTCAGCACCGAGACGGTTGAGGGGGCCCTCACCCTGACGCGCTTTCTGCTGCTGGCCGTGCTCAGGCTGCTGCGCCCGGCCGAGGCCGCCGCGCGGCGGCTGGTCATCCTCGCCGCCCGCGGGATCGAGGTGACGCTTCCGCCGCCGCGTCCGCCAAAGGCAAAGCCGAAATCGATCTTCGTGCGCGACGGCGTCGGCACCGGCATCGTGCTGCCGAAAGGCTTCAAGCCAAATCCCAAACCCGTCCGGCGCACGCTTTGCCTCTCTGTCACCGACCCGCTGCCCCGTTTCGGGCGCCGGCGCATCGCGCAGCTTTGTGTGCCGCGCATCGGCTTTCCCGGCGCCGCCGCGCCCTTTCCGGTGCCGCCGCGCCCGTCGCCCGACGACCAAATCGACGCCGCGCGGCTGGCCCAACGCCTCGCCGCGCTTGGCCGCGCGCTCGACGACCTGCCGTCCCATGCGAAACGCTTCGCGCGCTGGC
>JBNLDE010000167.1:0-1841 GCA_050304175.1 Zhengella sp. | reverse complement strand
TTTCCGTTATCCGGCATATCAAGCATCGACTAACGCCTCCCGGCACAACTGTTCGTAGCGGCGGCTGATCGCCAGAAAATCGCCGCACAGCCCGATGCGGACGCTGTCGTTCTGCCGCAAGCCGCGCCTTACCACTTCGTGGATCAGTGCGGCGGCGATATACCAGCGTAATCGCGGAATATCGGCCGCCCACGGCACTTGCTCGGCGTAGGCCCGAATGAAGGCATCGACCAACGGTTCGACCTGCCGGAAATCCTGTCCGGCCCGAATGCCGTTCAGATAGAAATTGGCCAGCAAGCTGCCGACATCGGCCAGCGGGTCGCCGAGGCGCAGGCTGTCCATGTCGATCACAGCGAAATCGTTGCCGTCGATTAGGAAATTACACAATTTGAGATCGAGATGCATCGGAGCCAGGTGGCTGTCATTAAAGTCCAGGGTTTGCGCGCCATCCAGTAAAACGGCCACTCCGGCCCGCAGCTCCCCGGCCAGCTGCGGCCGCACCTGTGCGGCCGTGGCCACGGTCTTATGCAGATCGCGAACGATATCGTCGACGCCGTAACGCGCCGGGGTGCCGATCCGGCAACGGTGCAAGACCGCCACGGTGGTCGCCAGCCGACCGACCCGATGTTCGTGAGCCGGTGCGCAGAGTTCGCTCCATGCCAGGGTTTTTCCCGGCAACCGGGGCTGCCATAAGACCCTCGACTCGGCGTCGTAATGCAAAGGTTCGGCGAAACATGGCGCCTGCTCCGACAATTGGCGCATGATGCGAAAAGTGTCGCTCCCGCCATGGTCGTGATAATGCTTGCCGTACAGCACCTTGGCCGGCGGCGGTTCGGCATTGTCCTGGGTTGCGGCGAAGTCGACCCGGTAGCGGATCATGCAACTGCGCTCTGGCAGATAATGCACGACTTCGGGATCGACGGTCCGGATCTCAGCGCAACCGTCGCCCAGCAGCCCGCCGAGATAGGGTGTTAAATATGCCCGATCGAGCATCCGCTGCAGCGAGTCCAGGGTAGGGTCGGCCGGAAACAACCACAGTTGCATCGGCACCTGCGGCAGATAGATCGCATTGCCCGGCGCCGCTGCCTGGCCGCCGGCAGCCGGCAGCAAACGCGCGTAGACCGTTTGTTCGCGTAACCGCACCTCCCCCGGCCTACGCAAACCGAGCAGGTAAGTCAGGACGAAACGCTTGCCCGGTTTATGGCGCATTTCGCCGACGCGGCAGGATTCGACCCGGCACCGGTTACCGGCGGACGACTTCGGAAACAGGCGGATTTGCAACAACCGGCGCATCGCTTCGGTATCGAGCGCGACGCCCACTTGCGGAAACCACGGATCGCATGGCGTCATCGGCTTTTCCCCGACACCGGTCTGGAGCGCTCGGACAGCCGCGACAGGCAATCCCCCGTTTCGACAATGTTCCCGACCGACGACGACGCTTCCAGCAGGCCGTCGCGGTATTGGATGCGGCCTTCGCCGTTACCGTCCCGAAAGGACAACTCGCAGCCGATGACCAGCTTGGCGACGGCGTCGGCCTGCAAATTGACGATGCGTTTCGAGGCATCCCTTCTGAAATACAGCAGGCGGCAATTTAAGGCCGCCCCGAAACATTCGAACTCGTCGTCCGCCCGCCTCTCGTGAGCGATGAAAAAAAAGTCGGTGCGGGCCTCCCGCCCGTCGCCCAGCGAGATCTTCAACGCGGTGGCGCAAGACCGGCCGCAGTCGCGGCCGTTGCGCAGCACCGGGATTTGTTCGATCCGCAGTTGCGGGGCCCGGTCTTTAAACGGGTACAGAACGCTGTGAAACGCGGCCGCCGCATCGGCGGTTTGGGTAAAGCGGAC
>JBNLDE010000166.1:0-5075 GCA_050304175.1 Zhengella sp. | reverse complement strand
TTCTAATTCAGGAATGTTTTTCGGGAGGCTTTCCTCGCTCGTCGGCCCGACAGGCGAAAAAAAGGCCATCATACAGCCGCGTCTGCCGTCCGAACGGGGACGACAGGCGCGGCCTTAGACGACCAAAGATGCGGCATAGGCGGCGGCAGCCAGCCCCCCCGGCGATGACCAGCGCCGCACGGTGTCCAGCAGACAGCCGACATTGGCCGGCCCCGTAACTTGCAAGCGGTTTCTCGCCGGAAACAGCTTGCTATGGCAACCGTGGGTACGCCAACGCAATCAGTTGACGCTGATGCAGCGGGACCTCGCCTCGCTGTATTCGTTGGGATAGGCGTTCGCGAGTCTGGTCATCTCGGTCAGGCTCATGCTGTCCAGGCCTTCCTGCTCCAGCATGATGCTGACGACACAGGCGCAGGCGCCGAGATTAAGTCCTTCTTTCTTGCACACGTTCACCACGCCGTTGTCCAGTTCGATCGTCTCGCCGGTATCGAGGTCCACCTGGACCGCGTATGCAATACTGTAGGCGGAGAGACTTATCCCCGCACAAGCAAGAATTGTGGCGACAATCACTGACACGGTCTTCGAGCGCTTTTTCAACATGCCACTATGCTCCATCCGGTGGTTGATAGGAATGCCTGCACGAGCGGGGGTCCCCTTCTGGATGCCCACCCCGGCAATGGTTACTTTACGAAATGGTAGTTGGCAACAACTGTTAAAAAACTGAACTTTATCGCTTTTCCCGGATTTGACTGTATCCTCCGTACGGTATCACGGAATGGAATTCGCACGCCGGGGGCGACGCATCGCGACAAACCGGTCAAATTCGCACGACACCGTTTTCCGGTTGCGGTGTCGTCGAGCCCCGCGATATTTGGGGAAACGGCGGATAATTCGCAGAAGAAAATATTGATCAATTTAGCGTGATCTATACTTTTGGATATCCTTTTTTCGGGAATTATCTCAATAATTTCTATTTTTCGACTTTATTCATAGGAAGATGTTTAATATTTTACTGATGATCCATACATTTTGAAATGCGAAATACGGCGCCATCTACACTCATATGTACGGACCTGCATGTTTCCTATTGACGGTGCCTGGGAAAGGTGGCGAACCTGGACCCGTACAGCGTGCCCGCCCCGGTTCGCATACGGGCAAATCGCCCACCCGGCTCCGAAACTTTTTTACGAAATCTTCTCCCCGCCTCTCCGCGCGGCCTTATGCTTGCCCCATCGCACTCGCGGGAACCCGGTCCGGACCGGAGGCCAGGGAGGGCGGCGGCAGCCTCCCCCCTGAGGTCGGTACTCAGGGCATGTGAGGGCCCGCGACAGGCCGGAGCCTTGCCCGGCCCGCTTAAGGCAGCGGGGAAGGCAGGGTGCGGAGAAACCGCAGGGCTGCGGCCCGGTGCGCCACCTGATAAGAGCCGCCGGGAGATGTTACCAGCCCGATTGACCGGTCGACCGGCGGGACAGCGGCCGGACGGGCGGTCCTCGGATCGCATTACTTACTTAGACTGGCGTGAAGAGACCGCCCGTCTTCCCACCTTGTCCGCGTGCGACGGGCAAGGGGTCTTTCTCACCCTGCGCCCCGCACCGGCCTTGCCGGGTCCGGACAACGACGCATGGGCACAACAAACCGCCAGACGCGAAAGCAGGCGTGGCGCCGGTAAAGCGCGCCTGGCCGAACGACGGCGACAGCTGGTTCAATCCGGCCGTGAAATCCCGCATCCGGTCATGGATACGAAATGAAAAACCCTCCCCCGCGGCGCGGGAGAGGGTCGGTGTCTGCCAGGGCCCCGCAAGGCGATGGCGGATCGATCGTTACTTCATCATCAACGCTTCGTCGGTGATCTCGTGCGTCCAGGCGCCGGACGGCTCCTTGGTGATGATCTTCTGGTCGAGCAACGCCTTGGCGGTGCGCTCGTAGGCGGCTTCCACCAGCTTGCCGTCGGCATTGTCGATCAGCTTGGCGATTTCGCCCATCATCCGCTTCTGATGGTTTTCGTCCTGGCCGCCATTGTCCATGACGATTTCGGCGGCTTCATCCTGGTTCTCGGTGGCGTATTTCCAGCCTTTCATCGAGGCCCGCACGAAACGGACCATCTTGTCCTTGAACTCCGGCTTGGCGAGATCGCCTTCAAGCGCGTAGAGGCCGTCTTCCAGCAGGTCGTTACCCATGGCCGAGTAGTTGAACACGATCAGGTCTTCCGGCTTGTAGCCGGCGTCGATCAGCTGCCAGTACTCGTTGTAGGTCATCACCGAGATGCAGTCGGCCTGCTTCTGGATCAGCGGCTGCACGTCGAAGCTCTGCTTGAGCACGGTCACGCCGTCCGGGCCGCCCTCGGTCGAGTAGCCGAGCTTGTTCATCCAGGCATAAAACGGATATTCGTTGCCGTAGAACCAGACGCCGAGCGTGTGGCCGGGGAAGTCCTTCTCCGACTGGACCGGGCCGTCCTTCGGGCAGACCATTTCCATGCCGGCCTTCTTGAACGGCTGCGCGATATTGACCAGGCCGACGCCTTTCTCGCGCGCGGCCAGTGCACCGCCCATCCAGTCGACGATCACGTCGGCGCCGCCACCGGCGATGATCTGCTCGGGCGCACTGTCCGGACCACCCGGCTTGATCTCGACGTCAAGGCCTTCCTCCTCGTAGAAGCCCTTGTCCTTGGCGACGAAATAGCCAGCGAACTGGGCTTGCGTCACCCACTTCAACTGCAGCGTCACCTTGTCGGCCGCCTGCGCCGAAAGCGCGGCGAGCGAAAAGCCGAGCGTCATCGCGCCGGCCAGCAGGATACTTGTCGTTTTTTTCATTTCATTTCCCCTTCGGAAGTACGCCTATCCACCACGGACAGACGGATGCCAGAACGTGACGGCCCTTTCGGCAAGGGCCACCACACCATAAAACAGAGAGCCCGCGAGCGCAGCGATCGCGATCTCCGCCCACACCATGTCGATGTTCATCCGGCCGACCTCGGTCGAAATCCGGAAGCCCATGCCGACAACGGGGGTGCCGAAAAACTCCGCGACGATGGCGCCAATCAGCGCCAGGGTCGAGTTGATCTTGAGCGCATTGAAGATGAACGGTGCGGCGGCCGGAAGGCGCAGCCGCAGAAGCGTCTGCCAGTAGCCCGCCGCATAGGTGCGCATCAGGTCGCGCTCGATATGGCCCGAGGCGGCAAGCCCGGTCACGGCGTTCACCAGCATCGGGAAGAAGGTCATCACCACGACCACGGCCGCCTTCGACTGCCAGTCGAAACCGAACCACATCACCATGATCGGCGCAATGCCGATGATCGGCAGCGCCGAAACCAGGTTGCCGATCGGCAGCAGGCCCCGGCGCAGGAAACCGATCCTGTCGGCAAGGATTGCGACCGCGAAACCGGAGAGGCTGCCCATGACATAGCCGGCGAGAACCGCCTTGAAGATCGTCTGTCGCACGTCGGCGGCGAGGATCGGAATCGAATTGACAAGCCGCGCGCCGATGGCGCTTGGCGGCGGCAGCAGCACGAACGGGATGCCCGCCCCGCGCGTGATCGCTTCCCAGAACAGCAGGATCCACAGCCCGAACAGGAACGGGATGAACAGCCGCAGGAAGATGCGCTGCGGCCGACCCGCCGGTTTCATGGCGGACAGGATCGTGACAAGCCGCCAGGCGCCGAGCCACGCCGCCGCCAGCAGCGCGAAGAAGGAGAGTGTGGCGTTGCCCTCGTTTCCGGCGATCCCGCCGATCAGCAGGAACGCCGCGACATGGCTGCCGAGAAAGAGCGAAAGCGTGCCGGCGAGTGCCGGCGCAAAACGCTCGGCCATAGCGAACCCGCCGATGACGAGAACGAAGAGCGCGGCAATGGTTACGGTCGAAAATGGCACGGCCGAACCGGGCGCCGTTGGCGGCAGCGTGAAGACCGCGACGGCGCAAAGCGCCAATGCCAGCATGGCTTGCCAGGAAATCCGCTTCATGCCGGACGCGCCCCCATCCTCTTTTCGACGAACCCGCCGAGCGCTCCCACCAGAACCACCAGCAGTGCCGCGACCAGCGAACCGGCGAACAGCGCCGACCACATGTCGATGGTTTGGCTGTAGTAGGACGCGCCGAGCAGCTTGGCGCCGATCCCGGCGACCGCGCCGGTCGGCAACTCGCCGACGATGGCGCCGACAAGGCTCGCCGCGATCGCCACCTTCATCGAGGCAAACAGGAACGGCACCGAGGCCGGAACCCTGAGTTTCCAGAAGATCGTCGCCCTGTTCGCGTTATAGGTCCGCATCAGGTCGAGCAGCAGGAAATCGGGCGAACGCAGGCCCTTGACCATGCCGACGACCACCGGGAAGAACGACAGGTAGGCCGAGATCAGCGCCTTGGGGACAAGCCCCGTCACGCCGACCGCGGCAAGCACCACGATCACCATCGGCGCGATTGCCAGGATGGGGATGGTCTGCGAGGCGACAATCCAGGGCATGAACGAGCGGTCGAGCGCCGGCACGTGCACGATGCCGACCGCGATCAGGATACCAAGCACCGTGCCGAGTGCGAAGCCGAGCAGGGTCGACGACAGCGTCACGCCGGAATGGTACACCAGGCTGCGGCGGCTGGTCGGTTTCACCTCGAAGGTCGACTTGTAGAAATTGGCCACGATCTGGTGCGGGGCCGGCAGGATCGGCTTGGCCTGCGTATAGGTCTGGATCACGAATTCCAGCGTCGTCGGCGTGATGTCCGCGCGCTTGTTCATGTCGCGCTGAACCGGCGCGTTCATGAAGATCGTCGCCACATACCAGACGGCAATGATGACCGCGACGATGGCTGTCACGGGAATGATCTTTTCGCGTGCGCTGTCCATGGCCCTATTCATCGTAGCTGTGGCCCGCCCTCAAGCCTTCGCGCACGCGGTGGGCGATCGCCAGGAATTCCTCGGTCTCGCGGATGTCGAGCGGGCGTTCCTTTGGCAGCGTCGATTCGATCACGTCGGTCACGCGTCCGGGCCGCGGGCTCATCACCACGATCTTGGTCGACAGGTAGACCGCCTCCGGGATCGAGTGGGTCACGAAGCAGATCGTCTTGTCGGTCCGCGCCCAAAGCTGCAG
>JBNLDE010000165.1:0-4449 GCA_050304175.1 Zhengella sp. | reverse complement strand
GTCTCGACAATCGAGGCAAACGAATGCGCCAATTACATCACCAACGCAGGATACGCTTCCGTTAAAACCTGAAACGCTCTAGAAAAACATCGTCCACAAGGCGTGGCCGATCAGACCGATTGCCAACAGCAGCATGCAGACAAACGGGATCGTGTAACCGAACAGGCGCTGCCAGCCGGGCGCATCTTCCTGGGTGAAATGCCAGGCGTGAATGGCACGGAAGACAACGAAGGGCAGGCCGAGCACATGAATGGCGGCCGCCGGCGCGCCAAGCAGCGCCGCCGCCAGCAGCATGATCATGAAGATCGGGATGTTTTCCGTCGCGTTCGCTGTGCCGCGCAGAATCCGCGTGATGTGCGCAAATCCGCCGTCGCCGATCGAAACCTTGTGGGCGCGGCGCAGTTTTCCCGTCGCGGCGGCGAGTTGCATGAAAATGAAACTGGCGAGCGCGGCATAGAGGCCGGCGGCGGCGAGGGCGGGGGTTGCGTTCACGTCGGTTCTCCGGTGGCGGCGGGCTTGCCGCGCGGATGTGTACGCAATTTCCCCGCAAAGGCAACCGGGCGTGGCCGCCCGTTTACATGGCCATCGCTTCCGCCACTTCCACGGATCCGCCTTCCTTCAGGATCGGGCAGCCCTTCGCCATTTCCGACGCGGCGCCGATGTCGGCGGCTTCGATCAGCGAATAGCCGGAAGCGGGATTCGACCCGCCGCCCTCGGCAATGCCGCCGGAGCTGACCGTCATGGATGCACCAAGCGGCGCGCCACCGTCAACGACTGCGGAACCGAGCGTGCCGAACCAGGCCATCCACTCGGCCATCACCTTCTTGCCTTCTTCCTCTGAGGCTGGCGCCGAGCCGCCGTGGTAGACGTAAATGAACTTTGCCATATCCTTCTCCCTTTGTTGCGGGCAGTCATTGCCCGTTTTGATATTCGTCGCGCCGCCTCAACCACGCCATCGTCGATGGCAGCCCGTCCTCGTCACGCCCCTTCGGCACGAGATCGAGGTAGTGATAGGTCGCGTTCATCATGTCGAGCCCGCGGCCGTAGGTGGAATAGGTGTGATAGACCGTGCCGTCCGGGTCTTTCTGGAACACCGAAATGCCCGGCAATTCCTCTGCCGGATAGGTCTTCGGCGCGTAATTATAGATATCGCCGGGCCGCGGCTCGCCGGGGGCGAACGTCACGTTGAAGTCGCGGTTGAACCCGTTGGCGCCCGCCGATATCCACGGAAAGGTCCAGCCCATGCGGTCGCGATAGGCAAGCAGCGTTGTCAGCGGCGCGGTCGAGACCGCGACGAAAGCGACGTCCCGGGCCGCCAGGTGGGCGACGCTACGATCGAAGCCGTCGGCCCAGAACGAGCAGCTCTTGCAGCCCGCCTCCCAGTCGGAACCGTACATGAAGTGCTGGACCAACAGTTGCGAATGCGGTCCGAACAGGTCGGCCAGCGTCTGCTCGCCGTCTTCGGTCGCGAACCGGTAGTCGGTTTCGACGCGCACCCGCGGCAGGGCGCGGCGGGCGGCCGACAGCGCGTCGCGCTCGCGGGTGAAGGCCTTCTCCCGTGCGAGCAGGTCGATGCGCGCCTTCAACCAGGTTTCGTGGCTCACGGTTTCGGTCGACATGATGACACCTCCTAATTGCTGGCGAGATAACGTTCCAGGTCGTTGAAGCTGGAGGTCCAGCCGCCGCGGTGGTTATCGCGCTGTTCGGTGGTCTCGAAGCTGCGCTGGACCAGTTTCAGCAATGTGCCGCCGCCGGCGGCCTCGAACGTGACGTCGACGGCCGTTTCATGTCCGCGCGAGCCGTCCTCTTGGCGCCACGCCCAGGTGAAGGCGACGCGTTTCGGCCGCTCGATCGCGGTGTAGACCCCGGAGACATGAAACTCCTGGCCTTCGCCGTTGCGCATCGTTGTCGCCCATGCGCCCCCCACATGCGGTTCGAATTCGGATTCGGGCACATGCATGCCCTCCGGCCCCCACCAGGCCACGATCCGCGTGGGATCGGTCCATGCGTCGAACACGTCCTCGGGTGTAGCCGAGAACTGGCGCTCGATCCGGAGTACGCGGTCATCGCTCATCGTTGCGATCCTTTTTGCCGGTTTTATTGAGGTGGGCTTCGAGTCGGTCGAGCGACAGGCTCCAAAACCGGCTGGCATGTTCGAACCAGTCGCCAATCGCCTCGAGCGTGTCCTTGCGGACGTGAAACCGGCGGAACTGCCGGTCGACGCGCCGTTCGATCACCGCGGCGTCTTCCAGCACCTTGAGATGGCGCGAAATGGCCGGCTTCGACATCGAGAAAGGTTCGGCCAGCTCGCTGGCGCTTGCTTCGCCCTTTTCAATCAGTTGCTCGACGATTGCGAAACGGGTCGGGTCGCCGAGCGCGTTGAATACCGTATGGAGTTCCATGATCGCTCTCGATGTTAGCGGATATATTAATTAACAAAAATAGAAAATAATGCAATCTCGAAAATCCACGCGTGCAATCGCGCAGGGCTGATGTGCGTTTTTCGGCATTGTGTTGTCCACACCAGTCAATAATGTGCCGGCGATGGATGCGGCGTTGCACAAGACCGACCAGGCGAGCCCTCTCACGATCGCCCTAGGCGGGATGATCGCGTTGGCGGTCGCCATGGGCATAGGCCGTTTCGCCTACACCCCGATCCTGCCCGGCATGATGGACAGCCTCGGGCTTTCCGCCTCCGACGCCGGACTGATCGCATCCGCCAACTATCTGGGCTATCTCGTCGGCGCCGTGCTCGCATCCGGCAACTGGGGGCAGGGGCGCGAGCGGTCGACCATGGCGATCGGCCTCCTGGCCAACGCGGCGCTCGCCGCGGCGATGAGCCTGACGACCGACATGGCGGCTTTCGTGGTCATTCGCTTCCTGGCCGGTGTCGCCAGCGCCTTCGTCATGGTGTTCACCTCGACCATCGTGTTCTCGCGCCTTGCCGAAGCCCGGCGGTCTGATCTCCAGGCATTGCATTTCGGCGGCGTCGGCCTCGGCATTGCGCTGTCGTCGCTCGTCACCGGCGGCGTGTTTCTGGCCAATGCCGGCTGGCGGTCGAACTGGGATCTCTGCGCGGTGCTCGCCCTGGCGGGCTTTGCGGCGACCGTTGCCCTGGTGCGCCTGGGCCCGGTCGCGGCGGGACCGTCACGCGTCGAGCCGCCACTCGCCTGGACACAGCCGCTGGTCAGGATTGCGATTGCCTATGGCCTGTTCGGAGCCGGCTACATCGTCACCGCCACGTTCCTCGTCGCCATCGTCAGGTCCGGCGACGCCGGGCCGCTGTTCGAATCGGCCGTCTGGCTGGCCGCCGGCCTGGCCGGGTTCCCCTCGATCTGGCTGTGGGGCCGCTCGGTCCGGCGCATCGGGCTGACCGCCACCTTTGCGGTCGGCTGCATCGTCGAGGCGCTTGGCGTCACCGCCAGCGTTTCGCTGGGCGGCTATGTCGGGCCGTTGCTGGGCGCGATCCTGCTCGGCGGAACGTTCATCGCCATCACCGCGTTCGGCTTGCAGGCCGGCCGCCTGAACGCCGGGGCCTCGCCGCGGCGGGCGCTCGCCATCATGACCGCAGCGTTCGGAACCGGCCAGATCATCGGGCCGGTCCTCGCCGGTTACGCGGCGGACTGGACCGGCAGCTTCTTCGCGCCGTCGATCGGCGCGGCGGTCGTGTTGCTGCTGGCGGCGCTGATCGGCTGGACGTCCGGGCGCGGACGGGCGGCCTGATCCCGGCCTCAGGAGTCACCCGCCTCGACGGCCTCGAGGAGATGGCGCAGGATATCCGGATCGGCCGATTGCACCCGTGACCAGTTCGGAATGAACGGCGTTTCCATCGGGTTTTCCAGGAAGGTGTGTCCGGCTTCGACGATATTGGCGGCGAACAGCTCGACCGCCCGTTCCTCGCCATGCCGGTCCACTCTCAGCCCGTTCATCACCGCATCGTTGTAGTACATCTCGATCAGGTCCAGCGCCTGGCGGTAATAGGTCGCTTTCAGCGTGCGGAAATGCTCGCTGGAGAACACGACGCCGTCGGTCGCCAGCTTGCGGAAGATCGCCTTGGAGATGTCCATCGACATCCGTGACAGGCCGCGCGTGGCGTCCTCCTCGGAGAGTGGCTGGTGCTTGTGGTCGTAGGCGTCGGAGATATCGACTTGGCAAACCGCGTGCCGCGACAGGTTGCGCCAGACCTCGGTGAGTATGCCGATCTCGAGCCCCCAGTCCGACGGGATCCGCATGTCAGGCAGGATCGCGGTGCGCATTGCGAATTCGCCGGCCAGCGGATAGCGGAACGCCTGCAGGTATTCCACGTAATCGCTGTGGCCGAAGGTCTTTTGCAGCGCGCGCAAAAGCGGCGTGATCAGCAGGCGCGTGACGCGGCCATTGAGCTTTCCGCCCGCGACGCGCGGGTAGTAGCCCTTGCAGAACTGGTAGGGAAAGGACGGGTTGGTGACC
>JBNLDE010000164.1:0-6423 GCA_050304175.1 Zhengella sp. | reverse complement strand
GTATGGGCGACGAATTTCATCGCCAGGCCGCTGGCCCCGATCATGATGAGGAGGAGGAGCATCAGGTGATCGGAGGGAGCCGAGATATAGCGTACGCGCGGGACGATGAACCGGCGCAACCACAGGCCGGCCAGGCCGGCGACCATGGCAAACCCGGCATAGACGCCGAACGGCTGGACGAGCGCGATTGCGCTCCAGACCGGTTGCTGGAAATAGCGCAGGTGACGCAGCAGCACGACGGCGAGCGCGGCATGGAACAGGAAGCCGAAGGCCCAGATCCACTTGTTGGATTTGAATAGGCTCTCGAATACCAGCACTTCGCGCGCCATGCGCATGACCACGCCGGAGCGCGTAACCGGGGCAGGGGTGGTGGGGATCTTCAGCGGCGCCGGCGTCGAGGCGTATTGCAAGATCCGGTAGCCGAGGCCGGCCACCAGAACCAGCGTCGCCACGTAGAACAGAAGAGCATAAGCCATCGTTAGCACGGTGGTCTCCCCCTGCCAGGATAATCGGTCACGATTTCGCGCCGGTCAGCCCGGCCCGTTGGATGATGCGTGGATCAGACGCAGCCGGTCGGCTTCGGCAGGCCGGCGATCTTGCACGCCTGCTTGGCCGGGCCGTAGGGGAATAGCTCGTAGAGATACTTGTTCGACGCCTTTTCCGGGCCCATCGTCTTCTTCAGCGCCTTGGTCAGGACGCGAATGGCGGGCGCGATCTGGTATTCCTCGTAATAGTCGCGCAGGAAGTTGACGACCTCCCAGCGCTCGTCGTTCATCTCGATGTCTTCGTCCTTGGCGATCAGCTCCGCCAGTTCCGGCGTCCATGCCGACAGGTCGGTCAGATAGCCTTCCTCGTCATGCGCGATATCCTGTCCGTTGTAGTGATAACCCATCATGTCCTCCTGGATCTCAAGGGTTGCAGTGGCCTGGCTCAAAGCCAGGATTGGGTGCGGTCATGCGTGGCCGCCAGTTCGACAAATCCGGCATAGTCGACGCTCCCGACCCCGGCGACCAGCGTATCGCCGGCTACGCCGCGGGCGGCGGCGTCGGGTCCGAGCACATAGACCTTGCATTGGGCGAGCGACGTTTCGACGGCCTGCGCGGCGGCCGATCCCTTGCGGGCGGCGACAACGCCGTCCTCGATCAGGATCACCGCATCTCCCGGCAGGCAGTGCGCCAGGCAACTCGCCAGGCTCGGCCGGTCGAAGGGCGATTTGTTTACGGTGTGCAACGTAGACATTGCGTGCCTCCCTTCGTTCAAAAACTGAGGATCACGTCCTGTTCGGACATGATTTTTGCCATTTCGGCCCGGTTCACCACAATGATCGACGTCAAATCATCCTCATCGTCTGTGTCGTGGGTCAGTTCCATCGGGTCGTCGACCGTCAGGCCGCGCTCCTCTAGCGCTTCCTTCTCGACGTACAGCTTGTGCACGTCGTAATCGCCAAGCGCGCGATAGGTGTTTGAGAAGTTCTTGGAACCGATGCCCTTGGTGTCCTGTCCCTTGACGATCTCGAACACGCCGTCGTCGAGGAAGGCCACGCTGACATCCTGCTCGAATGCCGCGCCGATCAGCACGACTTCGAGCGATTCGAGCGCATAGATGCTGCCGTGCGGCGCCTTGCGGTTCACGTAGAGGAATTTCTTCGGTTGGTCGCTCATCGTGCCGCCCTCAGTCGCCGAATGTCACGAGACGGTCGGCATTGATGCCGGCGTCGATCAGTTGACCGAGGCCCGAAATGTGAAAACCCTCGGCGATGTTGTCGGTGTCCTTGCCCTGGCGCTTCGCCTCGTTGGCGTCGAGAATGCCGCGCCGCTGGGCGGCGGCGATGCAGACTACCATGTCGAGATGGTGCTTTTTGCCGAGCTCCGTCCACAGGGCCTGCAGGTTGCGGTCGTCCTGCGGCGGCACCGACAGGCGCGTCGCTGTGTTGACGCCGTCATGGTAGAAAAACACGCGCACGATCTCGTGCCCCGCCTCGAGCGCGGCTTTCGTGAACTGGTAGGCCGTATCCGACGCCTGGTGGGTGTAGGGCGCGGCGCTGACAAGAATGGCGCACTTCAACTGTTGCTCTCCGTGGTCGTTGCCCGGGCGGCCGCCGAAACGGCCACCGGTCAGGTGTCCCGATCAGAAGTGAATGTGGGTCGACATGTTCATGTTGTGGCGGGCGCCGGTCCACGTATCGATGTGGTGCTTGGTGAACGCCAGGCCGGTCAGTTCGAAGAAGCGCGGCCAGCCTATGCGCTCGATCCACTCGCCCATGCGTTCCCAGTCCTTCGCATTGTCCTTGTAGGCGTAGAGGATCTTGCGCACGACCTCTGCGACCTCCGGCCAGCGCGGCGCGTTGTTGGGCAGGTTGGCGACCACCAGCTTGTGGAATGCCGGCTTGGAGCGGGCATTCGAATGCTTGCCGCCGACCCAGACCGCAATCTTGGTGGAGTCCGCGCCGTTGATCTGCATCGGCGGGCAGGGCGGATAGCAGGCGCCGCAGCACACGCATTTCTGCTCGTCGACTTCCAGCGACGGCTTGCCGTTGACCATGGCCGGGCGGATCGCCGCCACCGGGCAGCGGGCCACGACGGCCGGGCGTTCGCAGACATTGGCCACGAGGTCATGATTGATCTTGGGAGGCTTGGTGTACTGGACGTTGATCGCGATATCGCCCTGTCCGCCGCAGTTGATCTGGCAGCATGAGGTCGTGATGCGCACGCGGTTCGGCATCTCTTCCTTGATGAACTCCTCGTGCATCATGTCCATCAGGCTCTTGACTACGCCCGACGCGTCAGTGCCGGGGATGTCGCAGTGCAACCAGCCTTGGGTGTGCGAGATCATGGAGACCGAATTGCCTGTCCCGCCGACGGGGAAGCCTTTTTTGCTCAAGGCCTGGATGATCGCGGGAACCTTCTCGAACGATCCGACCAGGAACTCGATATTGGAGCGGGTAGTGAAACGGACATGTCCGTCGCCATGGGTGTCGGCGATGTCGCAGAGATCGCGGATCGTGTAGACGTCCATCTGGCGCTGGGTGCCGGCGCGGACCGTCCAGATCTCGTCGCCGTTCTTTGCGACATGGTGCAGGACGCCGGGGCGCGGGCGATCGTGCCAGGCCCAGTTTCCGTAGTTCTTCTTCATGATCGGGTGCATGTATTGGAACGGGTCCGGCACGCCGTGTTCGTCGGGCAGACGGGGCTTAACCTTCTGGGCAACTTGGGCTTCGGTCATCGTCGGTCACTCCTCCCTGGAGGCGAATGGCAAATTCTGGGACAGGGCCTGCTGCCCTGGCGGCCGGGGGCGGCCGTCGCGTGGCGGGCGGCGTGAAAGGCGGCCCGCCGGCGCGTGTCTATTCGGCGGCTTCGGTGCGCGCCTTGCGCTCGAAATATTTATCCGCTTCCTCGGTGAAGTCGTCGGTGCGCACATAGCAGGAGGTGCGCGGGTGCCTCACCATGTTGGGATCGGGATCGACGCCGATCGCCTCGAGGAAGGCCGGCATTCCGATGCGATCGATGGTTTCGCCGACGCGCTCGTGTTCCAGCGCGTTGTCGGCAAAGAATTCCATCACCGTGCTCGCCAGTTCGACCAGGTTTTCGTAGTCCTCGTCGGTGTCGAGCGGCAGGAACGGAATCACCACCGTGCCCATCAGGTCGCCGACCTTGAGCGCGCGCTTGCCGCCGATCAGGATCGACGCGCCGCGCACGTCACCCGGCGACAGCGCTTTCTTCATGACGTTGAGGCAATGCATGCAGCGCACGCAGCTCTTGTTGTCGACTTCCAGCGTGTCGTCGTCGTTAAGGCTGAGCGCGCGGGTCGGGCACATCGAGATAACGGAATCGATCATGTATTTGCGACCGACTTCGCCGATGTAGGCCTTCACCTCGTCCTGGTCGACCTTCATATCGTCCTTCCAAGTGCCGATGACCGCGAAGTCGGCGCGATGGATGGCGTTGACGCAGTCGTTCGGGCAGCCGGAGAACTTGAACTTGAACTTGTAGGGGAAGGCGGGCCGGTGCATCTCGTCGAGGAACTCGTTGATCACCGAACGGTGCGCCTTGACCTCGTCATACATGCTGACTTCGCAGCGGGCGTGTCCGACGCAGCTCATCGAGGTGCGCAGGGCCGGGCCGGCGCCGCCGAGGTCGAAGCCGATCTTGTTGAGCGCGTCGAAGGCGTGCTGGGTGTTCTCCGTCGAGGTGCCCTGGAACATGATGTCGCCGGACTGGCCGTGGAACGCGATCAGGCCCGAGCCGTGCTCTTCCCAGATGTCGCACAACTGGCGCAGGATATCGGTCGTGTAATGGAGACCAGCTGGCGGCTGGACACGCAGCGTATGGAATTCCTTGGACTCGGGAAACTTGTCCGCGACTTCGGAAAAGCGCGGGATGATGCTGCCGCCGTAGCCGAACACCGAAACGGTGCCGCCTTTCCAGTAACCGAGCCGGTTCTGATAGGAGTGCTCGAGCTGGCCGAGCAGGTCGTTCATCATCCCGGCATATTGCTTGCCCTTGGAATCGCGCAACCGCTTCAGGCCGGTGACGAAGCTCGGCCACGGGCCGTCTTCAAGCTGGTCGAGATTGGGAGTCGGATGGACCGCCTTGGCTTGTTCTGTCGACATGATCTTCCTCCGAAACGTTCCCCACGGTCGAAGACCGGGGTGCTGGCTTATCAGCCGTGTGCCGGTGAGCACAGGATACCGCAAATTGCCGGTCCGTAGTACCTGCCGGAACCTCCTCCAGCCCTTCGACCGGCTTCCCGACAACAAACCTTGCATTCCGCATATATATGGATATTAGAATGTTTCAGAATATTCAAGCGCCATGTGCATGTGGTGCGGCGTTTTCACACAACCGGACTTGATGGCCGGGGCAAAAGGCCCAACATGCAATGGCGCAGGAGGAGGCGCCGACAGCAGTGGCAAAACGAACGCCACAGGCGCACGTAAAGCGGTCCGGAAGAATGGGATATGGAAAAAATGCCTATTCCTTTCAGAAAGATAGCTTTCCGGTCAGGAGGTTCGAACGGTGATGGAAGTGCATGCTGAATTGGCTGGAGGACCGGCGGCACGGCCGATGTCCGCCGCCGATCCGTTCGCGCTCGACGGCGGCGAGGACTACCGGCGCTGGCGCGACGAAAAGCTGCAGGCGGCAGAACGGCAACTGCATGCCGATCCGATCGAGATCGCCGATCCGGGGCGCCTTTCGGTCGGCGAGCGCGACGCGATTCTTGCCGCTTGCGCCCACACGAACATGGCAATCTACCAGGCGTCGGCGCTCGCGGGCGACGAGGCCGCCACGCGCGCGGCGATCGCCGGGTTGGCGCGTAGCCTCGGCTTGCGGGAGTTCGAGGAGCACCGGTCTGCGGCAGCGGACGGCATCGTGCCGATCGAAGTGGCCGACATGGGCGGCCGCGCTGGCTTCATTCCCTATTCCACCCATGCGATCAATTGGCACACCGACGGCTATTACTCCTATCGCGGGCCGGACCGGATGATCCGGTCGATGATCCTGCACTGTGTGCGCGATGCCGCCACGGGTGGCGCGAACAGCCTGCTCGATCCCGAGATCGCCTATATACGCCTGCGCGACGCCGACCCGGCCTTTGTGGCGGCGCTGATGCATCCGCAAGCGATGACGATCCCGCCCTTCGAGGACGAAACCGGCGAAGGCCATGATGCGGTGACCGGCCCGGTCTTCGTCGTCGCGGACGGCGCGCTGGCGATGCGGTTCACGATTCGCAAGCGCAACGTGATTTGGCGCGACGACCCCGTATTGACCGCGGCACGCGACAAGCTGTCAGATGTTTTGGCAAACGATCCGCTGATCGTCCGCACAAGGTTCGCGCCAAAT
Organism: Zhengella sp.; assembly: GCA_050304175.1. Taxonomy (GTDB): domain Bacteria; phylum Pseudomonadota; class Alphaproteobacteria; order Rhizobiales; family Rhizobiaceae; genus JAIOIW01. Next base: position 583 of record JBNLDE010000164.1, on the reverse strand, counting down.
CAGGGTCTGATCTGCAACAATGTCTTGCACGAGCGCCGCGCTTTTACCGATAAGGACGGCGCGGGAGCCGGCAGGCTGCTGTTTCGCGTCCGTTCCTACGACCGGCTCGGCGCAGCGGCCTGAACCCGCCACGGAGGCACCTATGGCCAATCTCAGCGACCTGATCATTTCCCATCCGGAAGTCCGTTCCTACGAGGATCTGGAGAAACTCGTCATCGAGGCGGCGCGCGGCGGCATGATTCTGCTCTATATGGATCTGAAACCGGATTTTCCTGATACGCCGCGCGATTGGCAACATCGCCTTGAAATGTTGTTCTACCAGGCGGACATGCCGAAGAGTATGAAGCGATGAGCGAGGTCGAACGTGAGCAGATAGCGGTTCTTCAGGCGCCATACCGGCGCGAGGTGAGGCTCGAGGAGGCGCGCTTTGATAGCGGAATGGTGATGTTCCGCGTGATCGTGCGCGAAGGCCACCGCATCACACAACTTGATCTTGATGCCGAAACCGCCGCCGCCTGGGCGAAAGTCATGGGCGAGTGGGCGGCCGGCCAGAATGCGGAGTAGGGCGCTTCCAGGCGCGGAG
>JBNLDE010000163.1:0-2342 GCA_050304175.1 Zhengella sp. | reverse complement strand
GCGTCAGATAGTCGAGGGCGTTTTTCGGGCTGACGCCTCCTGTGGGGCAGAAGGTCACCTGTGGCAGCGGGCCGCCGATCGATTTCAGCATCGGCACGCCGCCGGCCGCTTCCGCCGGGAAAAACTTCATTTCGGTTATGCCGCGTTCCAGTAGGCTCATCACTTCGCTGGGGCTGATTACGCCGGGCAGGATCGGTACGCCGGAATCGAGGGCGGCGTCGATCAGGCTGTCGGTCACGCCGGGGCTGACGAGAAATTCGGAACCGGCGTCGACCGCCTGCTTCAGCGTTTCCCGGTTGATGACGGTGCCGGCGCCGACGATCGCCCCGGGCACTTCGGCCTTGATGCGTTCGATCGCGTCCAGCGCAACCGGCGTGCGCAAGGTGATTTCCAGTACCTTCAGGCCGCCTTCGACCAGCGCGTGGGCCAGCGGCACGGCGTGCTCGAGGCGGTTGATGACCATCACCGGAATGACCGGCGAGGTGTGCATGATGTCTTTGATTGCTGTCATAAAATGTGCGTTTGTCCAATTGGGACGGCGGGCGCCGTCCCGAGAAGTTAAAGTGTCAATCCACCGGGAACAGGTTCGATGCGCCGGTTTCGGCGGTCGAGGCGCCGAGGCGGAAGCCGCCGAACATTTCCCGGCCCATGCCGTAGTGGTGGTTGTTGGAGCGGTTCGGCAACGGCGCGCGGGCGTCGAACTCGGCTTTGTCGACCAACGCATTGACGTCACCCGTCTGCAGATTCAGCGAAATGACGTCGCCGTCCTGAACCTTGGCCAGCGGCCCGCCCATTTCGCATTCGGGGCACAGGTGTATTACCGAGGGTACTTTTCCCGATGCGCCGGACATGCGTCCGTCGGTGACCAGCGCCACCTTGAAGCCTTTGTCCTGCAACACGCCCAAAGGCGGCGTCAGTTTATGAAGTTCCGGCATGCCGTTGGCTCTCGGCCCCTGGAAGCGGATCACCGCAACGAAGTCCTTTTCAAGTTCGCCGCGCTGGAAAGCGGCCAGGAAGTCTTCCTGGTCGTCGAACACCACCGCCGGCGCTTCCACCACCTGGTGGTCTTTCGATACCGCGGACAGTTTTGAGACGCCTCTCCCCAGGTTGCCGGTCATCACGTGCAGGCCGCCCGACGGCGAGAAAGGGGCTTGCACGGAAGCGAGCACGTCCTTGTCCAGCGAGGCTTCGGGACAGGCTTCGAAGATCAGCTTGCCGTCGCGCAGTTTTGGTTCTCGGGTGTAGCCGTTCATGCCCTTTTCGTCGGCGACGGTCAGGATGTCTTCATGCAGCAGGCCGTGCTTCAGCAGTTCGGCGATCAATACGCCCATGCCGCCCGCGGCATGGAAGTGATTCACGTCGGCGGGACCGTTCGGATAAATTTTGGTCAGTTGCGGCACGACCTTGGAAAGACGGTCGAAATCGTCCCAGTTCAAGGTGATGCCGGAAGCGCGGGCGATGGCGATCAGGTGCATCGTGTGGTTAGTCGAGCCGCCGGTGGCCAAAAGGCCGATCACGGCGTTGACGATGGCCTTCTCGCTGACCATGTGGGCTATGGGACGGTAGTCGCCGCCCAGCGCGGTGAATTTCATGACCTGCCGCGCAGCCTGTCTGGTCAGCTCGTCGCGTAGCGGCGTGTATGGATTAACGAAGGAACTGCCGGGCAAATGAAGGCCCATGATTTCCATCATCATCTGGTTGCTGTTGGCAGTGCCGTAGAAGGTGCAGGTGCCGGGCGAATGGTACGAAGCCGACTCGGCCTCAAGCAGTTCCTTGCGGCCGATTTTGCCGATGGCGTAGGCCTGGCGGGCGCGAGCCTTTTCCTTGTTGGTCAGGCCGCTGGGCATCGGCCCCGCCGGCACGAAAACGGCCGGCAGATGGCCGAAGCTCAGAGCGCCGATCAACAGGCCGGGCACGATCTTGTCGCAAACGCCCAGATAGAGCGCGCCGTCGAACATGTTATGGCTCATGCCGATCGCCGTCGCCATCGCGATCAAGTCGCGGCTGAACAGCGACATTTCCATGCCGGGCTGGCCCTGGGTGATGCCGTCGCACATGGCCGGAACGCCGCCGGCCACCTGGGCGACGCCGCCGACTTCATGAACCGCCTGTTTGATCAGGTCGGGGTAATGCCGATACGGTTCGTGAGCGGACAGCATGTCGTTGTAAGACGTGATGATGGCGATATTGGGTTTTTCCGCGCCGGCCAGGGCGCCCTTGTCGGCCGCATTGCAGGCGGCAAAACCATGCGCCAGGTTGCCGCAGGGCAGTTTGGAGCGGTTGGGGCCTTCTTTGGCCAGTTTGTCGATATATTTCAGATAGGCCGAACGCGATTCGTGGCT
>JBNLDE010000162.1:0-13885 GCA_050304175.1 Zhengella sp. | reverse complement strand
ACCAGGACGAAGCCGCGTTCGCGCAGCGACGGGCCGAGCCGGGCGCAGATCTCGCGCTCGCGCGCGGTCAGCTCGGACGGCTCGGCGCGGCCGCCGACATGCATGTTGGAACGCGAATCGTGCTCGGCCGGCACGCGGTTGATCGCGCCGGCCGGCTCGCCGTCGATCAGGATGATGCGCTTGTCGCCGGCGCGCACGTCGTTGAGGTAGCGCTGGACGATATAGGGCTCGCGGAACATCTGGTTGAACATCTCGAGCAGGGCGCCGAAATTGCGGTCGGCCTCCTTGAGGTGGAAGATGCCGGCGCCGCCATTGCCGTAGAGCGGCTTGACGATGATGTCACCGTGCTGGGCGCGGAAATCCATGATCTCGTCGGCGTCGCGGGTGATCAGCGTTTCGGGCATCAGGTCGGGGAACTCGGTGACGAAGATCTTCTCCGGCGAATTGCGCACCCAGGCCGGGTCGTTGACGACCAGGGTTTTCGGGTGGATGCGCTCGAGCATGTGGGTGGTGGTGATGTAGTTCATGTCGAAGGGCGGGTCCTGGCGCAGCAGCACCACATCCATCTCGGACAGTTCGCGGCGCACCGGCGCGCCGAGCGTGAAATGGTCGCCGGCGACGTCGCGCACGCCGAGCGGCTCGACGCGGGCGAACAGGCGGTCGCCGATCTGGGCCAGCCGGTCGGGCGTGTAGTGCCACAGTTCGTGGCCGCGGCGCTGCGCCTCCAGGCAGAGCGCGAAGGAGGTGTCGCCGGCAATGGAAATGGAGGCGATGTGGTCCATCTGGACGGCGACGGATAGCGGCATGCAAAGTCTCCCTGGTGCCCGGACGATCTGTGGAATGGCGATAAGCCGGGACGGCCCCGTTGGCAATGGCCGACGGGCTTTTGCGGGCGGCTGCCCGCCGACCTGTCGCAAATGTGACTCTGGTCACGGAATATCAATACTTTTGCCTAATATATGATGGGAGATAACGATCTTGGCTATCGGGGGGTTTATGGAGCTCGCACGCATCAAGGACGTCTATTCGGCCGAACCCGCCGAACTGGCCTATACCGACCCTCTCACCGGGCTCGGAAACAGGCGGCGTTTCTTCGAGAAGGTGGAACGGTTGATCGCCGATCGTGCGGAAGACCCGATTCCCTTTGCGATCCTGATCATCGACCTGGACGGGTTCAAGCCGATCAACGACCTTTACGGGCGCCGGTCGGGCGACCAGATCCTGGCGCAGGTGGCGCTGCGCCTGCGCACCGCGGTGACCGAAGGCGCGACCGCGACGCGCATCGGCGGCGACGAATTCGCGGTGCTCTATCCGATGGTATTCACCGAGAAGTCGGCAAAAGAACACGGCATGATGCTGAACGAAATCCTGTCGGCGCCCTACGATGTCGGCGAGCGCACCGCCCGCCTGTCCGCGTCGGTCGGCGGCGCGCTGTATTTCACCTCAACCGACAAGGCCGATTCCCTGTTCATCAAGGCGGAGACCGCGCTCTACCAGGCCAAGCGCGGCGGGCGCGGCCAGGTGACGATCTATTCGCGCGAGATGGAAGAGGCGGCCAAACGCGTGACCCGCATCGAGCAGGCGCTACGCCGCGCGATCTCGGCCGGCGAGGTCGAGGCGCATTTCCAGCCGATCGTCGACCTGAAGTCCCGGCAGACCAAGGGCTTCGAGTGCCTGGCGCGCTGGAACGACCGCGACCTCGGTCCGGTCCCGCCGTCGGTGTTCATCCCGATCGCCGAAGAGCGCGGCATCATCGCGCCGCTGTCGCAGCTTCTGCTGGCCAAGGCCACCACGGCGGCGCGCGAATGGCCGGAAAGGCTGTTCCTGTCGTTCAACCTGTCGCCTTCGCAGCTGGCCGACCCCAATACCGCCCTTCAGGTGCTGTCGATCCTGAGCAAGACCGGCTTCGACCCGAAGCGCCTGGAAGTCGAGATCACCGAGACCGGCGTGATGAGCGATCCGGAAACGGCGGAGAAGATCGTGCGCGAGCTGCGCGGCGCGGGCATTCGCGTTTCACTGGACGATTTCGGCACCGGGCAGTCGTCGCTCGGGCGGCTGCGCGAATTCACCTTCGACAAGCTGAAGATCGACCGGGCCTTCGTTTCCGAGATCCTGCGCGACCGCCCCTCGGAGCACATCGTCAAGGCGATCCTGGCCATGTGCGAGGGACTGGGCCTCGGCGTGATCGCCGAAGGTATCGAGGAAGAGGCCCAGGCCGACAGGCTGGTCGAGATTGGCTGCGCCGGAGGACAGGGCTTCTTTTTCGGCAGGCCCGGGAACGCCAGCCAGACGCTCGCCTATCTGCGCCAGACAACGTCCGCGCCGCAAGCGAAGATTGCCTGAGCCGGCACACGCTCCTTTCCCGCAAACATAACCCGATCCGCGTATCGGGGCGGCCGTTTCAATCCCTTTGGAAAACCAGATGACCAAACGAGGCCGTTGCCTGTGCGGCAGAACAGGTTGGGAATTCGAGGGCGACATCGCATGGGCCTGCTACTGCCATTGCGACGACTGCCGCCGCAACTGCGCGGCGCCGGTAGTCGCGTGGCTCGGCGTGCCGGCCAGGAACTTCCGGTGGCTGGGCGAGACGCCGAAAACCCATGAAAGTTCCCAAGGCGTCCGGCGGTTCTTCTGCGAGACCTGCGGTTCCCCGATGGGCTTTGTGGCCGACCATTACCCGGGTGGGATGTCTCTCTACGCCGCATCGCTGGAAGATCCGCGCGATTTTGCACCGCAACTCCACCTGAACTTCAACAGCAGGCTTCCCTGGCTTCAACTCCGCGACGACCTGCCAAAGCATGAAGGCACGCTGCTTCATGCGCCGGCAGAACCGGGGGACCGTGGATCGCGCGAAGCGTGAGGCAGGAACCGGGCGATCCGTCGCCCGTGCTTTTACGGCCTAGTCGCCGCGGCGATAGATCCACAGATTGGCCGGCGGGGCATTGCGCAGCACAAAATCGTGGTGCTTGACGGAGAAATTGCCGTCGCCCGTGCGTACAGGCGAGATCGCGCCGTAGGTGATCTGGACGACGGGCCGGCCGGCCGGCATGCGCGCCAGAAGGTCCTCGATCAGCGCCACGCGCCTGGCCATCGGGAAGTTGAGCATCGGCACGGCGGAGATGACCGCATCGAACTTCAGGCCGCGATCGGCGCCCAGCGCCGTATCGAGGTCGAACGCATCGCCGTGCAGGATATTGGCACCGGGAAACTCGTCGCGCAAATGGTCGACGAAGTCCTCCGAGTACTCGACGGAATAAAGGTCCTGCGGCTTGACGCCGCGCTGCAGGATCGCGCGGGTGATGACACCGGTGCCGGGACCCAGTTCGAGCACCGGAAGCCCCGAAGCGGGATTGATGACGGACGCCATCGAGCGGGCCGTAATCGAGCTGGTCGGCAAAATCGCGCCAACCGCCTTGGTGTTATCCATCCAGCCCTTGAAGAAGCGCAGTTCCTCATTGAAATGCTGATTCAGGAATTTCCGAATGCCCGGAAACAAAACCATGCAAAACTCCTCACCCCCGCCGTAGATCCGCCCTATACGAATCCGGCTGAAAGTTGAATAAAACGCCAAGCTGTGTTGACGCAACGGAAATCTCGCGCCGGTGGTGCCTAGCCACCGGATTGTCACTCACCGAGCGATTCGAAGAAGTCCTTCATGCGGGCGAAGAAGCCGCTCGACTGCGGGCTGTTTTCCTTCGAAGAGATCGACTCGAACTCCTCGAGCAGTTCGCGCTGGCGCTTCGACAGGTTCTGCGGCGTTTCCACCACCACCTGGATGTAGAGGTCGCCGACTGCGTGCTGCCGAAGCACGGGCATGCCCTTGCCCTTGAGGCGGAACTGCTTGCCGTGCTGGGTTCCCTCCGGAACCTTGACGCGCGCCTGGCTGCCATCGAGCGTCGAGACGTCGAACTGGCCGCCAAGCGAGGCCGTGGTCATCGAGATCGGGACCTTGCAGAACAGGTCGGCGCCGTCGCGCTGGAAGAATTCGTGCGGCCGGACCGATAGGAAGATGTAGAGATCGCCCGCCGGGCCGCCGCGCATACCCGCCTCGCCCTCGCCGGCAAGCCGGATACGGGTGCCGTCCTCGATGCCGGCCGGGATATTGACCGAAAGCGACCGTTCCTCGGTCACTCGGCCCTGGCCGGCGCATTTGGGGCAGGGATCCGCGATGATCTGGCCGCGGCCGTGGCACTGGTGGCACGTGCGCTCGATCGAGAAAAAGCCCTGGGCCGCGCGCACCCGGCCGCTGCCGCTGCAGGTGGGGCAAGTGGTGGGCTGGGTGCCGGGCTTGGCGCCGGAGCCCGAACACTCCTCGCAGCTTACCGAGGTGGGCACGCGGATCTGCGCGGTTTTGCCGACGAATGCCTCTTCCAGGTTGATTTCCATGTTGTAGCGGAGATCGGCGCCGCGTTCGCGGCCCCCGGACCGGCGACCGCGGCCGCCGCCCATCATCTCGCCGAAGATGTCTTCGAAAATATCGGCGAAACCGCCGCCGCCGAAGCCGCCCTGCCCGAAGCCGCCGCCGCCCATGCCGCCATTCTCAAAGGCCGCGTGGCCGAAGCGGTCATAGGCAGCGCACTTCTGCGGGTCCTTCAGGACCTCGTATGCCTCACCGATTTCCTTGAACTTGTGCTCGGCGTTGGCGTCGCCCGAATTCTTGTCGGGATGGTATTTCATCGCCAGCTTGCGGAAGGCGCTCTTGAGCGCCTTCTCGTCGGCGTCGCGGGAGACACCCAGTGTCTCGTAATAGTCAGCCTTGGACATGACGTCGCGGTTCCCTCATAAGCAAACTCCCCCGGTCAGGAACCGGGGGAGCCTGCATCCCTGATCGTCAGGCTGACTTCTTGCCGTCGTCGTCTTCGTCGACTTCCTCGAACTCGGCGTCGACGACATCTTCGCCATCCTTGGCGGCATCGGCCGAAGCATCAGCCGCGGCGGCTTCCGCCTGCTGCGCCTCGTACATCGCCTGGCCAAGCTTCATGGACACTTCGGCCAGCGTATTGGTCTTGGCCTTGATGTCCTCGGCGTCGTCGCCTTCCATCGCGGTCTTCAGGGCAGCGATGGCGTCCTCGATCGCCTTGCGGTCCTCTTCGGAAACCTTGTCGCCGTAATCCTTGAGCGACTTCTCCGAGGAATGCACGAGCGCTTCGGCCTGGTTCTTCGACTCGACCGCCTCGCGGCGCTTCTTGTCTTCCTCGGCGTGGCTCTCGGCGTCCTTGACCATCTGCTCGATGTCGGCGTCGGACAGGCCGCCCGAAGCCTGGATGCGGATCTGGTGCTCCTTGCCGGTGCCCTTGTCCTTGGCCGAGACGTTGACAATGCCGTTGGCGTCGATGTCGAAAGTGACCTCGATCTGCGGCACGCCACGCGGCGCCGGCGGGATGCCGACCAGGTCGAACTGGCCAAGCAGCTTGTTGTCCGCCGCCATTTCGCGCTCGCCCTGGAAGACGCGGATGGTCACCGCGTTCTGGTTGTCTTCCGCGGTCGAGAAGGTCTGGCTCTTCTTGGTCGGGATCGTCGTGTTGCGCTCGATCAGGCGAGTGAACACGCCGCCGAGCGTCTCGATGCAGAGCGATAGCGGCGTGACGTCGAGCAACAGGACGTCCTTGACGTCGCCCTGCAGCACGCCGGCCTGGATCGCGGCGCCCATGGCGACGACCTCATCGGGGTTGACACCCTTGTGCGGGTCCTTGCCGAAGAACTGCTTCACGACTTCCTGGATCTTTGGCATGCGGGTCATGCCGCCGACCAGGATGACCTCGTCGATCTCGCCGGCCTTGATGCTGGCGTCCTTGAGCGCGGCCTTGAGCGGACCGACGGTGCGCTGGACGAGATCGTCGACCAGGCTTTCGAACTTGGCTCGGGTGAGCTTCATGGTCAGGTGCTTGGGTCCCGACGCATCGGCGGTGATGAAGGGCAGGTTGATCTCGGTCTGCGACGACGAGGACAGCTCGATCTTGGCCTTCTCGGCGGCTTCCTTGAGCCGCTGCAGGGCGAGCTTGTCGTTCTTCAGGTCGATGCCCTGGTCCTTCTTGAACTCCTCGGCCAGGTATTCCACCAGGCGCATGTCGAAGTCTTCGCCGCCGAGGAAGGTGTCGCCGTTGGTCGATTTCACCTCGAACACGCCGTCGCCGATCTCGAGGACGGAAATGTCGAATGTGCCGCCGCCAAGGTCATAGACGGCAATGGTCTTGCCATCCTTCTTGTCGAGGCCGTAGGCGAGCGCGGCGGCCGTCGGTTCGTTGATGATGCGCAGCACGTCGAGGCCGGCGATCTTGCCGGCGTCCTTGGTGGCCTGGCGCTGGGCGTCGTTGAAGTAGGCCGGAACGGTGATGACGGCCTGTTCCACCTTCTCGCCAAGATAGGCCTCGGCGGTTTCCTTCATCTTCTGCAGGATGAAGGCGGAGACCTGCGAGGGCGAATATTTCTCGCCATGGGTCTCGACCCAGGCGTCGCCGTTGCCGCCCTTGACGATCTTGTAGGGAACGAGCTCCTTGTCTTTCTCAACGGTCGGATCGTCGTAGCGGCGGCCGATCAGGCGCTTGACCGCAAACAGGGTTCCTTCCGGATTGGTGACCGCCTGACGCTTGGCAGGCTGGCCGGTCAGGCGCTCGCCGTCGTCGGAAAAGGCGACCATGGAAGGCGTCGTGCGCGCGCCTTCGGAATTCTCGATGACCTTGGCTTCCTTGCCGTCCATGACGGAGACGCAGGAGTTGGTGGTTCCAAGGTCGATGCCGATAACTTTTGCCATTTTTTTCTCTCCGCTAAGCAGGCTTTCGGGACCCTATCGAGGCATTCCCGGAATAGCCCCCGTTTTCGAGTTGTCCCGCGCGGCGACCGGTTTTTTGGCCGGCACGCGGTGTTGCGGCGTATATAAGAACAGGTGTTTTGCAGCGCAAGGCTGTCGGGCGCGCGAAACACGACCGTTTCCCGGAAAAATCCATCGACGCGCCTGCGCGGCGGCTGCCGGTGTCGTCAGGTTCAGACAAGGACGCCCGGTCATTATGGCGCGACCTCAAAACAGGGTGAACCCGACCGCGCCGATGACCGCCGATAATCCGTTTCCCGCAGACCGGGCGCCGCGCCTGCCTGAAAGGGCGCACACCGCGCCGGGAGGCTGACGATGTCGGTCGACCAGACATTGCGCAAGGCCAACGCGCTGGCCAAAAAGGGCGCGACCGGCGAGGCGGCCGCGCTGTTTCGCGCGGTTCTCGACCGGTTTCCCGACAACCGGCGGGCGATGGAAGGGCTGCAGGGCCTCGGCACGCAACGGCCCACGGGGCCACGCACGGCCCTGACGCAGGACGTCGCCAACCAGTTGCTCGCAATCTACCAGCAAGGCCGATTCGGCGAGGCGCTCGCGCATGCCGAGAACCTGGCGGCACAACACCCCGATGTCGCCTTCCTGCACAACATTGCCGGCGCCAGCCACGCGGCGCTCGGCCAGCCGGAGCAGGCTGCCGCGCGCTTTCGCAAAGCGCTAGCGCTGACCCCGAACGCGGCCGACCTGCACAGCAATCTCGGCGATGCGCTCAATGCGCTGCGCCGGCCCGAGGAGGCGATCACGCATCTGAGGAAGGCGGTCGCTCTGCAGCCCGACCTGGCCAACGCCCATAACAATCTGGGCAACGCACACGACCTGCTCGGCCAACACGGCGCGGCAGCGGCGGCGTTCGCGGAGGCGCTACGGCTTAATCCGAGGTTCGCCCAGGCGCACCGGAATCTCGGCGTCACGCAGATGAAGCTCGGCGAACTGCAACAGGCGGCGGCGAGCCTCGAGATGGCAATCGCGGCCGATCCCGGCTTTGCCGACGCCCATTCAAATCTCGGCCTGGCTCTGGCGCGGCTGGGCCGGCCGGACGAGGGAGCGCGGTGCTGCCGGCGCGCGATCGAGCTCAACCCGCGCGACCCGCATGCCCAGATCAACCTGGCGGTGGCGCTGGAGGCGGCGGAAGACTGGGACGGCGCGATCGACGCACTGGAGCAGGCGCTGGCGCTGCAGCCGGACAATGTGACCGCCCATTCCAATTTGTGCGAGATCCTCGACCAGTTGAACCGGGTCGACGCGTTCCGCGCGGCGGCCACCCGGGCGCGCGACCGGTGCGGCGGCGGCGAACCGCTGATCGCCTATCGCCTCGCCCAGCTTGCGGCGCGCGACAAGGACCACGAGGCGGCGCGCGGACTCCTTCAGTCGATCCCGGACGACGGCCTGCCGCCGGCGCTGGCCGAGGGGCGGCTGACCCTGCTCGGCAAGACCTGTGACAAGCTGGGCGATTTCGCGGCGGCGTTCGACTGCTTCACGCGCGCCAACGACCACATCAAGGCGACGCCGGCGGCGCGCCAGTGCGACCCGGCCGCCTACCGGCGCGAGATCGAGGACCTGACCGCCTCGTTTGCGGGCGTCACGGCCAGACCCTGGACCGACGCCCCGCCGCCCGGGCAGGAGCCGCCGGTCTTCCTGGTGGGCTTTCCGCGCTCGGGCACGACGCTGCTCGACACGATCCTGCGCAGCCACCCTCAGGTTACCGTGGTCGAGGAAATGCCGATGGCGGCGCGCATGCAGATGCTGCTCGACGGCGCGCCGGACCGCGCCCGGCTGGCCGCGCTCGGCGAAGACGAGATCGCGGCGCTGAGGACAGCCTATTTCGACGAGCTTGGCCTCCATACCGGCGACACGGCCGGAACCGGCTTGGTGATCGACAAGCTGCCGCTCAACATCGTGCGCGCCGGGCTGATCAACCGCGTCTTCCCGGACGCGAAGTTCATCTTCGCCGGCCGGCACCCGTGCGACTGCGTGCTGTCCTGCTACATGCAGAACTTCAAGCTCAACAACGCGATGGCGACCTTCCTGGACCTCGAGGCCAGCGCAACGCTCTATGACCGGGTCATGCAGCTCTGGACCGCCTGTCGCGATGCGCTGCAGCTCGACGTGCACACGCTGGCCTACGAGGATTTGGTGCGCGACATGGAAGCGACGGTATCGCCGCTGCTCGCCTTCATGGGACTCGACTGGGACGACGGCCTGCGCGACTACCGCAAGACGGCGCTGACGCGCGGCCGGATCAACACGCCGAGCTACAACCAGGTCACCGAGAAACTGTACAAGCGCGCGGCGGGGCGGTGGGAAAACTACCGGGCGGAGCTGGCGCCGGTGCTACCGCTGCTGCAGCCCTGGGCCGAAAAGGCCGGCTACTGAGACAGCCCTTCACGCGACCGGGCCGCGACGGGCGATCTCGCCAAATCCGATCCGCCACCCCATATTCGGCACATGAACGAAACACTCAACCTTGTCGAGCAGCGCCGCCACCGCGCGCTCAACCGGCTGCAGACCGTATTGCTGATCGCCGGCAGCCTCGGCCTGCTGGCGCTGACGGCATTCATCTTCGCGGGCGTGCCGGGCGTGCTGTTTGCGCTGCTGTTCGGGGCAATCGCGATGGCCGGGCTGCAACGGGTGAGCCCCAAGCTCGTGCTCGCCATGTACAAGGCGCAGCCGGCCGGGCCGACGGTGTTTCCCACCGGCAACCGGATCATCGCCGAACTGGCGCGGCGGGCCGGCCTGGAAGCGGCGCCGCAGCTTTATATCGTGCCGTCGCAAATGATGAACGCGTTCGCCGTCGGGCGGCGCGAGGATTCGGCGATCGCGGTCACCGACGCGCTGGCGCGCAACATGACGACGCGGGAGCTCGCCGGCGTGCTCGCCCACGAGATGAGCCACATCGCCAATGAAGACCTGAAGGTGATGGCGCTGGCCGACATCGTGACCCGCTACACGTCGGTGATGTCGCTGACCGGCTTCTTCTCGCTGTTCATCAACATTGCCGGTATCGCCGGCGGCTACGGTCCGGGAATCCCCTGGTTTGCCGTGCTGCTGCTGATGGCGGCGCCGACGCTCGGCTCGCTGCTGCAGCTCGCCTTGTCGCGCACCCGCGAATTCGACGCCGACCTGAACGCCGCAATGCTGACCGGCGATCCCGACGGGCTGGCGCTGGCGCTGGCCAAGCTGGAGCGGGTGCAAGGGCGGCTGTGGGAATCGATGGCGCTGCCGGGCGCGCGGCTGCCCGACCCGTCGGTGCTGCGCTCGCACCCGAAAACCGCCGAACGCATCGAACGGCTGATGGCGCTGAAAAGCGAAGGCGGCGCGCCGGCGGCGCCGGTGCGGCGGCGCCACCCGGCCGTGCCGATCGTCGCGATCCATGACGGGCTGTCCGGCGATGAAGACGATGACGGGCCCTACGATTTCGACCCGGCGCACGACCGCCCGCGTATCCGCGTCCGGCGCGGCGGCGTGTGGTGGTGAGGTCGAGACCGGTGCGGATCGGGCGGCCCGGACAGGGATCCGGCCGGACCGTGCCGCCGGAAATCCGTCTGCGGCGGCAACATGCCCAACCCCGGCATCCGGCGTCGCCGCCAAACCGGCCGTTCAGTCAGGATGGATGTCCCGCGGCGAACATGCCGAGTCCAGGACGACAGCGATCCAGTTGACATTTATCTCCAGCGCCCGGGCGGCCAACCACTTCTTCTGCAGCTTGTAGGCGGGGAGTTCCTGGGCTTCCGCGCAATACCAATGGCCAGCCGAAGCTTGCCGGTGATGGACGAGTTCGTGGAGCAGCACGCTGACGTCGTGCGGATTGCGAGGGCTCCAGGGGCGAACCAGCCAGATTGTCCGGGTGTTGGCGTCATACAGCCCTCTTGGCGTGCCGGAACGTAAGGACGAACTCGAACCCGACATCGCCTTTGCCGACTTCGCGTCGATCCATCGGATGCGCGGCGCGTCCGGATGCCGCGAGTAGGCGGAGTGCACGTCCAGCCAGGCTTCCAGATCGAGAACGAGACCGGGCGCAATTTCTGCGTCCTGCCAGATCAGTGGATCGGCTTTCGGCGCCTGCGCCGAAGCGGCGGCCAGGAACGGAAAAACCAGGAGCGCGCTCGCGAGCCGCAGGCCAACCCGAAACCGGAAAGTCATGCTATAATCTCCGCACACTGTGAACTGACGCGATGATGCTAGGTTCACGGAAACGGGGGCGCAAAAGACCAATTTTCAACCGCGATTGAATGGATTTCACCGGCCAATGGGACGCAAACTTCCACCTTTTGCAGCAGTTCGCGCATTCGAGGCGGCCGCCCGATGCGGCAGCTTCAAGAGCGCGGCGGACGAGCTTTGCCTGTCGCCATCCGCGGTAAGTCACCAGATCCGGGCCCTGGAGGACTATCTGAACACCGCGCTTTTCGAGCGCGAAGGCAATCGCATGGAACTGACCCTCACCGGGCGCAATTACGCGGGAAAACTGACCGGCCTGCTCGACGCGTTCGATGCATCGGCACGGGCCGCGCAGGCGGCTGACGAACGGCCGTTCCGGATTACCTGCACGCCGGGCTTCGCGGCACGCTGGCTGGTTCCGCGCCTGGGCCGACTGAGTTTCGCGGACCAGGTTCGGTTGAAAGTTTCAACGGGCGCGCCCTCTACGGACTTCGCGACAAATGAAAGCGATCTCGTGATCCAGTGGGCCGACGATCAGGCGCCGGGCGTGCGCACCGAGGTGTTGATGAAATCGGACCGCTATCCGGTCATCAGTCCGGAGCTGCGCAGGAAGCATGATGTCCGAAATCCGCGCGAACTGCTCGGGTTGAGGCTGATACGCGACGAAACAGCCGATGCCTGGGTGGAGTGGTTCGAGGCAGCCGGGATACGGTCCCCCGAGATCCCGAGCGGTCCGACCTTCCCCAATTGCGAACTGGCGACGACCGCGGCCGAGCAGGGTCAGGGCGTGGCGCTGGCGTATCATGCTATGGTGCGCGACACCGTGGAGTCCGGCCGGCTCGAACGCCTGTTCGACGCGGTGACGATGCCGATCGTGATCTACTCGGTTGCCTATCCCGAGGCGCGCGCGAACGATCCAAGGATCAGGGCATTCCGGGACTGGATCTTTGCCGAGCGCCGGCGGGATGCGATCAGCCGGTCCAAGCACCGCGCCGCCTGAGCAATTCTGATGTCCGGCCGTAGCAGCACAAACAGCCGCCCGGCGCTTCTGTTGCAGTTTATGGCGGCGGCTTACACTTCCACCCAGCCGCCCGTGTCGCCGGCCTTGTAGATCGCGTCGATCACCAGCTGGTTCCTGACCGATTCCTCCAGCGTGAATATTTTGTCGTCGCCGCCACGGGCCGCGCGGGCGAAGGCCTCGGCTTCCAGCTTGTACTGACGCACGCCGGGGAAGCGGAAGGTCTCTGCCCTGGAGTGCGTGGCGTTGTGCAGCGTGATGTAGGCATGGTCGTAGTCGCCGGCATTGAACGGCGCGTGGACCTCGATGAAGCCCTTCTCGCCGTGGAACACCATCAACTGGCGCAGGGCCATCTGGGTCGAGCAGTAGAAGGACAGTTCGAACTCGCCGAAATCGGCCCTGATCGACGCGTAGCGGTCGGTGCCGAAACCCGGATCGCGGTCGATGGTCGCCTGCACCCTGAGCGGCTCGCGGCCGGTGGACAGGCGCGTCGACACGGTCGGATAGACGCCGATGTCGGGCAGCGCGCCGCCGCCGAGCTCGAGCTGGTTGCGCATGTTGGACGGGTCCGTGTTGTAGTAGGAGAACGCGCCCTGGACATGGCGCAACTTGCCGATGGCGCCTTCCTCGATCAACGCTTTCACCGTGTGCCATTGCGGGTGGTAGGACACCATGAAGGCTTCGGCGATCAGCACGCCGTAATGGTCGCGCGCGGCGATCACCGCGCCGATCTCCTCGGCGCGCAGCGCGATCGGCTTTTCGCACAGCACGTGCTTGCCGGCTTCGGCCGCCTTGACCGACCACTCGACATGCTGCGATGTCGGCAGCGGGATGTAGACGCCGTCGACCATGTCGGAAGCCAGCAGGTCCTCGTAGGAGCCGAAAGCGTGCGGCGCGCCGAACCGGTCGGCCAGCGCGCGCGCCCTGCCGATATCACGGCTGGCGATCGCGGTGACGATGCCGTTCTCGGCATCGACCAGCGCCGGCAGCACGTGTTCGCGGGCGATTTTGGCGGTGGACAGGACTCCCCAACGGAACATGATCGGCTTCCTCTTAGAAACAGTGTTTTCGCGAGCCTACCACGGAACGAGCGTGACCTGCGGCCAGTTTCGCTGCGCGCGTTCGCCTTTTTCCTCGTGCGTCGTCCTGTTGTCCAGAGCGCGGTTGGGCGTCACGCGGAAGGAGAAAATGTCATCCAGGCCGAACGGAGCAAGGATCGTCAACCGGTCCCCGGTATCGAGCGAGACGCCGACGGCGTGGGTCTTCGACGCGAAAAACCGCAGCGAATGTGCGCTGCTCTCATAGGGCGGGCAGGAGCGTCCGAAACGCTGCGGGTACCAGAGATGGACCCGCGCCTGGTTGCGAATCTCGACCGGGATGGCTGCCGGCGAGAAATACGCCTGTGCCCGCTTCAGCACCGCGTCCTCGGCCTCCCAGGAGAGGTCCGACTGATCGTGGTAAAACAGGTCGACATCCTTGATGCCGTGCCCCGGCGGCGTATCCGTCAGCGCGTTCCACACGGTGTTGTAGAGCGCGCCGGACACGATCATCCAGTCGGGCAGCGCGAGGTCGCGCGCCTTTTCGACCATCGGCCAGACGACGGGATCGGCGCGCAGGATCGCCTCAAGCGCCACGCGCTGGCGATCATCGGGAAGTCCGGAATAGCGAAGGTGATCCATGGGGCAAATCGACATGATTCGCCCCGATGGCTCAATCCTACCCCCTCAGCACGCCGCCGGTCTGCTTGGCGACATTGGCGATAATTGCCGACGACAGCTTCTCGAAATCCTCGTCGGTCAGCGTGCGGTCGGTCGGCTGGATGGTCACCTCGATGGCGACCGACTTCCTGCCCTCGCCGATCGACGCGCCCTCGAACAGGTCGAACACGT
>JBNLDE010000161.1:0-4018 GCA_050304175.1 Zhengella sp. | reverse complement strand
CCTTATTTCCAGCCGGACTTGACGACGGGCTCCACCTCGCCGCCGATGCCCGTTGAAGCGACGCCGTGGAACGCCCCGTTCTGCCACTGGCCGACCGTCCAGAACTTGCGGATGATGTTGCCGTCGAACGTCCAGTGACCCATGATGGTGTCGAATTCGCCATTGTGGATCTGGTCGATGACCGCCTGCTTGTCGAGCGAGCCGGCTCGCGTGATCGCCTGCTCGAGCACTTCCAGGCTGGCATACTGCACCGAACTCGCCCAGAAGTCGGGCGCCTGGCCGGTGACCTCGGTGTGGCGGGTGATGAAGTCCTTGATCGCCGGCGAATTGGCATCGACGCCGCCGGCGCCGAGCACGCCTTCCGCCGCCGGACCGTTGGCGCCCGCAAAGGCCGGGAAGGCGGTCGCGACGCCAACGTAATAGGCCTTCACCGGCAGGTCGGCAATCGTCGCTTCCTTGGTCAGGCCGAACGTGTCACCCGGATAGGAGAACGCGACGAAGCTGTCGGGCGCGGCGGCTTTGGCAGCCTGGATAATGGGCGAGAAATCCTGCTGGGTCAGCGGATAGGACGTCTCGTAGACGATGTCGAAACCCGCCGCCTTGAAGGCCGGCTTGCCGGCATTCGCGAGCTCGATTCCGAAGGCGTCGGCAACGTTGACGACCGCGACCTTGTCGTTGATGAGACCCTTGTCGCGCATGCCCTTGAGCAGATCGACCAGCGTTGTCGCGAAGGCGGTCGAGGTGCCGAGCGTCCAGAACGAGTTCGGCCAGCGCTTGGCGAATTCGTCGACGCCGTCGGTGACCGCGGTCACCGCGAGATGCGGATAGCCGTATTTGGCGATCAGCGGTGCGGTCGCCAGGTTGATGCCGGTGCCGTAGGGCGGGACGATGAAGTCGACCTTGTCGACGGTCGCCAGCCGCTGAATGTTCTTGATCGCCTCTTCGTTGGAGGTGCGGTCGTCATATTCGACGAGTTCGACCTTCATTTTGGTGCCGCCGACATCGATGCCGCCGCGCGCATTGACGTCGTGAATCCACAACTGGATCGCCGGCCAGTAGGTGACCGCCGAGCCGCCGGCGAGCGGTCCGGTCTTCGGCGCGCTGGCGCCGAGCCGGATCGTGCCGTCGGCCATGGCGCCGGTAGCGTGGATCGAGCCGGCCAACAGCGTGGCGGCAAAAACCTTCATCAGTGTTCTGCGTTTCATTGCATTCCTCCCATTGTTCAACTCGTCTTAGGTCGTCCGCCCCTCAGATCGGGTAGGCGACCGGCCCGTTCTGGATCGTGATCCAGCGCAGCTCGGTAAACTCGTCGATCGCCGCCTTGCCGCCGAACCGGCCGTAGCCCGAGGCCTTCATGCCGCCGAACGGCATTTGCGGTTCGTCGTGGATGGTGGCGGAATTGATGTGGCAGATACCGCTCTCGACGCGTCCGGCGATTTCAAGCGCCCGCGTGATGTCGCGGCTGAAAACGGAGGCGGCAAGTCCGTATTCGGTGTCGTTGGCCACGGTCACCGCCTCGTCGGCGTCGAAAACGCGGATAACCGCGGCCACCGGTCCGAACGCCTCTTCGCGGTAGATGCGCATCGCCGGCGTCACGTGGTCAAGGATGGCCGGGTCGACGAACACGCCGTCCTGGCGGCCGCCGGTGACCAGTTCGGCGCCCTTGAGAACGGCGTCGTCGATCAGTCCCTTGACGCGGTGGGCCGCCTGCTCGGTGATCATGGCGCCGAGAACGCAATCCGGATCGCGCGGATCGCTGGCGACGATCGCGTCGGCGCGCTCGCGAAAGCGGGTGACGAAGGCATCGGCGACGGCGTCCTCGACGATGATCCGCTCGGTCGACATGCAGATCTGGCCCTGGTGGAAAAACGCGCCGAACACGGCGGCGTCGACCGCAGCGTCGACGTCGGCGTCGGCGAGAACGATCATTGGGGCCTTGCCGCCCAGCTCCAGCAGGCAGCGCTTGAGATGGCGCGCGGAGGTTTCGGCGATCAGGTGGCCGACCCGTGTCGAGCCGGTGAAATTGACCCGGCGAACCGCGGGATGGGCGATGACCGCCTCGACAACCTCCGCCGCCTTGTCCGGGCAGGAGTGGATGACGTTGATCGCGCCCGCCGGCAGGCCCGCCTCAACCAGGATTTCGCCGATCAGCCCGTGGGTGTGCGGACAGAGTTCCGATCCCTTCAGTACGACGGTGTTGCCGCAGGCGAGCGGCATGGCGACCGCCCGGGTCGCCAGGACGACTGGCGCATTCCATGGCGCCATCGAGAACACCACACCGCAGGGTTGGCGCACCGACATGGCAAACGATCCGGCGCGATCGGCCGGGATGGTCTCGCCGGTGATCTGGGTCGTCATCGCGGCGGCGTCGCGCAGGATCGACGCGGCGATCCGGCAATTGAACAGCGCCCAGCCGCGCGTCGCGCCGGTCTCGGTGATCATCGCCTCGGCGAAGTCGGCGCTGCGCTCAAGCAGGATATCGGCCGCGCGATTGAGAATGGCGCGGCGCTCGCCGGGTGGTGTCCTGGACCATGCCGGGAAGGCGCGCGCAGCGACATTTGCGGCGTGCGCGGCGTCGTCCACACTGGCCGCTGAAGCGCGAGTTGCCACAGCCCGCGACACCGGGTCGATCCGGTCAAAAGTCGCTCCGGCGGTTGCCGCGACAGATTGGCTGTCGATCAGCAGGGCTGCGTCAAGCATCGTTCCTCCCCGGCATGGAACCTTTTGGTCCTTTTGTCTGGCTGCCATGCGGCCGCCCCGGGCAGCCGGTGCCCGGATTTCTTATGAACTCAGTGTAGCGCCCGGATCGGGAAAGAAAATGCAGATTTCCGGTCACTTGTTGCGAAAAACTGGTGATTGGCTATGATCTGCCGTCAAACCGGAGCGTCGAATGCTGCCAGCGGTCACCCAGTTCTCCAAAGCGCCCGTCACCATACGCGCGGTGGCGAGCGGCCTGCAGAGCCAGGTCGTGCAGCTTTCGCGGGGCGCGCCTGCCGGCATGCGGGCGCTGATCGTGCTTCATGACGGCAAGGTTGTGCTGAGAGATGGCGCGGGCGAACGGATGATATCGGGACCGGCGCTGTGCTGGCGCACGCGGCCGGCGGGCGGCCGGCTGGTGCTGGAGGCGGGTGCCACCGGCATGGTCGTCGAGATCTCCGACGAGGCCTTCGCGCGGGCGATCGGCGAATTCTACGAGTCGGCGGTCCTGCAGGTGCTGTTCAGCGGCGATTGGGAACGCCACCTGACCGGCGAGCGCGAATATCTGCAGGTCATCACCGAGAATCTCGCCGAGATCGCGGACGAGGAACGCAACCAGCGGACCGGGGGCGCGATGATGATCATCGCCCGGTTGCGCGTCATCCTCGTCAACATCCTGCGCGCGTCGGGCGCCGAGGCGGCGGGGCCGGCGGCGCGCGGCGAGCAGCATGGCTACCTTCAGCGTTTCCGCCAGTTGGTCGAGGCCGGATTCCGCGCCCACCGGACGGTTGCCGACTACGCGCGCGATCTCGGCGTCAGCCCTGACCGGCTTCACGCGATCTGCACGCGCGAGCTGGGCAAGTCGCCCAAGGCGCTGATCGCCGAGCGCGTTGCGCGCGAAGCCGCGATCGGCCTGGAGCGGTCGACCCTGTCGATCAAGCAGCTGGGCTATGCGCTGGGGTTCCGGGACCCGGCGCATTTTTCCCACTTTTTCAGGCGCATGGTCGGCGTTTCGCCGGGCCGTTTCCGCCGCATGCTCGTCTCGTCGGCGTCAGGCGCCGCCGGCTTCGAGCCGCCGAACTATGCGGACTGGCCGTAGGGGGCGCGAAAGGGTGGATCGCGGATTCGATCGATTGCGGCATCCGGCAAGCGCCGGCAAAAGCGCAGCAGGGCGGCACCTTCGGCGCACAAAGCCGGGCTGTGTGCACCGCGAAATGTTCGGATTTTGAGAAAGAAGTGGCTCCCCGGGCCGGGCTGGTTCGGGTGATCGAACCGGCGCCGTAGTGGCAAGAATATGCCTTTCATCTCAGTGGCTTATCGG
>JBNLDE010000160.1:0-1655 GCA_050304175.1 Zhengella sp. | reverse complement strand
GCGGTCTGGACCGGGGACAGCAGGGACCGTGCGCCCGAGAAATTGGATGCGATCATCGACACGACGCCGGCCTGGGCGCCCGTGGTCGAGGCGCTGGCCAATCTGGAAGCCGGCGGACGGCTGGTGATCAATGCGATCCGCAAGGAAGCCGACCGGGAGAGTTTGCTGGAACTGGATTACCCCGCCCATCTATGGCTGGAAAAGGAGATCAAGAGCGTCGCTAATATCACCCGGCGCGACGTGACCGAGTTCCTTGACCTGGCTGAAACGATGAAGTTAAAACCGGAAGTGCAACCGTTCGCACTGGAACAGGCCAACCAAGCCCTGGTGGAATTGAAAATGGGCCTGATCCGCGGCGCGAAGGTATTGAAAATAACCTGAACGGAGGACATCCAATATGCTTCGACCGCGCTGGCTTGACAGTTTTCCGCCGCCGGGCGCATCATGGCATGAAGGCGAGATTTCAGGAGGTACGCGCGATGAGTGAATCTTTGACACGTCGTCAGATCGATACGTTCAAGGCAATGCTGTCCGATCGTTATATGGCACTGCGGCAAGAAATCAGCGCGGAACTGCTACGCGCCGACCAGGAGCGTTACGCCGATCTGGCCGGACAAGTCCACGACACCGGCGAAGCCGCTCTGGCCGATCTGCTGGTGGATATCGGCCTCGCCGCCATCGATCGGCACGTCATTGAAATCCGCGACATCGACGCCGCACTAATACGTATCGCCGAAGGCCGTTACGGCGCCTGTTGCGACTGCGGCGACTCCATCCCCCTGGAACGACTGGAAGCCTATCCAGCCGCCCGCCGCTGCATCGTCTGCCAGGAACTGCACGAGCGCACGCATGCGCACGGCGCGACGCCGTCGTTATGATGCTCTCAAGCCATGTCAGACAACCGCCAGCCGATGCCAACGTCTCGCGATCGAAAACAAATCGTCATCATGGGCGCCGCCGGGCGCGATTTTCATAATTTCAACGTCGTCTACCGCGACGATGCCGACTCCGAGGTCATCGCCTTCACCGCCGCGCAAATCCCGGCGATCTCCGGCCGCCGTTATCCTCCGGCTCTGGCCGGCCCGCTCTATCCCAAAGGCATTCCGATCGTCGAGGAGAGCGAATTGGCGGGCTTATGCCGGGAACGCGGAGTCGATCAAATCGTTTTCGCTTACAGCGACCTGCCCCATATCGAAGTCATGCACAAGGCTTCGATCGCTCTGGCGGCCGGCGCCGATTTTCTCCTGCTGGGCCCCGACCGAACCATGCTGAAAGCCGCCGTACCGGTCATCGCCTGCTGCGCGGTTCGCACCGGTTGCGGTAAATCGCAGGTGGCGCAATGGCTTTCGCAGCTTTTGAAACAACACGGCCTGCGCATCGCGGTGATCCGCCATCCGATGCCTTACGGCGACCTGGAGCGTCAGGCCGTGCAGCGCTTTTCGTCGCGCGCCGATCTGGCCGCGGCGAATTGTACCGTGGAAGAGCGCGAGGAATACGAGCCTCATCTTAAACGAGGCAATATCGTTTACGCCGGCGTCGATTACGCCCGCATCGCCGCCCTGGCGGAAAGGGAAGCCGACGTGATTTTATGGGACGGCGGCAATAACGATTTTTCCTTTATCCGCCCCGATCTGCATATCGTGTTGACCGACCCG
>JBNLDE010000159.1:0-46711 GCA_050304175.1 Zhengella sp. | reverse complement strand
CTGACCTCGGCGGAAAACGACGGCACCGTCTTTCTCGACGAGATCGACAAGATTGCCGCACGCGAAGGGGCGGCGGGCGCCGGCGTTTCGCGCGAAGGCGTGCAGCGGGACCTACTGCCGCTTGTCGAGGGCACGACGGTGGCAACCAAGCACGGCCCCGTGAAAACGGACCACATTCTGTTCATCGCCTCCGGCGCGTTCCACGTGTCAAAGCCGTCCGACCTGTTGCCGGAGCTGCAGGGGCGGTTGCCGATCCGCGTTGAGCTCAGGGCGCTCGAGAAGGACGATTTCCGCCGCATCCTCACGGAAACAGAAGCCAGCCTGATCAAGCAATATGTCGCGCTGATGAAAACCGAGGGCGTGACCCTGGAATTCGCCGACGACGCGATCGACGCGCTGGCCCAGATCGCTGTCGATCTCAACGCGTCCGTCGAGAACATCGGGGCACGACGCCTTCAGACGGTGATGGAGCGCGTACTCGACGATATTTCGTTCAACGCGCCGGACAAGTCCGACACGACCTTCACGATCGACGCCGATTATGTCCGCGAAAATGTTGGGGATCTGGCGGCCAATACGGATCTGTCGCGCTTCATTCTGTGAACGATGTCACAGAATTGCCTTATCCGGTGTGATTAACCGCTTTCAACTCGACTCGGCGACCCACATTCCGTATTTTGCGGCCAGCTCCTCCCAAACGCGGCGACGACGATCATGTTGCGACTGATAACGGCCATCATTTGCCTGCTCTGTGCCGTGTTGGCATGCCTGCCGGCCAATGCTCTGACCGTTGTTCCACCCGGCAACCGCAGCGCCACGCAGCCTTCGGTTCCCGGCGCCTCGGCGCGCCGCACTGCGGCGCTCAAGACGACCTACGAGGAAAAATACCAGAAGGTTCACGCGCTGCTGGAATCCGATGCCGAGCTGCGGCGGAAGATCGAGACCACGGCCGAAGAATACGGGATCGACCCGATGCACATCGTCGGGGCGATCGTCGGCGAGCACACCTACAACGTGGATGCCTACGATCGCCTGCAGACCTACTACGTGAAGGCGCTGGCCTATCTCGGCTCCTCGTTTACCTTCGAGTATGACGGCGAGGATGTCGATGATTTCGTGCATCGGCCGCAGTTCGACGCCTGCAAGGACAAGACCGGAAGCTATGAGGTATGGACCTGCCGCGAGGATGTCTGGAATAAGGATTTCCGCAGCCAGACGGTCGACGGAAAATCGTTTCCGGACGACCGCTTTTCGGCGGTGTTTTTCCAGCCCTTCTATGCCGGGCAGACGTTCGGTCTCGGCCAGCTCAATCCGCTGACCGCGCTGCAGATGAGCGACATAGTCAACGAGACATCCGGGCTGCGCAAGCTCAACTACCGCTGGCCGCAGGAAGTCTACCAGACGATCATGGACCCCGACATTTCGCTGGCCTATGTCGCGGCGACGCTTAAGATGTCGATCGATGCCTACAAGACGATTGCCGGTTTCGACATTTCGGGAAATCCGGGGATCACCGCGACGCTCTACAATCTCGGCAATCCGGAAGCGCGGGCGCGGGCGCTGAAGAAAGAAAACGACGAACGCCGGGCAAGGGGCGAAAAAGAACGGCTGCCCCGCGAAAACTACTATGGCTGGCTGGTCAACGAAAAGCTCGATGACCTGCGCGCGCTATTTTGAGCCGCGGCCGCTCTTTTCCGTCAGCATCGCTTCCAACCTGTCGCACAGCTCGCCAAGCTGCTCTTCGTTCAACCGGGCGACCCCCACAGCGAGCCGATTGGCCAGCTCGGTGGCGCGCGGGCTGAGGCCGGCGGTATCGACGACGACGCGCGGATGAGACGCACGCGCCAAGTCCGCCAACTCGTCGGCCTCGTCCCAGATCACATTGAAATAGCCCAATATGCGCTGAACCATCGCATAGTTCGGCACGCCGCGATGGCCCCGTTCGAGCGCGGAAAGATAGGCCGGTGTCACGCCGATGGTGGCAGCCATCTCTTTCTGGCTGACGCCGCGCGCGGCGCGTAGATCACGGATCCGTTTACCGAATGGCGTCATGCGTTTGCTCCAAGGCCGGAAACGCGCCTGAGACGTACGTATAGGGCGCCTTCTCCGCCATGGCGCCGGGCCGCATTTTCGTAGCCGCCAACCAGGGCGCGAAACGGACCTGTGGCAAACCAGGCCGGCACCGCACGCGCCAGGATGCCTTCGCTTCCCGGCGAGGATCCTTTGCCCGTTATGACCAGGACATGGCGAAGACCGCGTTCGCGGGCGCGATTGAGAAATGACAGCAACGCGGCATGGGCTTCTCCCTGCGACAGGCCATGCAAGTCGATGCGCGCGTCTATGTCGACGCGCCCCTTCTCCAGCTTGCGCCGGATCGGCCGGTCGAGCGTCTGCGCCGGCCGGTTTCCGGCGGGCTGTACAGGCCGGCTCGCCGCGGCAAATGCGCGTGCCGCTTTCCTGACAACCGGTTCCGGATCTTTTGCGTGATCCTCCGACTCCATCAGCAATTCGTCGAGGACGCGGGTACCGTGCAACGGCTGGGTCGTCCTGGCCACCTGCGCCCACAGGATGCGGTCTTCGCGCGTCAATTTACCGGGGCGTCGCATCGTCATGCGCCTGTCTTGCAGGTGTGGCCACGGAGATCAAGCCGGTGGGAATCAGCGCGTGGAATACCGCGTGTTCCTTGATAACGCCGGCAATCTCCCCCGCCGCGTCGCCTGTTCCGGCAAACAGGTCGGCGCGCGCGGCGCCGGTAATGGCCGACCCGGTATCTTGGGCGATCATCAGGCGGCGCAGCGGACCGGCGCCGAAACCGCGCACCTGCGCGTCAATGAAAAACGGCGTCGAGAAGGTGTGCAACAGGCGGTCGACGGCAATGGACCGTCCGGGGGTAAGCGGCACCTTGGCGGCGGCCACGGGGCCGAGCGCTGGATCATCGACCGGCGCTTCGCGAAAAAAAATGAATGACCGGTTTTGCCAGAGGATCTCATCGACGCGGCCGGAGTTACGGGCGAACCAGGCCCGGATCGCCTGCATCGAAATCTCCGCGGCCGGGATTTCACCCATCGCGACAAGGACGCCGCCGGGCCCGGTGAAGGGATGGCCGGACTTCGCGGCGTAGGTAATCCTCTTCACCGTGCCATCGGTCATCTCCAGGCGCGCCGATCCCTGGACATGAATGAAGAAGGCATCGACCGCGCTTTCCAGCCAGGCGAGCTCGAGACCGCGGCCGGCCAGTGCGCCTTGCTCGATCGCGGCACGATCGAAATATTCGACCAACCCGGCGGTCGTCGTGCGCGCGAACATGAAGCCGGGGTCTAGATCCGGCGGCCTTCTGGCCTCGTCGATATCGACGAGGTCGTCCGGCCGGCGATATAGCGGGACCGAAAACCGGGTGGTGCAGACAGGCGAGGCCCTGACTACCGGCTCGTAATATCCGGTCACGAAGCCGGGACTGCCGGTCTCAATCAGGCAAGGCGCGAAATGCCGTTCGAAAAACCGCCTCGCGGTTGCGCCATCCGGCGAAGAAAGTTCACGGGCCTGCGCGTAGGCCGGTTCGAAAGCACCGGCCTCGATCCCGAGCGATCCGGTGCGGTAGGGTTTTTCCAGAGAGCGCAGGGCCGACCGGCGGAAGGCAGTCAGGGCGGCCGCGTGATCATCGTGCGGCCAACCGGGAATCTGCTCGAACGAAACCTGTTTGAACAGTGGCGACAGCGACATCCCAGCCGCCGGCTCCGTCACTCTTCTTCCGTGGCGACGAGCTTCCAGTTCGGGTCGCGCGACCTGAGATCGCGCGCGAATGTCCAAACATCGGTGCCCTCGGCGACAGTTTCAGGATCGCCGTCGATGACTTCGCCCGCCTTGTCGATCGTGGCCGATATCATCTCGGACACAATGCGAACCGTTATGTGGGCTTCAGTGCCCTTCAGCTCGGCCGAGATGATTTCGCTCTTGTCGATGCCGACAAATGAGGATTGAACCTTTTCGCCCCGCTTTTCGCGCTCGGTTATTGCCGAGTCGAAGCCGTCATACACCTCGCGCGAGAGCAGGTTGCGCAATGTCTTGCGGTCACCGTCGGCATAGGACATCACGATCATCTCATAGGCCATCGAGGCGCCGTCGAGGAAGGTCTTGGGATCGAAATTGGCTTCGACATCCTTGATGGCACGAAGGCCGGTATTGGCCTTGGAACCCGGTTTCACTGCCTCATCGATCGCGGCATAGAATGCTGCCTTGTCTTCCGCCGTCGCGCCCTTGCGGCGCGGCAGAGTGACGACATTGTCTTCGGCCGATGTGTCGCTGCCGGTCCGCTTTCCCGTCCGCGCATCAAAGGGCGGGCGTTCGTTGCCCGTTCGCCGGCCGAGCACGCTGCGCAACTGGTAAAAAATCACCACCGCCGCGACCAGAAAGAATATCGTTCCGAAATCGAGAAATTCCATTGCCTACGCCAACTGCTCGTCCCTCAGCCCACGATCCTGCCGGCAGGGCTTGTCGAATGCCATCTTCGGTATCCATATAGAACGAGGTTGGACCGCATTCAAATGCGCTCTGGCCGTTTGACGACGATTTCGATACTCAAGGACCGAATTCGCGGCGTCGCCAGCAGCAAAGTGATCAATCCGTTGCCTTTCAGCCTCGTTCCCTTCCTTCTCCTCGTCGTGCCGGTGCTCGAAATCGGCGCGTTCATTGTCATTGGCGGAAAGATCGGCGTGCTACCGACGCTGGCCATGGTTTTAATGACCGCGGTCATCGGTACCTATCTTCTGCGCGTGCAGGGTTTCGGCCTTCTCAACAGGATGCGCAGCGAGATCGACAACGGCCGAATGCCTGGCCGCGAATTGGTCCATGGCGTCATGATCCTCGTAGCCGGCATCTTGCTGCTGACGCCGGGTTTCATCACCGATGCGCTCGGCTTCCTGCTTTTCGTTCCCGCGATCCGCGAGCTGGTCTGGTCGGCGATAAAAGACAGGGTTGTCGTGACGACCTATACAACAGGAGTGAACGGATCCTACCGCGCGAAAGATGACGGAACGATCGATCTCGACGAAGATGATTACTCAGTGGATCCGTCGCCCGACTCGCCATGGCGGCCGGAGATCGGCAAGCGCGATGACGACGGGAAATAGGCCGGCCCGATCGGCCAGGCGGTTCCGGTCCACAATGCTTGTCATGGTGGGACCACCATGGTAGCCAAGCGCGAATTTTATATCTCTCCGCACTGTTGCGGCATCATTACAAGGATTTCCCGATGGCAAAAGCGCCCGAAACCAAGCCAGGCAATGGCGAACAGCAGCAGCCGACACTCAACGTGCTCGCCCAGTATATCCGGGACCTTTCGTTCGAGAATCCGGGTGCGCCGGGTTCGCTCCAGCAGGCGGGCCAGAACCCGAACATCAATATCAATGTCAACGTCAACGCAAACGGACTTTCGGAGACCGATTTCGACGTTCACCTGACGCTGAACGCCAAGGCTGAAGTCGAAGGCACCGTCCTGTTCAACATCGAACTGGATTATGCGGGCGTCTTCCGTGTCGCCGGCTTCCCGCAGGAACATGTTCTGCCGGTCCTATTCATCGAATGCCCGCGACTTCTTTTCCCGTTTGCCCGGCAGGTCATCGCCGATGCATCGCGCAATGGCGGATTTCCTCCGCTGCTGCTGGAGCCGATCGATTTTGCCGCCATGTTCCAGCAGAAGATCGCCGAGGAACAGACCAGAGCGAAGGTCAAACCGACCTGATACGAAGCGATGCGTTTCACGTGAATCACGCACCGCGCCAATCAGATCTTTCGAAGCCCGGCGCCCGCGCCGGGTTTTCTTTTAGCCTGATGTGTCGGTCGACGGCGAAAAGCCAAGCTTTGCCCAAATCGATTCGGGGCCGAGACGAGCGATCAGCTTCCGGTGCGCTTCCAGTTCGGCCGTGGTCAGGCGAGGCGCCAGGGGTGTCGGCCTCGCGCTGATGCTGATATCCGTCCTCGCCTGTCCGATTTCGTCGGACTCGGCATCATCGACAACCAGGCGCAAGGCGGCCTGCTTGCCTCCGACCAATTCGATATAGACTTCGGCCAACAGCTCGGAATCGAGTAAAGCGCCGTGTTTCGTGCGGTGCGAATTGTCGATCCCGTAGCGCCGGCAAAGCGCATCGAGCGAGTTTGGCCCCATCGGGTGCTTGCGCCGAGCTATAGCCAGCGTGTCGATGACGAGATCGGCGTTGATGGCCGGTACTCCGATCCGGCCGAGTTCGGCGTTGATAAAGCCCATGTCGAACGTGGCATTATGCGCAACCCATTTCGCATCGGCGAAAAAGTCGAGAAACTCGTCAGCTATCTGCGAAAAGACCGGCTTGTCGGCGAGGTCGGCATTGGAGATGCCGTGGACCGCGAGGGCTTCGGGATGAACTTCTCGGCCCTCGGGATTGATGTAGACGTGAAAGGTTCGCCCGGTCGGGAACTTGTCGACGAGCTCGACGCCGCCGATTTCAATGACCCGGTCGGCCGAATTATCCAAACCGGTGGTTTCCGTATCGAAGACGATTTCGCGCATGGTGGGTCCCGATTCGCTGTTCGACCCAGCATGTCGGGTTCCGGTGTAGATGGCAAAGGTTCAGGCGTGTTTTCCCCCAACGAGGGCGGCGACTATGTCATTCACCTGGCGGCGGGATTCCTCAAGGCTTCCACCGGTATCGACGATGTAATCGGCACGGGCGCGCTTTTCTGCGTCGGGTACCTGCTTAGACAATATGGCCTCGAATTTTTCGGACGTCATACCGGGCCTAGAGAGAACCCGCCGGCGTTGGGCGTTGGGCGGCGCGGAAACGACGACCGTCTTGTCTACCCGGATTTCGCCGCCGGTTTCGAAAAGCAGAGGGATGTCGAGCACCACAAGCGCCGCGCCGGATTCGCGGGCGGATTGTAGAAAGGCCATCTCGTCCTCGCGAACGAGAGGATGAACGATTGCCTCGAGACGTTTCAGGGCATCCTTGTCACCAAGCACCGCCGCGCCGAGTTTTGCCCGGTCGACAATGCCGTCGCTCGTGGTGCCCGGAAATGCCTTTTCGATCAGGCTTGCGGCGCGCCCGGAATATAAGCGGTGAACCGTCTCGTCCGCATCGTGAACCGGGACGCCCGCATCCGCGAACATCGCGGCAATGGTCGACTTCCCCATTCCGATCGATCCGGTCAAGCCGACTATGATCACGTGATCAGCTCCCGAATGGCGGGTGAAAACAAGGCGCTCGCTCGATACCGGTCATCACGCATCGATCAGCTCCCTTTTCCTCAGTTCGGCCAGCAAGGGAAGCAATGGCAAGCCCATGATGGTGAACAGGTCGCCGTCGATCGCTTCGAAGAGCTGGATCCCTTCGCCTTCGATCTGGTAGGCGCCAACGCTGGACATGACGGCGTCGCCGGTTCGGGCCAGGTGGCGGCCAATGAATCGAGGACTCAATTCGCGCATGGTCATGTTGGCGACCGACACATGCCGCCAGACGATCTGACCATCCCGGACGAGGACAACCGCGCTGTTCAACTGATGGGTCTTTCCCGAAAGGGCCAGGAGCCTGCGGCGGGCATCTTCCATGTCGACAGGTTTGTGCAGCATCTCGTCTCCGAGAGACAAGGTTTGGTCGGTGCCGATTATCCAGGCACCGGGATGACGCTCGCTGACGTCGAGTGCCTTGGCTTCGGCCAGGACAAGCGCGATGTCTTCCGGCGCAGCGCCCGCATCGGCGACAGGCTGTTCAACCGCTCTTTCGTCGAGCTCGGCGGCTTCGGCCGGAATATCGAGTCCCGCATTTTCAAGCATCTTGCGGCGGAACGGGCTGGCCGACGCAAGGATGATTCGATTGTCCAAAATACTAGCTCCTGTGCGCGCTAACGGGTCTTTCCGCGCAGCGCGAGGATGGCGGCGGCTGTCTCCTCGATCGAACGGCGCGACACATCGATCATTGGCCATCCGAGCTTTGTCAGGAGTTGCCGGGCGTAGCTAAGCTCGGTGCTGATTGCGGCCCGGTCGGTGTATTCCTTGGAACTGTAGGCCATGCTTGAGCCGAGATCGCGATTTTCACGAACCTGGGAAATGCGTTCCGCGGACGCGACCAACCCGACCTTGAGCGGATTTTTCGCACGCAGGACACCGTCCGGCAGAGGCATATTGGGTACGATTGGGACATTGGCGGTCTTGATACCGCGATTGGCGAGGTAAATGCTGGTCGGGGTTTTCGAGGTGCGGGATATGCCGAGCAGAATGACGTCGGCGTCCTCGAGATCATGGGACTGCTGACCGTCATCATGTTCCATGGTGAAATTCAGCGCATCGATGCGCCGGAAGTATTCGGCATCCAGTACATGCTGCGCGCCGACGCGGCGGCCGGCCGGGGCGCCGAGGTAGGACTGGAACACGGTCAGAACGGGTTCCAGCACGGATACACAAGGCAGGCCGATTGCCGCGCAACCGGCATCGATCTTGCCGGCCAGATCGGGATCGACCACCGTGTAAAGTACGATGCCGGGTTCTTCGTCGATCTCCTGGAGGACGCGCTCGATCTGCTTGGCGGTGCGAATGAGTGGATAGATGTGTTCGATCGCCCGGGCGTTGGAATATTGCGCGGCGGCGGCGCGGCCGGCCGCGAGCAGTGTTTCTCCGGTCGCATCGGAAATCAGGTGGAGATGAAAATAGCTTTGCGGTTTGTTCACAGGGCGTGCGCTCCGCTGTTGATATCCGAGGGGCAATTCACGGCATCGTCGCTGCGAATTGGCTGGACGGGAAAACGGCTCACTTTGTCCACATCCACGGGTGGTGTCAGCATTTATCTCCCCATGTGGATGAAGGCGCGGTTGAAGTCCATTGTTCAATTTCCTTCCACAGCGGATTTGACGGTCTGGTCCGGCATGTTATTGAGCTGCCTCGAAGAATGTCGCTTGTCCCCGGACCTGTCCACAGTGGATCAATTTTTTCGCGGTCGGGACTCGGAAGGAACTTGGCGACGCATTTTGTGGATAGGCCGCAATCCACGATTCTGACAGAGTCTAAGAATCAGAAGACCCTTTAAATAGAATATCTTTTTTAAAGAGAGTCGGAACAAAGCTGGGAAACGTCTGCGCATGGCACGAAGCGTGTTAGAGGTTCTGAAGGGTGACAGACGGTCTCCGCCGCCTGTCTGGATGATGCGCCAGGCAGGCCGTTACCTTCCAGAATACAGGAAGACCCGCGAAATGGCGGGGAGTTTTCTCGATCTGTGTTACACGCCGGAACTGGCTGTCGAAGTGACATTACAACCGATACGGAGGTTCGGATTCGACGCGGCGATCCTGTTTTCGGATATCCTAGTTGTGCCCCACGCGCTTGGACGGGACCTTCGGTTCGAAGAAGGCCGCGGGCCGTTGATGACACCGATCGAGGTATCGGAGATCGGCCATTTGGCGGAAACTGATTTCCACGGACATCTGGAACCGGTCTACGAGACTGTCAGGCAATTGCGAGCGGTGTTGCCGGACGAAACGACGCTGCTCGGATTTTGCGGTGCGCCGTGGACAGTAGCGACCTACATGATCGCTGGGCACGGAACGCCGGACCAGGCGCCGGCTCGGTTGTTTTCCTACGCGCATCCGGACGCGATGACTGAGCTGCTCGATTTCTTGGCGGGGCAAACGGCGGAGTATCTGATCCGGCAAGTCGATGCGGGAGCGGACGCTGTTCAGATTTTTGATTCATGGTCTGGCGTTCTCGACGAGGATGGGTTCGAAAAGTGTTGCGTTGCGCCGGTGCGCAAGATGGTTTCGAAAGTTCGTGCCAAGCATCCCGACGTGCCGATCATCGGGTTCCCGAAAGGTGCCGGGACGCTTTATGAGACCTATCGCGGCAAAACCGGCGTGGATGCGCTCGGGATGGACTGGACCGTTCCGTTAAGCCAGGCAAAGAGGCTGCAGAAGCAGGGCGCCGTACAGGGAAATCTCGACCCGATACGGCTTGTCGCTGGCGGACAAGCGCTTGATGAGGGAGTTGACAGGATTCTGGATCAACTCGGCGACGGATCCCTGATCTTCAACCTGGGACATGGGATTACACCGGAGACGCCGATCGCGCATGTGGAGCAGATGATCGCGCGGGTCAGGACACGTAGCTGATATGGGGTCCCAGAGGGAACAGGTTGCGGCAAGCGGGCGCAAGGCGGGTGTGAGAGCGGCAGTCGCGCTCGGGATATTCGCCGCGCTGGTCGGTGCTATTTTTCTGGCCGATCCGGGAAATTTCTATCTCTGGGCAAAAGCGATCCATGTCATCGCGGTGGTTTCGTGGATGGCGGGAATGCTCTATTTGCCGCGGCTTTTCATCTATCACTGCGAAGCTGAAGTGCGGTCGAAGCAATCGGAAACGTTCAAGGTGATGGAGCAGAGATTGCTCCGCGTCATCATCAATCCTGCCATGACGATCACCTGGGTGTTCGGTCTATGGCTTGCCTGGCACAGCGAAGTCTATTTCGAGACCTGGTTCATTGTGAAATTTGTGAGCGTGATCGCGCTGTCCGGCGTTCACGGCTACTTCTCGGCGTCGGTGCGAGCCTTTGCGGAGGACAGGAATACGAAGCCGCAGCGGCATTGGCGGCTGGTCAACGAAATCCCGACGGTGCTGATGATTGTGATCGTCGTCATGGTGATCGTCAGACCGTTTTGAAGGCGGGCGGATAACGCTACCATCCGGGCCTTGCGCTTTCGGCCGCGGGTGTATAGATGGAAGTCCTCTTTCCGGTAACTGCCTCTCCCAAGAATTGGTCGGTCCCAACTCCGACCCGAGAAGCGCAGACCGGCTTCCCTTCATTCAAGTCCAGAGTTCTGCCATGCAGGAAATGAAACTCCAGGAGCTCAAGAGCAAGAGCCCTACCGACCTTATCGCCTTCGCCGAATCGCTCGAGGTGGAAAACGCCAGCGTATTGCGCAAGCAGGAGCTGATGTTCGCAATTCTCAAGAAGCTGGCGGCGCAGGATGTCGAGATCATCGGCGAGGGCGTTGTCGAGTTGCTGCAGGACGGTTTCGGGTTCATGCGCTCGGCAAATGCCAATTACCTGCCGGGGCCGGACGACATCTACATTTCGCCATCCCAGATCCGGCGTTTCTCGCTGAAAACCGGTGACACGGTTGAAGGACCGATCCGCGGACCCAAGGACGGCGAGCGCTATTTCGCGCTGCTGAAGGTCAACTCGATCAATTTCGAGGACCCCGAAAAGATCCGTCACAAGATCCACTTCGACAATCTGACGCCGCTTTATCCGGACGAGCGGCTGAAGATGGAAATCGAGGATCCGACGGTCAAGGATCTGTCGCCGCGCGTCATCGACCTGGTATCGCCGCTCGGCAAGGGACAACGCGGCCTTATCGTGGCGCCACCCAGGACCGGTAAAACCGTTCTGCTGCAGAACATCGCACACTCGATTACCGCCAACCATCCCGAGTGCTATCTGATTGTGCTGCTGATCGACGAGCGGCCCGAGGAAGTGACCGACATGCAGCGATCGGTGAAGGGTGAAGTGGTGTCATCGACCTTCGATGAGCCGGCGACGCGCCACGTTCAGGTCGCTGAAATGGTGATCGAGAAGGCGAAGCGGTTGGTGGAGCACGGGCGCGATGTCGTGATCCTGCTCGATTCGATCACGCGTCTGGGCCGCGCCTACAACACGGTCGTCCCCTCTTCGGGCAAGGTGTTGACCGGCGGCGTCGATGCCAATGCCTTGCAAAGGCCCAAGAGGTTCTTCGGTGCCGCGCGAAATATCGAGGAAGGCGGTTCGCTGACGATCATCGCGACCGCGCTGATCGACACCGGGAGCCGTATGGACGAGGTCATCTTCGAAGAGTTCAAGGGTACCGGGAATTCCGAGATCGTGCTCGACCGAAAGGTGGCGGACAAGCGCATCTTCCCGGCGATGGATATTCTGAAATCGGGTACCCGCAAGGAAGACCTGCTGATCCAGCGCCAGGACCTGCAAAAGATCTTTGTCCTGCGCCGCATTCTGGCGCCGATGGGGACGACGGATGCGATCGAGTTCCTGATCGGGAAATTGAAGCAGACCAAGAGCAATGCGGAATTCTTCGATTCCATGAACACGTGATCGATTCGGAACCGTTTTGATCTGATTGAAATGATTCCGATTCGTATCCGAAATGGTATGTGATAAGCCTAGGGTATCCCGGGGCTCGGTACTCCAGACAGGTTAACCGGTATGGTTAACAAAGATCAAACAGCCGTGTTTTTCGAAACGATCTACGCCCTTGGCAGTGGTCAACTGCCGAGTGGCGTCGGTGTGATCCGTATTTCTGGGCCGAAAACGCGCGCGATCGTGGCCGACATTGCCGGCAATATCCCGGAGCCGCGCCATGCCGAACTCAGGACCCTGACATATCGTGGGGAGGTGCTGGATCGGGCCCTAGTCCTGTTTTTCCCGGGGCCTGCAAGTTTCACTGGTGAGGATACCGCCGAATTTCATGTACACGGCGGACCAGCTGTCGTTCGGGCGGTTCTCGATGCCGTTGGTTCATTCGATAATTGCCGACATGCACATGCTGGTGAATTCACGCAACGAGCATTCCTGAATGGCAAGGTGGACCTCACCGGTGCGGAATCGCTGGCGGACCTCGTATCGGCGGAAACAGAGGCCCAACGGCGTTTTGCCCAGTCGGGTGCGAGCGGGGTATACAAGTCGCTCTACACCGATTGGCAGGCGCGGATCACCCGCGCGCGCGCACTGATCGAAGCCGAGCTTGATTTTTCGGACGAGCAGGACGTGCCGGGTTCCGTCTCTGCGCAGGTGTTTGGTGACCTCCAAGGTCTGCTGCACGACATAGCGGCCCATATGGAAAGGTCGCATACCGGCGAAATCGTGCGTGACGGTTTCAAGGTAGTGCTGGTGGGATCGCCGAATGCCGGTAAATCAAGCCTGTTGAACTGCTTGGCGAAGCGGGATGTGGCGATCGTAACCGAAGAAGCGGGAACGACACGTGATCTGATAGATGTCGCCCTGGATATTGGGGGTTATAAAGTCGTTGTCACGGACACGGCCGGATTGCGTGCCAGCGAAAACAAGGCCGAGTCCATCGGAGTGCAACGGGCAATCGAGAGGAGCAGGGACGCAGATCTAATCCTGCATCTGGTCGATGTCACAGCTGTCCGGGGCTCCGGTTTACCGTTCGACGCGCGAGACAAGATTGTTGTCGGGACGAAGGCTGATTTGGGCGGGAATACCGATTCGAGATTGGGTTTTAACATTGTCACGTCTTCAAAGACGGGCGATGGGATCCCAGCACTCTTGGAGATCTTGGCGAAAAAGGTTGCAACCGCGACAGATGGCGCAAATTTACTGGCGCCGGCGCGGCGCCGGCATGTCGAGTTGTTGCAACGGTGCCGGGATAATCTGAACGCAGCGCTTCTTGGGAAAAGCGAGGCGCTCGAGTTGCGAGCGGAAGGGCTTCGCAGGGCGGCTGACGCGTTGGGGCGAATCACCGGATCGGTTGATGTCGAGGATTTGCTCGACGTGATTTTTTCGGAATTCTGTATCGGCAAGTGATTCACGTGAAACACAGGTGTGCCGGGCTATTTGGTCGGTGGCGGTGATTCACGTGAAACCTTTTCGGCTACGATTGTACATCGTTTCACGTGAAACATGATTTCGAGGGTCTGGACCGACCTACCCCCAACTTGACTCGACGGTCTTTCCAGACCATCTGTTCGGCCCAGCAAAGGTTGGCCATGTCAGACCATTATGATGTCATTGTTGTTGGCGGCGGACACGCCGGCTGCGAGGCAGCTTCAGCTGCTGCGCGCGCCGGCGCACGAACAGCGTTGGTGACATTGGCAAGCGATAAAATCGGCGTCATGTCCTGCAACCCTGCCATCGGCGGGCTTGGAAAAGGGCATCTGGTCCGCGAAATAGATGCGCTTGACGGGTTGATGGGTAGAATTGCCGATGCCGCCGCCATTCAATACCGGATGCTGAACCGGCGAAAGGGTGCAGCGGTCCGCGGGCCGAGAACGCAGGCGGACCGGAAGCTGTATCGTCTTGCAATGCAAAGGGCCATCGCGGCGAGCCCTGGTTTGGACATCATTGAGGGCGAGGCCGCGGATATCACCTGGACGGAAGGCGTGATAACCGGGCTAAGTCTCGCGGACGGTCGCGAGTTGACAGCTTCCGCGGTTGTTTTAACGACCGGGACGTTTCTGGGCGGGCTCATTCACATCGGAGACCGACGGATTCGGGCCGGGAGACTCGGCGAGCAGCCCGCGGAGGCATTGGCGGAAAGCCTGCGCCATGCCGGATTTGCGCTGGGACGGCTGAAAACCGGGACGCCGCCACGCCTGGATGGACGTACCATAGATTGGTCCAAGATCGGACGCCAGGACGCGGATGATGACCCGGTCCCGTTTTCGTTGCTCGTCAATGGCGTCGCAAACCGGCAAATATCCTGTGGCATCTCCCGGACGACAGAGCGCACGCATGACATTATCAGGGAAAACCTGCATCGCTCGGCGATGTACTCCGGATCGATCGAGGGCGTCGGTCCGAGATATTGTCCGTCGATTGAAGATAAGATCGTAAAGTTCGGCGACAGGGATGGACACCAGATCTTCCTTGAACCTGAAGGTCTGGATGACGATACGGTTTATCCTAACGGAATTTCGACCTCGCTACCGGAGGAGGTTCAACTCGACATCCTTGCCAGTATACCCGGTCTTGGGGGGGTTAGAATGATCCAGCCGGGTTACGCGATCGAATATGATCATATCGATCCGCGGGAACTTCGGAAAACGCTTGAGACCCGCCGAATCCAAGGTTTGTACATGGCCGGTCAGATCAACGGTACGACCGGCTACGAAGAGGCTGCGGCTCAGGGCCTGGTTGCAGGGTTGAACGCGGCGCTCAAGATCCAGGGCCGCGACCCGTTTATTCTGGGCCGCGGCGACGCCTACATCGGAGTGATGATCGACGACCTGACCAGTCGCGGTATCACCGAGCCCTACCGGATGTTTACGTCGCGCGCGGAATTCCGTCTTTCGATCCGGGCAGACAATGCGGACTTGCGGCTCACACCGAAAGCGATTGATCTGGGCATTGCGTCGGACGATCGCGTCAAGCGGTTTACGAAACTGGAATCTGAATTCGCAAGCGGCGTCGCGTTGGCTAAGTCGGTGAGCCTGACGCCGAATGCGGCGAAAAGGCACGGGCTCGCTGTGAACCAGGATGGCGTTCGCCGGTCGGCATTCGACCTGCTCGCCTATCCGGATGTGGCTTTCGGCGCACTTGAGGAGATCTGGCCGGAACTGGGAGCGATCCCTGAAATGGTCAAGGGGCTTGTGGATACGGAAGCGAAATACGCGGTCTATCTCTCGCGCCAGGATGCGGATATCGCGGTGCTGCGCCGCGAGGAATCGCTGGCAATTCCCCCGGACCTCGATTTCACGTCAGTACCTGGCTTGTCGAAAGAGATACAACAGAAGGTGATGAACCGACGCCCGGGCAATATTGCCGAGGCCGGCCGGATCGACGGGATGACACCGGCGGCGCTGGCGTTGATCGTGGCCCATGTCCGACGCGCGGAGCGGATAAATCTCTCGGAAGCGGTATGATCGAGTCGCGCGACAGCCAGATCTTGCGCGCCGCCGGCCCTGTTTCACGTGAAACGCTGGATGCACTCTACCTGTACGAGTCCCTGTTCCGCCAGTGGAATGCCCGAATCAATCTGGCCGCGCCATCGACCCTCGAACATTTCTGGAGCCGCCACGTTGTCGACAGCGCCCAGCTTCTGTCGCTGGGTGGAGACGCCCGCCACTGGCTGGACATCGGGTCGGGCGGCGGTTTGCCGGGCGCCGTCGTCGCCATCCTGCTCCGGGACCGCCCCGGTTCAACGGTCGATCTCGTCGAAAGCAACCGGAAAAAGGCAGCTTTTCTGGTCAAGGTGTTACACGAGACCGGCGCCCCGGCAAAGGTTCATCCAGTCCGGATCGAGGATGCATTTGGTCGTGTTCCGGCGCCGGATCTGGTGACGGCACGGGCCCTTGCCCCCTTGCCCAAGCTGCTGTCGCTGGCCGAACCCTGGCTTACGGCCGGCGCCAGAGCCCTGTTTCATAAAGGTCGGGGATACAGGTTGGAAATCGAAGAAAGTTCTGAGCATTGGTCGTTCGATCTGGTAAAACATCCAAGCATCGTCGATCCCGAAGGGATCGTCCTGGAAATTACCAACCTGAAGCGCTGTCACGCGGTGTAGATTCCACGCACAATCCAAGTCGAACGAGCGGCACGAACGACCATGATCAAACAGCCAAGGATCATCACGATCGCCAACCAGAAGGGCGGGGTCGGAAAGACGACGACCGCCATCAATCTCGGTACCGCCCTTGCGGCGATCGGCGAAAAGGTACTGATCGTCGATATCGATCCGCAGGGCAATGCTAGTACCGGATTGGGTATCGACCGCGGTGACCGGGGTATCTCCGCTTATGACGTTCTCGTCGGCGAGGCGACGATCGTCGAGGCGGCGACGCCGACCGCGGTTCCGGATTTGCATGTCGTGCCGTCGACAATGGATCTGCTCGGCGTGGAAATGGAGATTGCCGGTTCGCAAAACCGCGCTTTCAGGCTGCGCGACGCTTTGAGAGGGCCAAATGGCGCGGCGGCCGGCTACTCCTATGTGCTGATAGATTGCCCGCCCTCGCTGAACCTGCTGACGATCAACGCGATGGCCGCCGCCGATTCGGTGCTTGTGCCGCTGCAATGCGAGTTCTTTGCCCTGGAGGGTTTGAGCCAGTTGCTGCAGACCGTCGAGCAAGTGCGCGCCAGCGTGAACCCCGGGCTAGAAATCCAGGGCATCGTACTGACCATGTATGACGGCCGCAACAATCTCGCCAACCAGGTGGCCGATGACGTTCGCTCGCATATGGGCGACAAGGTTTACCGGACGATGATCCCGCGAAATGTCCGGATTTCCGAGGCGCCGTCATATGGTAAGCCGGCTATTCTTTATGATCTCAGCTGCGCCGGCAGCCAGGCCTATCTGCAGCTCGCGTCGGAAGTTATCCGGCGCGAGCGCAGTCTCAAGGCAGCATGATACAAACAGGCAGGAACTTTCGGCAATGACTGACGAACAATCAAAAAGACGCCTTGGGCGCGGACTTGCCGCCCTGATTGGGGAAATCGACAAGCCGGCAAACGATACCGCCGAAAAACCGGTTGCCGACGGGTCGGTGCCGATCGAATTCGTCACGCGCAATCCACACAATCCGCGGCGCAACTTCGCGGAGGCCGAC
Source organism: Zhengella sp. (assembly GCA_050304175.1). Taxonomy (GTDB): domain Bacteria; phylum Pseudomonadota; class Alphaproteobacteria; order Rhizobiales; family Rhizobiaceae; genus JAIOIW01. Next base: position 29,430 of record JBNLDE010000159.1, on the reverse strand, counting down.
CTGGCCGACCTCGCCCAGTCAATCCGCGAACACGGAATCGTCCAACCTGTCGTCGTGCGCAGGGCAGGCTTGGACCGCTATGAAATTATAGCCGGCGAAAGGCGCTGGCGTGCGGCGCAGCAGGCCGGCCTGACATCGGTTCCGATCATTATCAAGGACGTCGATGACCGGGTCGCTCTCGAGATCGCCATCGTCGAAAACGTTCAGCGTTCGGATCTCAATCCGGTCGAGGAGGCGATGGGCTATCAGCAACTGATCGACGAGCATGGCTATACCCAAAACGATCTCGGGCAAGTCATCGGCAAGAGCCGCAGCCATGTGGCCAACACGCTGCGCCTGCTCAAATTGCCGGAAAACGTGCTGTCGCTGATCTCGGACGGTTCGTTGTCCGCCGGCCACGCCCGAACCCTGGTCAACGCCCAGGATCCGGCCGGCCTAGCGCGGCGGATCATCGATCAAGGCCTGTCCGTACGCCAGGCGGAAGCCCTGCAACAGGCGCCGGCGAAAAAGCCTGCCGGCAGCGCCGCCCATCCGCGCGAGAAGGACGCCGACACGCTGGCGCTGGAAAAACTGCTGACCGATTCGCTCGGCATGAAGGTTGCGGTCGCGCACGGCAACAAGGGCGGCGAGTTGAAGATCGCCTACAGCTCGCTCGAGCAGCTCGACGAACTCTGCCGCCTGCTCCAGGGCTAGCGGCGGCGACCGCGCGCGGCTTCCACCGCCAGCGCAAGCAGCGACTGGCGCGAGACCGCGACGGCCAGGTCGGGGCGCCGCCTGGTTTCCAGCACCGTGGCCTGCAGGCGGTCGAGCGCGCCGGCGATAGCTTCACCCGGCCAGGCCTTCAGCGCAATCTCCATGGTCTGCTTGCGGGCAAAGAAAATCGGCGGTCGCGCGCCAGCGACCACGGCATTGGCCGAACGGCCGGAGGCGTCCATATCGGCGCGCAGGCGCTGCAGGGCCGCAAACTGGCGCATCGCGGCTGAAAGCACGACAAAAGGGTGGGCACCGCCGGCCAAAACGCCGGAAAATGCCGCATCGAAATCGCCTCTCGCACCGGTCAACACGGCATCGACGGCATCATCTGCCGAGATGGCCGAGGCGTCACCAACACTGGCGGCAACGTCTTCCACGCCGATACGCTCCCGACCCTGCGCATAAAGCAGCAATTTCTCGATTTCGCCACGGCTCGCCAAACGGTCGCCGCCCAGGCACATGTTCAGCAATTGCCGCGCTTCGGGCGTGATTGAAAGACCGGCTTTCGACAGTTCGTCATTGACAAGCTGGTCAATGTCGCGCGCATTGTCGGCGTAGCAGGGCAGGGCCATGGCCGAGCCGGCGGCTTCCACGATCGCGCGCAATCCTCCGGCGCTCTTCTTGAGGTCGCCACCCTCGATCAGTACGGTCGCGTCATCGGGCGGTCGTTCGACAAGTTCCCTGACTGCCGCCACCAGGCTCTTTTGCGCCCCTGCCCCGGTGACCCAGATCAACCGCTCGCCGCCGAACATCGCGACCGTTCGCGCCTCGTCGACCAGTCGGCCCGGATCCTGCTCGATCTCGCCGGCATCAAGACGAATGACCGCAAAAGGATCGTCGAGCGAGAGCCCGGATTTCGACGCGATCCTGCGAGCGCGCTCCGAAACAAGGCCGCGATCGGGGCCATAGACCAGAATGATGCGCTCGGTGGTGCCGGATTGCGCGATCCAGCGGTCGACTTCATGGGATTTCCTCTGCGCCATGCCAGTTTGCTAGCACAGGTCCGGTACGCACGGAACGAGCGTTTGAAGTTGTCCATCCTTATCGGCACAGTGCTGTTGCCCGCCGTTTCCTCCGGACCGTTAAGCTCCGGCTCGCTATCAGCGAACGGGTCCCGTTTGAATCGCTCAAATTTAGAATCGTTATAAACTATTGATTTTATATTGACTTTTCGGTTTTGGCTGACCAGAAAGCCGATGCCTACTAACGAAACCGACCGCAGGGCCTTGACCCCTGATAGTGAGGATCCAATGACTTATCGCAGGCTGCGTGCCCGCCTGATTTTGGCCGCGCAAACATATCCCAGAACAACTTCCATCGTCCGCAACACGACAATTGGCCTGATCGCCGCAATGGGCCTGGCGGCGTCCGCCCTTCCCGCGACAGCGCTCGAATATCCGATCGGCGTACCGCAGAACGGCGGCGGCCTGGAAGTAGCGGCGGTCTATCTCCAGCCGGTCACGATGGAACCGGAGGGCATGATGCGGGCCGCTGCTGAAAGCGACATTCACCTGGAGGCGGATATCCATGCGCTGGCCGACAACCGGAACGGCTTCGCGGAGGGCGAATGGGTCCCGTATCTCGTTGTCGGTTACAAGGTGGAAAAAGAAGGCGAGGCGCCGGTCTCCGGCCGGCTCATGCCGATGGTTGCCAGCGACGGGCCGCATTACGGCGACAATGTGAAGCTCATGGGCCCCGGCAAATACACCGTCGAATTCACGATCGCGCCGCCTGGATCCGATCCCGATTCGCATTTCGGCCGCCATGTGGACAAGGAAACCGGAGTCGCCGAGTGGTTCGAGCCATTCACCACCCGCCACGAATTTGTCTACGCCGGCGTCGGCAAGAAGGGCGCCTACTGACGCCCCGACCGGCGTGTGTCCGGACCCGGTTGCAATCCGCGATCCGGTCCGGGCTCCGCTAACAGGGCGCAGTGCGCCGCGGCAGAAAACCGGAGCATGCGACATGTCTATGATTGGAAACCGATTTGGTCGCGCCAAGCGAACCTGCGGGCTGGTCGCGGCAATGATCCTGTTCGCGCCGGTAAACGCGGAACTGGCGCGGGCTGAGGAACTGCCGACGTTCACACTCGAACTGAATGACGGCGTCCTGATGCCGGAGCGTATTGTCATCCCGGCAAATAAGACTGTGAAGCTTGTGCTCAAGAACACGGGTTCGTCCGCGGCCGAGTTTGAAAGCCTCGACCTTCGCCGCGAAAAGGTGCTCGCTCCGGGAACGGTGTCCTTCGTGGTCTTGCGAAAGGTCTCTCCCGGTACATACGATTTTTACGACGAGTTCCACATCGATACGGCGCGAGGCGTCATCGTTGCGGAATAAAGCGCCAGGATCAGCGAATGACCGCCAGCCGGTCACCGGGGCGGGATTACCGGGACCGGGCAAATTTGCCGCGGCGGCGCCATTGCCGTCAGTCGCGGAGCATTCCGTTGCCGAGGGGTCGTGCACATGACCATCACGATTGTCGACCGGACGCCGCGCCGCACCGTGCTTGCCAATGTCGGACTCTGGCTCCGCGACCACCAAAACGCCATCCGGTCCTTGCAGTGGTCGATTATCGCGGTCTACGCGGTGCTTCTAATCACGCCTACCTTGCTGCCGTTGCCCGGACGGCTCGATCATATCTGGAACAATCTGACCATCTTCGCGCAGTTCGTGTTCTGGGGCATTTGGTGGCCGGGTGTCCTGTTGAGCATAATCCTGTTTGGCCGCCTGTGGTGCGGCATCTTGTGCCCGGAGGGTTCGCTTTCGGAGCGGGCGAGCCGCCACGGATTGGGCCGTGCCACGCCCCGGTGGATGCTCTGGCGCGGTTGGCCCTTCACGGCATTCGTCATGACCACCGTCTACGGGCAAATGGTCAGCGTCTACCAGTATCCGGCTCCCGCCGCGCTCGTTCTGGGCGGATCCACGCTCGCGGCGATCGCTGTCGGCTTCGTCTATGGCAGGGAAAAGCGGGTCTGGTGCCGCTACCTCTGCCCGGTCAACGGTGTGTTCGGCCTTCTCGCAAAGCTGGCGCCGATGCACTATGTCACGGATCAGGCGGCGTGGGCCGGATCATCGAAGCGCGATGCCCTCGACAACCGCTTCGTGTGCGCTCCGCTGGTACCAATCAAAACTCTGGACGGCGCTTCGGCATGCCACATGTGCGGGCGGTGCGCCGGTTTTCGCGACGCGATCGAGCTGAAGCCTCGTGCGCCGGGATCGGAAATCGTCCGCCTTAGCAAGCGTGAAGCGACCGCCTGGGAAAGCGCGCTGATCATCATCGGCCTGATGGGTGTTGCCGTGGGCGCATTCCAGTGGTCGATGTCGCCGTGGTTCATTGCCGCCAAGCAAGCCGTGGCCACCTGTCTTGTCGATCAGGATCTGATCTGGCCGCTCACCTTGCGGCTGCCCTGGTGGATCCTCACCGACTACCCGGGTCGCAACGACGTGATGACGGTGCTGGATGGCGCCCTGCTGCTCGCCTATATCGCGATGGCCGCAGTCGCGATGAGCCTGGCGCTGGCTTTGCCCGTCGCTGCCGCGACACGCATTCTCGGCGAGTGGCGTTGGCTGCGCTTTCACCATCTCGTGCAATCGCTGATCCCGCTGGCGGCTGTCGGCGTGATCCTCGGCCTGTCCGCGCAGACCGTAACCCTATTGCACGCAGACGGATTCGATCTGCGCTGGGTCGACAATGCGCGTGTCGGCGCGCTTTCGGTTGCCGTACTGGCGAGCATGGTGCTCTGCTGGATGATCACCGCGAGCTACGCCGATCTGCCGCGACGGATTGCCGCGACCCTGGCTTTTGCACCGGCCTGCGCGGCCTCCGTCTGGTCATGGGCGCTGATATTCTGGATCTGGTGAGGAAGCTGACGGTCATCCCGCCACATTTCTTCCGCGAATGGATCGTGTGGTCCAGATAGCAAAAAGGCCCGGATAAACCGAGCCCGCAAGCCTGCCAAATTCTTTAAACTGGAGCGGGCGATGGGATTCGAACCCACGACCCCAACCTTGGCAAGGTTGTGCTCTACCCCTGAGCTACACCCGCTCATGACGGAAAACCCGTCTCCCGCGACGCGCCGCGCCGCAAGCCGCGCCTATATGGCCGAAGAAAAGACGGAATGCAACAGGGAAAACACGGATTCCGACATCACTTCCACGACCCTCCGCAAACCTGATCCGCGGGGCGCAATTAGCGCTCGTAAATGGAAGTTGCGGGTCTTGCCTTCAAGGCGCAATTGGCCGAAAACTGCATACAATTCACCAACAGACAGAAGAATGCGGCATGTCGGATCCGTCGAACGCGCTTTTTGCCTTCCTCGAAGGCCTGGGCATATCAGTGACAACGGTCCGCCATCCGCCGCTTTACACCGTGGCCGATTCGCAGGCGCTGCGCGGCGAGATTGTGGGCGGGCACACGAAGAACCTGTTTCTCAAGGACAAGAAAGACAATTTCTTTCTCCTGACCGTCGACGAGGAAGCCGAGGTCGACCTGAAACAGATCCATCGCCGGATCGGCGCTTCCGGGCGCGTATCTTTCGGCAAGCCGGACCGGTTGATGGAATATCTCGGCGTTGTTCCCGGGGCGGTGACGGCTTTCGGCATTTTGAATGACACTGACAATCGGGTAAAAATCTTCCTCGATGCCGATCTGATGGAGCACGAGTTCATCAATTGCCACCCGTTGACCAACGATGCCACCTCTACGATCAGGCGCGACGACCTGATCCGCTTCGTCAAGGCGACGGGGCACGAGGCCAACATCTTGAAACTGACGGACTGATCGCCGATTTAGAAGCCAAACCACTGCGCGCCGATGCCGCGGGGAAAGCGGAGACACATCATGAGTGATAATCCCTACCAGCCCAGCTCGGGCGGATACGCGACGTCAATGCAATATGGCGACCAGGCGCAGGCTGCACCGAACGGTCAAGCCGGCGGCGGAGATCCGATCAAGGACACGACGACATCCGGGTTTGCCGCCGATGTGATCGAGGAATCGCGCAAACAGCCGGTTCTGGTCGATTTCTGGGCGCCCTGGTGCGGTCCATGCCGGCAACTTGCGCCGGCGCTGGAAAAAGTGGTCAGGGAATCGCGCGGCCGCGTAAAACTCGTCAAAATGAACATCGACGACCATCCGGCAATCCCTGGGCAGCTCGGGATCCAGTCGATCCCAGCGGTCATCGCGTTCAAGGACGGGCAGCCTTTCGACGGATTCATGGGCGCGCAACCTGAATCGCAAATCAAGGCCTTTGTCGACAAGGTCGCGGGTGCCGCGCAATCCGACCCGGTTGCCGATGCACTGGCAGCGGCGGCGGAGGCGGTGGAGCGCGGCGACACGCAATCGGCGATGCAGATCTATACCGCGATCCTTGGCCAGGATCCCGAAAACGCGGATGCGCTCGGCGCCGTGGCGACGATGCTCTACGACAATGGCGAGCGGGATCAGGCTGTCGAATTGCTGGGACGCGTGCCGGAGGGCAAGGACACGACCGAGGCCATCACGGCGCTGAAGGCACGGATGGCGCTCGATCAAGAAGTCGCCGAACTTGGCGATCCGATGGAGCTGGCCCGCCGGCTTGCCGACAATCCGAAGGACCATGCCGCCCGCCTCGACCTGGCAAAGATCGAAAATGCGCGCGGCGAACGCGAGAAGGCGGCAGATCACCTGCTCGCCATCATCCAGAACGAACGGCACTGGAACGACGACGCGGCGCGCAACCAGCTGCTGCAGTTTTTCGAAGCCTGGGGCATGGCCGATCCGGTCACTTTATCGGTTCGGCGCAAACTTTCTTCGCTGCTGTTCTCCTGATGTCGCGAAATTTCCGCGAACGGCCTTGAGAACGATGGCTGGCGCGCCATGTTAGGAGCGTTTCAGGGACCTTAAAAGTGCAAGCAGGAAACGCCCATTACAGGACCGAGCGGGATTTGCCCGCCATCGTTCCGATCTTTCCGTTGTCGGCGGCGCTTCTGCTGCCGGGCGGACGCATGCCGCTGAACATTTTCGAACCCCGCTACCTGACCATGATCGACGACGTGCTGGCGCACGGCCGGCACATCGGCATGGTGCAGCCGTCGCTGGACGGTGCCTGCCGCGCCGATGGCGAGCCGGGCCTGTGCGAAGTGGGCTGCATGGGTCGGGTCACGTCGTTCGCGGAATCCGGCGACGGGCGCTACATCATCAATCTGGAAGGCGTCACACGGTTCCGGGTCATCGAGGAACTCCAGGCCAAAACACCGTACCGGCAGGCGCGGATTACGCATTTCCTTATGGATCTCGACCCCGAAAAGGGCGGTGACGAAGTCGACCGGAAAGGCCTGCTCGAGGCATTTCGCGCCTATCTGGAAGCCAACGATATGGAGGCGGACTGGGACAGCGTTTCCAAGGCCGAGAATGCGACACTGGTCAACGCGCTGTCGATGATGTCTCCCTATGGCCCGGCAGAAAAACAGGCGCTGCTCGAAGCGCCCGATCTCAAGACGCGGGCCGATACGCTGATCGCGATTACGGAAATCTCGCTGGCCCGCGACGACGAAACATCGTCGAACCTTCAGTAGGATGGCAAGCCGGGCCGGTGGCCAGACCACGGCTTCGTGGCTATGATAGAGGCCGGATCAATGCAGGAAACCGGAACCATGGACGACACCGCGCAACGACGCATGCAGGTCGATCCGCGCATGCTGGAGCTTCTCGCTTGTCCGCTGACCAAGGGCCCGCTGACTTATGATGCGGAGCGCAGCGAACTGATCTCCAAATCGGCGCGGCTGGCTTATCCGGTACGTGGCGGCGTTCCGATCCTCCTGCCTTCGGAGGCCAGGCCACTGGAGGATTGAACGCCGGACTGGCAAGGATTCACACGAGATTCCGGCCGGCGAGCCGGACGGGCTGACGGGGTCACATATGGCGCGGACTGCCGGCGGAGCAGGCAAGGAAAAACGCGACGCGCTGGCCGCCGCCGCGGCCGAGCTGTTCTGGACCCGCGGATATGCGGCGACCAGCATCGCGGAAATCGCCGCGCGCGCGCAGATACCGGCGGGCAACGTCTACTATTATTTCAAGACGAAGGGCGATTTCGCGATGGCGGTTGCCGATATCTTCGTCGGCGAAACCGAGGCGATGGTAAACGCCATATCGACGGAGCATGCGGAGCCAAGGAAACGCCTGCTCGCGCTGGCCGAACGGCTTGCGCGCAGCCTGCGATCGCGCGTGGAGCACGGATGCCCGATCGCGCTTTGCATTCGCGATTTCCGCGGCGAGGAACCGGCAGCATCAAAACGGGCGGCGGAAAGTTTCGCGCTGCTGACGGGCTTCATTGCTCGCGAACTTGGGCGCACTGGGCTTCGTCCGGCATTGGCGCTGGGTCAGGCGCGGGCGGCGATCGCTGAATGGCAGGGCGGCATCGCGCTGGCGCATGCGCTGCAGGATGCGACCGTGCTGGCCGAAAGCTTCCGGCGAATGGAGCAAACGATGGTCGCGCCGGCGCGGCATCAGTGAAAATTTCGGCCTTTCGGCATGACCGAGCCGGCTGATTTGGCCAGACGCATATAGTCTTCCTTCAGACCGGGAACTTCCTTCATCAGCGCGGCCGCGCGGGAGGCCGGCTTGATGCGGGCGCGCTGTTCGGCGACCGGGCGACGGACCTCGTCGGCATTGGCGAGCCCGCCCATGGCGGCCGCTTCCTCCGAGAGTTCGGCCAGCCAAGGCGTCAGGTTCTCGATCTCGCGTGCGACGATGTGGATGACGCCGGATTCCGATTGCAGCCGGCCGCGCACCCGCACCATGCGGCTGCCGAGCACGATGGCGCGGAACCGCTCGAACACCTTCGGCCAGACAATGATGTTGGCCACGCCGCCCTCGTCCTCGATGGTCATGAAGATGACGCCCTTGGCCGAGCCTGGACGCTGACGCACCAGAACGAGGCCGGCCACCGTCACGTTGCGGCCGTCGGGCAATGTGTCGAGCATTGCGTTGGGCATGACGCGATCGCGTTCAAGCGCGGCGCGCAGGAAGCAAACCGGATGCGCCTTCAGCGACAGCGACAAGGTGCGGTAATCGTGAATGACATGCTCGCCGACCGGCATTGGCGGCAGATGCGCGTCCGGTTCGTTTTCACGCAGTTCGACCTCCGGGCGGTCGAACAGCGGCAGGTGCTCGGCGGCGGTGTCGCCATCAAGTGCCTTGGCGGCCCAGAGCGCATCGCGCCGGTCCAGGCCGATCGAGCGAAAGGCGTCGGCCTCGGCCAGCCGGGCCATGACCGCCGGGCCGAGGCCCGAACGCAGCCACAGGTCGCGCACCGAATCGTAACCCCGGCCACGGGCTGCAACGAGGCGCTCGACATCGGCTTCGCGCAGGCCCTTGATGCGGCGAAAGCCGAGACGGACTGCGCGTCGGGTGTGAATGACCTCTTGCATGTCTCCGTGGCGCGGCGCGATCGCGCGGGGGTTGTAAGTTCCCTCTTCAAGGGTGGAATCCCAGAGTGAATGGTTGATGTCGGGTGGACGGATCTCGACGCCGTGGTCGCGGGCATCGCGCACCAATTGCGCCGGCGCGTAGAAGCCCATTGGCTGGGCATTGAGGATCGCGGCGCAGAACACGTCCGGATAATGGGCTTTCATCCAGCATGAGGCATAGACCAGAAGGGCGAACGCGGCGGCGTGGCTCTCGGGGAAACCGTATTCGCCGAAACCTTCGATCTGGCGGAAGCAGCGCTCGGCGAATTCGGCCTCGTAGCCATTGGCGACCATGCCGTCGATCATCTTCGTCTGGAAGGTGTGGATCGTGCCGACACGGCGGAAGGTGGCCATGGCACGGCGCAAGCGGTCGGCCTCGCCCGGCGAAAAGCCTGCCGCGACAATGGCGATTTTCATCGCCTGTTCCTGGAACAGCGGTACACCGAGCGTCTTGCCAAGCACGGCCTCCAGTTCGCGGCTGGGATAGGAAACCGCCTCCTTGCCCTGACGGCGGCGCAGATAGGGATGGACCATGTCGCCCTGGATTGGCCCCGGCCGGACGATGGCGACCTCGATCACCAAATCGTAGAAGGCGCGCGGGCGAAGCCGCGGCAGCATGGTCATCTGGGCGCGGCTTTCGATCTGGAACACGCCAATGGTGTCGGCGCGGCAGATCATGTCGTAGACCTCGCGCTCCTCCTTGGGAATGGTCGCCAGCGTCAGCTTCTCGCCGTAATGGGCTTCCAGCAGGTCGAATCCGCGGCGCAGGCATGACAGCATGCCGAGCGCGAGAATGTCGATCTTGAGGATACCGAGCGCATCGAGATCGTCCTTGTCCCATTCCACCATCGAGCGGTCGGGCATGGCCGACCTGGTAACCGGCACCACCTCGTCGAGCCGGTCCCGGGTGATGACGAATCCCCCGACATGCTGGGACAGATGACGGGGAAAGCCGATGATTTCGCTGGCCAGCCGCAGCACGTGGGTGGTGAGCGGATCGGTGGTGTCGAGGCCGGCGGCTTTTGCTTCGCGCTCGCCGAGATCGGCCGACGACCAGCCCCAGACCGATCCCGATATCGCCTGGATGACGTCGGCGGAAAGGCCCATCGCCTTGCCGACCTCGCGGCCGGCGGAACGGGCGCGATAGGTGATGACGGTCGCGGTCAGGCCGGCACGATCGCGGCCGTATTTCTCGTAAATGTACTGGATCACCTCCTCGCGGCGCTCGTGCTCGAAATCGACATCGATATCGGGCGGCTCGCGCCGCTCCGGTGAAATGAAACGTTCGAACAAAAGATCGGTCAGCGCCGGATCGACTTCGGTGATGCCGATGCAGAAACAGACGGTGGAATTGGCGGCTGACCCGCGGCCCTGGCACAGGATCCCCCTGGAGCGGGCAAAATGCACGATATCGTGGACGGTCAGGAAGTAGGGCGCATAGTCGAGCTCCGCGATCAGGGCGAGCTCGTGATCGATCTGGCGCCAGATCTTCCCGGGGACATTGTCGCCGTAGCGGTTGCGCGCACCCGCACGGGCCAGGCGCGCCAGTTCCTCCTGCGGACTGGCGCTCGAGCCGCTGGGCTCGTCGGGATACTGGTAGCGCAGCTGATCGAGCGAAAAGGACAATTCGCCGGCAAAGGAAATGGTCTCGGCGAGCGCACCGGGATAGCGGCGGAAAAGCCGCGCCATGTCGCCGGGCGCCCGTAAATGCCGCTCGCCATTGGCGGCAAGACGCAGGCCTGCCCGCTGTACCGGCTCATGGGCGGCAATCGCCGTCAGTACATCCTGCAATTCGCGGCGCGTGCCGTCGTGATAGGCTGCGTCGGCCACCGCCATCAGGGCGACGCCGGCCCGGCTCGCGACCGTGGCGGCCGTCTCGAGGGCGTGGGCGTCGTTTCCGTCATAGGCCGGCGCAGCGGCCAGCCGTACCGCAGTTCCGAAGGCGGCGCGCAACTGTTCCAGAAAGCCGATCCGGATCTCGGGCGGGACGCCGCGGGTGTCGAGAACGGCCAGCGACATTTCCCCGCCCCATTGCAGCAGATCGTCGCGCAGCAGAACCGGAGCGCCCTTCTCGCCGCGCATGTTGGCGGCGGTCAGCATGCGGCAGAGCCGGCCCCAGCCGGCGCGGGTTTGCGGGTAGGCGAGCACCGACGGGGTATCGTCGGCAAACACAAGCCGACAACCCGGATGATAGGCCAGTCCCGCTTCCTTCGCCGCCTGGTGGGCGCGCACCGTGCCGGCGACCGTATTGCGGTCGGCAAGGCCGAGTGCGGCAAGACCGAGACGGGCGGCCGTGACGGCGATTTCCTCGGGATGCGACGCGCCTTCCAAGAAGGAGAAGTTGGAGCGGCAGCCGAATTCGGCATAGGCGGGCATCGTCGCGGACCTCAGGCAAAGAAACCGTGCATGAACCAGCGTGGTGTCTCGCCACCGGTGCCATAGAGCCCGCTGCGGTAGAGCCAGTAGCGCCGGCCCGCCTCGTCCTCGATGCGGTAATAGTCGCGAACGGCATCATTTTCGGAACGCCACCATTCCGGTGCGATGCGTTCAGGACCTTCGGCCTTGGCGACGCGGTGCAGGGCGCGGCGCCAGCGGAAGGTTACGGGCGGGCCTTCCGGCACCTCGGCAACGGCCTCGACCGGTTCGGGATTGGAGAACAGACGGATCGGGCGTTCGGGCAAGAGCCGGCCCGGCTCCTCCCCGCCATCGTAATCCTTAGCCGGATTTGCCGGCCGGTCCGGGATAAATGAACGATATTCGACAGCGCGTTCGGGAATATGGCTTTCCACGGCGACGGGAACCATGATGCCGCCGGATCCGAACCGGGCGGCGACACGGTCGGCGAAGCCGGCCACGCTGTCGGTAACCTTGCCGTTGTCGCCGCCCAGATCGCTTTGGCGGCTGTCGAACGGGCCTGAGGCCAGCACCGAAAGGCGCAACAGCTCGAAGCCGAAGCCCGAATCGAGATCGCTTTCGAGCGCGGCGAGACGTTCGTGGAACAGGCGCCGGACCAGTGCCGGGTCGCGCAGCGGCCGGGCGGTGCCGAGCGCGATACGGGCGACCGCGCCGTCGACCCGGAACAGGGCCAGTTCCAGCGCCCGGGCACCCTCGCCGCGCTCTTCCAGCGCAGGTTTCAGGCTGGCAGCCAGCATGCCGGCCAGATGTTCGACCTGCTCGGTGCCGGTGACCGGTTCGGTCAGGCTGCGCTCGGCCGAAAGGGTGGCGACGGGCAGGCGGGGCGAGACCGGCTCGTCGATGCGGCCAAGCGCCTGGTCGATACGCACCAGCAGGTCGCGCCCGAAACGCCGGGCCAGCGGCGCACGCGGCGCGGCGATGACGGCGCCGGCGCAGCGCAGGCCAACGGCATGCAGACCCTCGCGCGTCGCAGGCGGGATGCGCAGGGCGGCAAGCGGCATCGGCGCCAGCGCCTCGGCCTCCGCGCCGGGCTCGATCGCCGGTTCATGGCCATGATGCGCGGCGGCCCAGGCGGCGCCCGGTGTCGAGGCAAGCCCGGCCGACACTGCAAAGCCCTGGTGAAACAGGCGGGTCAGGCAATCGTCCAGCATCGCCTTTTCGCCACCGAACAGGTGGGCGCATCCGGAAATATCGAGAAACAACCCATCGGGCTCATCCATCGCCACCAGCGGTGTATAGCGGTCGCACCAATCGGCCAGGCCCTCGAGCATGGCGCGGTTGGCGTCCGGATCCCTTGCGACCACCTCGATCGAAGGATGCATGGCCCGAGCGTCGGCCAGGCCCATGCCGGTTTTCAGGCCCAGACCGCCAGCGGTCTCGCACAAAGCGGCGACGCGTTCGGTGTTGTTTTCACGATGGGTGAAAACCAGCGGCGCGCGCTCAGCCGGCGCGGCGGCCATCCGCCAGTCGCGGCCGAGGCGCCGGCGCAGCACCCGGTCGCTGTCGAGACGGGGAAACCACAAGGCCAGGATTCGGCGGCTGGCGGGATTGAAGACGCTGGTCATCGCGATTCCACTCCATTGCAATCGAGCCGGGCCGGGCGGTCGGGCTCTTGTCGATCGTTATCGTGAAGGCCGGCCGGCCGATCGAACCGGGCAGCGGGCGATCGAGGACCATCCGCTCCGCGGCGGACGCTGCCGTCACGTGCAGGCGAACAGGAGCGGCGGTCGGTTCGGGCATGCCCGCCTGGCGCACGAGCAGGACCGGCCGACCGGCGAGAATGGCGCGGCGGTGCAGGCGCCGGGTGGCGGTGAGGTCGAGGCGGTGCGGATTGCCGCGGATTTCCACGATCACTGCGCCAAGAGCGGGAAGCCGGCCCGCTTCCTCGGCGATCCAGAGCGCGTCGGCGAGCCGGCGGGCGCGAGCAAACAGCAGGCGCCGCGGCGCGAGGCCGAAAGTGGCGGCCAGGCCGGGCGCATAAGGCCGGCCCGCCTCGCGGAAAGCCTCCGCCTCACCAATCCACAACAGCAACCTGTCGCGCGCGCCGGTATCAGCCATCGCGATCAGGGCAAGCGCCAGCGCAAAGCCGGCCGCCGCACCGCCGTCGCGCGTGTCGGCGGCCACGATCTCGCTCAGCGCGGCAAGCGGCAGGCCCCCGCCCAGCAGCGTGTCGAAATCCGGGATACCGGTCGCCATCACGCGCGCCGCGCCCATGCGCATGCCTTCGGGCAACGACGCGGCACAGCCGTTTTCGCGCAGGATGACGGTTGCCCCGTCATCCGCCGGCTGCGGCCTGCGCGCATCGGCAGGCGGTTCCAGCCTTGCAGCGGGAACACCCTCAATGCGGGCGATCTGGCGACGCAGGGCGCACAAAGTTTCCTGCGCCACGGCGGTCACAGCCATGACGTGTCCATTTTCCGGCGGGCCGGCCTGCCATCCCGATCATAGACCCGGCAGCAGGCCTTCTTCCATTTTGTTCATGTTATGTTCCTATCGATTCCAGAGCTGCCCGGAAGAGTCAAGCGGAAACGATATGAATATTTTCCTTTGCACGAACGTGCGGTCCGAATTCACCAGCCAGTTTGACCGCCGGCCACCGCATGGCTTCCTGCGGCCGATGAACCCGCGCCGGCGGAATGGTTCCAAATGACCGTGAAACACACTATATGGCGGGCATGGCCCGCATCTATCCCGCCCGCAACTGGCACAACGAATTGTCGCCTTCACTCGGCGAACTGGAGTTGCTCGCGGTGGAGGCCTACGCGCATCTGCCGCAATCGTTTCGCGAGCTGACCGGCGAGATCATCATTCAGGTCGCGGAATTTCCCAGCGAGGAGATCATGGACGATCTTGCGCTGGAGACGCCATTCGACCTGCTGGGCCTGTTCGAGGGGCGCGGGATCGCGGATCGCTGGAACCCGCAGACCGGCGAGGGCCCCAACCGGATCACGCTCTACCGCCGCGCCATTCTCGATTATTGGGGCGAAAACGAGGAGACGCTGGGCGACATCGTCACCCACGTGCTGATCCATGAAATCGGCCATCATTTCGGCCTGTCGGACGACGACATGACACGGATCGAAACGGCTGCGGAATAAATCCTGCCACGATGCGCGAGGCCGGCCGGAGACGTCTCACCACTCGCTCAGCTTCATGTCCGCCTGGTAATCGATCCCGTCGACTTCCTTGACCACGGCCTGACCGCAGCGCATGGCGCCCGTCGCGGCGTCGAAGGCATAGGCCGGCGAGCCATGCAGCAGCCAGCCCTTGTTCAGGGCAGCCGTCACCTTGTGGCAAAACGAGGCGTCGTCGGGGCCGGTGAGATAGCGGTAGAGTTTCATCAGGTCGCCTGTCGGTCGTGTTACGGGATCAGAAGGAATGTTTGAGGCCTGAAGCGGGCCGAGATCCGGGTCAATCGTTTTTCTTTCCGGAAAACGGATTTTCACTCGGCTTCACATAATTCCTGTCCCAATATTTCGCGCAATCGAACAAAGTGGCCAGCATCTGGCCGGTCTTGTTCAGATCGAATTTCATCGTCTGGCCCGCGGCCTCGACAGTTAAAAGCTGTCCTTGACGCATCCGGTTGAACAAACGGTCATCGCCGGGAAGAGGGATCTTCACCTGGCTCGGCGAGACCACGGTTGCAATTCCGTCATGGGTACCGCTCCGGTCGATCCGATACCGCACCGGATAGCTGTCACCTTCGGTCATCTTCCATTGCTCGCTGAAAAGGCCCATCGCCCAGCTCAGATGCCGGTCGATGGAGAAGACCAGGGTTATGCCATTCTCGTAATCCGCCGATGCCGCGCAATGGCTGAATTCCCCAGTTTCGGTGTGCGTGTATCCGCCACCGCTCCAGTTGCCTATTTCGAAATGGGAAATCTGTTCAGCGACCGCCGGTTGAAATAGCAGCCAATAGACGGCGCATGTCACGAGAAGTGTTCTCTTTCGCATGTCCGGCCTCTTCCCTCGATCGCGGCCCATCATGTGCCAATCGGATCGGGGGCGCAATTTCCGCGCAAACACCGAGGCCGGCCGCACGGCTGCCGGTGGCCGCACAACTTCGGATTACCCGAACATATTGAACGGTCCGGTTTTTCGCCGAACGGCAGAATCATGAGCGCTGTTCTTCAAAGTCTTCCCGCCCGCGCCAGCAGCCGCTCGGCCTGCTCCAGATGGAGCCGCTCGACCATCCGGCCGTCAAGTTGAATGACGCCCTTGCCTGCATTCTGCGGCAAGGCGAAGGCCGTGCGAATCGCTTCCGCTTCGCCGATTTCGGTCTCCGAAGGCGAAAACGCGGCCTCGCAAGGCGCGATCTGCGCCGGATGGATCAGCGTCTTGCCGTCGAAGCCCATGGCTGCGCCCTGGCCGCATTCGCCGGCAAATGTCTCGAGGTCGCGGAACTGGTTGGAGACGCCGTCGAGCACGGTCAACGATCCGGCGCGGCCGGCAAGGACGATCTGCATCAGCAGCGGCACAAGCCATTGCCGGTCGGGCGTCATGGCAATGCCGGTCTCCTTGGCCAGGTCGTTGGTGCCGGCGACCAGGCAGGCCAGGCGCGCCGTCGTGCGGTGGCCAAGCTCGGCGATCTCGGAAACGTTCAGGACCGCGCGGGCGGATTCGATCATTGCCCAAAGACGCAGGGATTGCGGCGCGTCGGTCTGCTCCAGCGCATCGGCGGCCTCAAGCACATCCTGGGACGAGCCGACCTTGGGCAGCAGGATGGCATCGGGCTTGCAGCCGCGCGCGGCGAGCAGGTCTTCCGCCCCCCATTCGGTGGAAAGCGCGTTGATACGGATGACGCGTTCCTTCGAACAGGCCGGACGATCATGGAAATGCCGCCGCAGCGCTTCGCGCGCGGCATCCTTGTCATGCGGCGCCACGGCGTCCTCGAGATCGAAAATCACCGCGTCGCACTCGATCGAGGGCGCCTTGGCAAGCGCCTTGGGATTGGATGCCGGTACGTAGAGAACGGAGCGGCGGGGGCGATGATGTTTTTCGATCATGACATGAGCTAACCGCGCAACATCGCGGCTGACAAGCGGTGTTTCACGAAATACGCACCGCCCCGCAGGGAAAACCTGCCCGCCCGCGACCCGGCTTCGCCTTGTAAACCGGCAAATCCCCTCCCATATCCGGTCATGAGATCCACGAACCAACTGGAACACGGAGCCATGAGAAACCTGCGCAGCATCCTGTCCGGTGTCGTCGGTATTGCGATCGCGCTTTTAGCGATTACGTTGTTTGCCACGATTGGCCTGGCGGTGATCGGCGGCGTGGCGGTTGCCGCGGTCGCCGGGGCGATTGTCATGCGCCTGGTTCCGGCTCGGCGCAAACCCGCGGTGCGGCGCGACCGCGAGGGCGTTATAATCGACATGTGACCATGTCGGGCGGGCGAAGTGAAACAGGGCCGGAAACGGCCCTTCTTTTTTGCCGCGCGCTTTGCTAAGGGCAACGCAGTCAAATTCAGGAATGTGTGCAATGGACAAGTTCAACACGCTTACCGGCGTCGCAGCGCCGCTGCCCATCGTCAACGTCGATACTGACATGATCATCCCCAAGGATTATCTCAAGACGATCAAGCGCACCGGGCTCGGCCAGGGCCTGTTCGCCGAAATGCGGTTCAACGAAGACGGTTCTGAGAATCCGGATTTCGTGCTGAACAAGTCGGCCTATCGTAACGCGCAGATTCTCGTGGCGGGGGACAATTTCGGTTGCGGATCGTCACGCGAACATGCGCCCTGGGCGCTGCTCGACTTCGGTATCCGTTGCGTGATCTCCACCAGCTTCGCCGACATCTTCTACAACAACTGCTTCAAGAACGGGATCTTGCCGATTGTCGTTTCGCCGGAAGACCTCGACAAGCTGATGGACGATGCCGAGCGCGGCGCAAACGCCACTTTGACAGTCGACCTGGAAGCGATGGAAATTCGCGGACCGGACGGCGGAACGATCGCCTTCGAACTCGATGAATTTAAGCGCCATTGCCTGCTCAACGGCCTCGACGACATCGGGTTGACGATGGAAAAGGCCACAAGCATCGACCGCTACGAAAAGGAAACCGCCGAAACCCGCCCGTGGGCGTGACTCGCGCGTAATTGACACACCGGTCTCGCGGGGCGCATAAACATTCCTGCGCTGGGGGGCGCATGGGAGACAACAAACGACAGGACGGTCATGAGCGACGAAGTTCTTGAGGCAACGAAGGGGATCATTGCTGAAAAAGCCGGCATCGATGCCGCTTCGATATCGGGCGACACGGAGATTGCCGAACTCGACATCACGTCGCTCGACCTGGCCGAAATCGTTTTTGATCTCGAAGACCGGTTCGACGTTGAAATCGAGTTGAATGCCGCAGCCGCCTGGGACAAGTTGAAGACCGTGGCGGACGTCGCCAAGGCGGTTTCCGAACTCGTGGCCGGCAAAAGCTGACCCGGCCGTTGGGTCTCGGCCATTGCCCCGTTTTGCAGACATACGGGTCCGCTGTGGCGTTGACGCTACATTTTTCACCAAACGAGGCGTGAGGGAATACCGGCAATGACGGAACGGGTCGTGGTGACCGGAATGGGCGGTGTTTCGGCCCTTGGCAAGAATGCGCCGGAGATTTGGCAATCGATGCGCGCCGGCAAGTGCGGCATCACCCCTCTCGACATTCCCGACAAGCGCGACCTGAAGGTCGCGATGGCGGCCCAGATCGAGGAATTGCCCGAACATACGCTCGACAGGCGCCAAACCGTGACCATGGGCCGGTTCGCGCTGCTTGCGACACTGGCCGCCGGAGAGGCGCTCGCGCAGGCGGGCCTCGACCCGAGTGCCGCGAATCCCGAACGAATTGGCGCGGTGATCGGCACCGGCGTCTATGGTGGCGACGCGATGGAAACCGCCTACAGCGCGATCTTCCTGGAACACAAGAAGAGAACCGAGATCTTCACCGTTCCCAAGGCAATGCCGTCATCGCCGGCGGTCCATGTGAGCATGATCCACGGCCTCAAGGGACCGGTTTTCGGCGTGACGTCGGCGTGTTCGTCATCCAATCACGCCTTTTCGTCGGCGCTCGACCTGCTGCGACTCGGCCGTGCGGACGCGATGGTCGTTGGCGGCACCGATGCACCGCTTTCCTACGGCACGATGAAAGCCTGGGAATCGATGCGCATCCTGGCCAAGGGAACATGCCGGCCGTTTTCAAAAGACCGCGACGGGCTGGTGCTTGGCGACGGCGCAGGCGTGCTGGTTCTCGAGCGGCTTGACCACGCCAAGAAACGCGGCGCTACGATCCTCGCCGAACTTGCGGGTAGCGGCATGTCGGGCGATGCCGGGGACATCGTTGCTCCGACGCTGGAAGGCCCTGTCTCCGCGATCAGAGCGTGCCTGGCCGACGCCGGGCTCAACCCCGAGGATGTAGACTATGTCAACGCGCATGGCACGGCCACCGCGGGCAACGACAAGACCGAGACGGCGGCGATTCGCACCGTGTTCGGAGGCCACGCGGATGCCCTGTCACTGTCTTCGACCAAGTCCATGCACGGCCATTGCCTCGGTGCATCGGGTGCGCTGGAGGCCATCGCGTGCCTCGGCGCCATACGGGAAGGCATCGTGCCGCCAACGGTCAATTACACGGAGCCGGATCCCGAGTGCGATCTGGACGTCACCCCGAATGTCCCGCGCGAGCGCACCGTGAATGTCGTCATCAGCAATTCGTTCGCCTTCGGCGGCGCCAATGCCGTGCTGGCGTTCAAGAAATTCGTCTGAAACGCGGCGCCGGACGCGTTGGGAGGAAGTGACATGGCCGAGCGCCGCCTGATTTCGACCGGTTCGCCCTTTGAAAAGCAGGCTGGTTACAGCCGCGCGGTCGTGATGGGCGAATATTGCTTCGTCTCGGGAACAACCGGCTATGACTACGAGACGATGGCGATGCCGGAAAGCGTGTCAGACCAGACGCGCAATATCTTCAAAACCATCGAAAAGGCGCTCATCGAAGCCGGCTTTGCGCTTAGCGATGTCGTACGGGCCAATTACATCATTACCGACGAATCCTACAGCGCGGATGTTTTCGCCGTAACCGGAGAGCACTTTTCAGAGATCCGTCCGGCCGCCACAATGATTGTCGCCGGCCTGATTAAGCCCGAGATGAAAGTGGAGATCGAAGTCACTGCCTATCGGCCCGCCGAATCCTGAAGTGACCGCTCCCGCGGAAGAGGCACGTCATGAATCTCTATCGCCTTGCCTCTGATGCAGCCGCTGGCGGAAATCCGGTTCGAGCCGGCCTGATCGGCGCCGGCAAATTCGGCTCGATGTTCCTTTCGCAAGCGCTTACGACGGTCGGTCTGGAGGTGACGGCAGTTGCCGATCTGTCGGCGCAAAAGGCGCGCGAAACATGCATCGAGACCGGGTGGGAGCGCGACAGGATCGCCGACCTGCGTTTGTTCGAAAACGGGCAAGCGTTGTGCGCTTGCGACGATGTGGACGTGGTGATCGAAGCGACCGGCAGCCCGGCGGCCGGCGTTGTCCATGCTCTTGCAGCGATCGAGAACGGCAAGCATATCATTATGGTCAATGTCGAAGCCGACGTTCTGTGCGGCCCGGCGCTGGCAAGACGGGCGCGCGCGGCGGGAACGGTCTATTCCATGGCCTATGGCGATCAGCCGGCACTGGTAGCCGAAATGGTCGATTGGGCGCGCGCCGCCGGTTTCATCGTGCAGGCCGCGGGCAAGGGAACGAAATATCTACCGGCATACCATCACGTGACGCCGGATGATGTCTGGACCCATTATGGCATGACGCCACAAGAGGCGTTGAAGGCCGGCATGAATAGCCAGATGTTCAATTCCTTCCTTGATGGAACCAAGTCAGCGATCGAAATGGCGGCGATCGCCAATGCCTGCGCGATGTCGGTTGCCGAAGAAGGTCTGCGCTTTCCGCCTTGCGGTGTCGATAACCTTGCCCATGTGCTCAGGCCCCGGGAAGAAGGCGGGCAATTGCCGGGCAAGGGCATGGTTGAAGTGGTGTCGTCGCTGGAGCGCGATGGCCGGCCGGTCTTCCGCGACCTTCGCTGGGGCGTCTATGTGGTGATCGAGGCGCCAAACGAGTATTCTGCGGCCTGCTTCCGGCAATACGGGCTCAACACCGATTCCACCGGGCGCTATGCGGCGATGTACAAGCCTTTTCACCTTGTCGGTATGGAACTTGGAATATCGGTACTGAGCGCGCAACTACGTAAAGAGCCGACAGGTCAGTCGCGCGCATTCAACGCCGACGCGGTGGCGGTCGCCAAGCGCGACCTCAAACCGGGCGAATTGCTCGATGGCGAAGGCGGCTACACCGTCTGGGGCAAATGCATGCCGGCGACGGCTTCGGTTGCAGCCGGTGCGCTGCCGGTTGGCCTGGCACATGGTATCCGCATGAAACGGGCGGTCGCCTGCGATACCGTGATAACCCGCGCCGACATCGAGGCCCTGCCGGATACGCCGGCGACGCGTCTCAGGGCGGAAACCGAGTCCATGACAGGTCGCGGCTGACGGAATGCGCGTTGTTGCGGCTTGCGCGCGACCGGTCCTGCGGCTAGCTAGGCAGCACTGTATTTCCAACGAGGTTTTCCATGGCAACGCGCAAACTCCTTCTTCTTCCCGGCGACGGCATCGGCCCCGAGGCAATGGCCGAGGTCCGCAAGCTGATCGCCTATATGAATGCCGAGCAGAATGCCGGATTCGAAACCGAGGAAGGCCTCGTCGGCGGCTCGGCCTATGATGCTTGCGGGCAAGCGATCTCCGAAGACGACATGGCCAAGGCGATGGCGGCGGACGCGGTTTTGTTCGGCGCGGTCGGCGGGCCGAAATGGGATGGCGTGCCCTACGAGGTACGGCCCGAAGCCGGTCTGCTGCGCCTGCGCAAGGACATGGAGCTGTTCGCCAATCTGCGGCCCGCGATCTGCTACCCGGCGCTGGCGGCTTCCTCGTCGCTCAAGCCGGAAGTGGTCGAGGGCCTCGACATCCTGATTGTGCGCGAGCTGACCGGCGGCGTCTATTTCGGCGAGCCGAAAGAGATCATTGATCTCGGCAACGGCCAGAAGCGGGCGATCGATACCCAGGTCTACGACACGTTCGAGATCGAGCGCATCTCCGGCGTCGCCTTCGAGCTGGCGCGAACCCGGTCGAACAAGGTGTGCTCGATGGAAAAGCACAATGTCATGAAGTCGGGCGTGTTGTGGCGGGACGTGGTCGCCGCGACACACAAGGCCAAATACGCCGATGTCGAACTGACCCATATGCTGGCCGACGCCGGCGGCATGCAGCTGGTGCGCTGGCCCAAACAGTTCGACGTCATCGTCACCGACAATCTGTTCGGTGACATGCTCTCGGACGTGGCGGCAATGCTGACCGGTTCGCTCGGCATGCTGCCCTCGGCTTCGCTCGGCGCGCCGGACCCGAAGACCGGATCACGCAAGGCACTCTACGAGCCGGTGCACGGCTCGGCACCGGACATTGCCGGCAAGGGCATCGCAAACCCGATCGCCATGATCGCGTCGTTCGCGATGTGCCTGCGCTACTCGTTCAACATGGTCGACGAGGCCAACCGGCTGGAAGCGGCGATCGCCGCGGTACTCGACGATGGCCTGCGCACCGGCGACATCATGTCGGACGGTTGCACCCAGGTTTCGACGTCGCAAATGGGCGACGCCGTCCTGAAAGCCTATTCGGGCTGATTGCGATACGGATCGCGGGTCCGGTCAACCGGATCCGCGGATCTCCTCCATTTCCTTTTGCAGCTGCGGCTGCCACTCCTCCATGATCTTGCGCACCTTGGCGATATAGGCCTTGTTCTCTGCAACCGGTATCGCCGGGTCGTAGACATCGGCCACTTCGATCATTGATTTGCGATCCATCGTATCGAAGGCGTTCGCCATCGCCCGCGCGTGGTGCGGTTCGATGCCGAGCGCCTCGAAGGCCGACCGGCCCATGCGGATCGAACTGTCATAGGTCTCGCGGATGATGTCGCGGCAGCCGGCGGAATAGAGGTCGTAGACATGATCGCGGTCGACCGCGCGCGCCATCACGTGCAGGTCCGGATAGTTCTTGGTCAGATATCTCGTCAGTTCGGTTATCGGCTCGCGTTCGTCAATGGCGATGACGAACAGCTTCGCCCGTTCGATGCCAGCCGAATGCAGGAGATCGGGCCGCGTCGCGTCTCCGAAATAGACCTTCACGCCGAAGCGTCCGAGATTCTCGATCGTCTTTGAATTGTAGTCGATCACCGTCGCCTTGTAGCCCGCAGAATTGAGCATCCTCTCGACCAGCCCGCCCACGCGCCCGCGACCGGCGATGATGATGTGGTTGTCTTCCTCGATCACATCCGCTTCGCGCTGCTGATCGGCGGAATATTTAGGTGCGATTACCCGGTCGTAAAGAATGAAGAGCGTCGGAGTCAGCAACATGGACAAGGCCACCACCAGAAGAAGCTGGTCGGCAATTGCTGCGGGGATGACCGCGCTGGCCACGGTGAAGGACAGCAGCACGAAGCCGAACTCGCCGGCTTGTGCGAGGCCGAGGGCGAACAGCCAGCGATCAGTGCCGCGCAGCTTGAACACGGTTCCCAGCACATAGAGCACGAGCGATTTTATTGCTATCAGGCCGAGCGTGAGCGCAATGGTCAGACCAAGGCTGTTCATGAGCAGCCCGAAGTTGATTCCCGCACCGACGCTCATGAAGAACACCCCGAGCAGCAGACCCTTGAACGGATCGATGTCGGATTCCAGCTCGTGGCGGTATTCGCTGTTTGCCAGCACGACCCCGGCGAGAAAGGTCCCGAGCGCCGGCGACAGGCCGACCAGCGACATGAGCAGCGCAATACCGATCACGATCAGGAGTGCCGCGGCCGTGAACAACTCGCGCAGATGTGCGCCGGCAATGAACCGGAACAGCGGCCGTGTCAGATAACTGCCGACAACGATCACGGCGCCGATCGCCGCCAAGGTGACAAGCGCGACTTGCCAGCCGTCCAGTCCTACCACGAAACTCATCGTTTCGCCGTGCCTGGCGCCCTCTGCGCCATGGCCGGCGGCCACCGCGTGCTGCGTCTCGACCAGTTCGGGCAGCGCCATCAACGGGATCAGCGCGAGCATGGGGATGACGGCGATATCCTGGAACAAAAGTACCGAAAAGCTGGACTCACCGCCATCGCTGCGCAGCAATCCCTTCTCGCCCAGTGTCTGGAGAACGATCGCTGTGGAGGAAAGCGACAGCACCAGTCCTATGGCCAGGCCGACCGTGAACGGCTGGCCCATCGCCATCGCAGCGATCATCACTGCCAGCGCGGTTCCGAGAACCTGGGCGCCGCCGAGGCCGAGCAGCTTCGCGCGCATCTGCCACAGCCGCCTCGGTTCGAGTTCCAGCCCGACGAGAAACAGCATCATGACAACACCGAATTCGGCGAAATGCTGGATCGAAAGGACATCGACGCCGAGCAAGGCCAGCACGGGCGAGATGGCGATTCCCGCGATCAGGTAACCGAGCACGGAGCCCAGCCCGAGCCGTGTGGCGACAGGAACCGCCAGCACCCCGGCGACAAGAAAGATAAAGGCGAGAAGCAGAAAATCGGTCAATGGGAGGTCCTTGCGTTGACGATGGCCAAGTCGGCCCGAAACGGCGGGCGGCTGAGTCCGGTTCGAAAATTTTGCCGGCTTCTATTTGACGCCGGCCTTCTCCAGATGCGGACCGAGCTTGCCAGAGATCCACAGAAAGAACATGCGGAAATCGGAATAGAGCGACCAAAGCGGATAGGTGAATGTCGCCGGCCGGTTTTTCTCGAGCCAGAAATGCCCGACCCAGGCGAAGAAATATCCGGATACGACAGCGGCCAGCAAATACCACAACGAACCGGTGAACAGGAATCGCAGGAACAGCAGAATCGCGATCGCGGTTCCGACATAGTGGAGGTTCCGCGTGTTCGCGCCGGAATGTTCCCTGAGATAGTAGGGCCAGAACTCGGCGTATGTGGCGATCTTGTCGCTCATGACATCCCTCCGGTGTTTTTGCACAGCATATACCGGGTGGGGGGTGGTGAAAACGGGCGATCCGGCGCTGTCAGCATGGTACCGGCTTTCGGGTTGACACGGCGCCCGCGCCACGGCTCAAGGGAACGATGCGCGGATCCGCAATCATCACGAAAACACACGCGCGCCGTGTCTGGATCTCGGCACAGCGCCTTGACGCGGACGCGCCGTTCGGGTCCGGCCCGGACGCTGTGCAGCGCGCGATCGAACATCTGGGATACGTGCAGATCGACACGATCAACGTGATCGAGCGATGCCACCACCATATCCTGTTCAACCGCATCCCGACATACCGCCGCGCCGACCTGCATTGCGCCCAGAGTGCCGACAAAAGCGTGTTCGAATACTGGACGCACGCGCTGTCCTATATCCCGGCGCGCGATTTCCGCTATTTCCTGCCGGCGATGAAGGCGTATCGCGCCGATCCGGGCAAATGGTTCGCCAGCGTGACGCCCGGCCAGTTGCGCCGGGTGATGAAGCTGGTGCGCGAGACCGGCCCGATCTCGATTCGCGACATCGAGGAGAGGCGGGTCGAGAAGGACCATGAATGGGCAAGCCGCAAGCCGTCGAAACGGGCGCTGGAACTCGGCTTCTTTTCCGGGCGGCTGGCGATTTCGGCGCGCGCGGGCATGGTCAAATCCTACGAGCTGACGGAACGGCATTTCGGGTGGGAGAAGCCGCCGCGCCCGGCCACCGAGCGCCAGATACTCGACTATCTGCTGGACCGCGCCTTGCGGTCGCAGGCCGTGATCAGCCTCGATTCCATCTGTCATCTCGACGCCGGGCGCAAACCTGCGATCCTGGAGGTCATCGAACGCCGCGTGCGCGCCCGCAAGCTGAAGCCGGTGCGCATAAAGGGCGATGACAGCACGGCCTACTGGGCTGCGCCGCAGACCCTCGACGAAATGAAGTGTGAAAGTGACCCGGGATGCATCCACATCCTGTCGCCGTTCGATCCGCTGATCATCCAGCGCAAGCGGACAGCGATACTGCTGGATTACGACCATGTCTTCGAAGCCTATGTCCCGGCCGCCAAGCGGCAGTTCGGCTATTTTACGCTTCCCGTTCTGGCCGGGGACAGGGTCGTCGCGGCGCTCGACCTGAAAGCCGATCGGCAGGCGCGAACTTTGCTGATCCAGGCTTGGCACTGGGTGGGACCCGGCAACGAAACCATGCACAAGCAGGCGGTCGAGGAAGCCCTGCATCGTTTCGAGGATTTCCAGTTCCGGGACCTGTGAGAAGCCCCGCCTGGCGGTGGCGATGGTCCGGCCGCCCGCCAGCCGGACCGGCCTGCGTCTCAGGCGCCGCGGGTGCCCGGCCCGATCGCCGATGCGATCCAGTGCCGCGATTCGGCGGGATCGATGACCGCATCGAACTCGACCAGCTCGGCGGCATGGATCGCCTTGCCGCGCTCGTAGGCCGCCGCGACCAACTCGTCGAACCGCTTCTGCCGTTCCGTGTCGTCGGCAATTGCTTCCAGCTCGCGCCGGTGGCCGAGCCTGACTGATCCTTCCAGTCCCATTGCGCCGAATTCGCCGCTGGGCCAGGAAACCGTGAAGGCGGGCCGGTGAAAGCTGCCCCCGGCCATGGCCTGCGCGCCGAGGCCGTAGCCCTTTCGCAAGACAATGGTGCACAATATGCCAGGGAACCGGGCGCCCGCCAGAAAGAGTTCGCCGGAGGCCCGCACCTGGCCCGTCGCTTCCGCGTCGGGCCCGACCATGAAGCCCGGCGTGTCGCATAGCGAGACCACCGGCAGGCCGAACCGGCCGCACAGCGCCAAGAAGCGCGCCGCCTTTCTTGCGGCGGGGGCGTCGATGGCTCCGCCCAGATGCAGCGGGTTGTTGGCAATGATCCCGAGCGGCCGGCCTTCGATGCGGGCAAAGACGGTGATGATTCCCGCGCCATGCCCGCCTCCCAGTTCCAGCACCGAACCAGTGTCGGCTAGCATCGCGACGGCGCGGTGCATGTCGTAGGCGAGCCTCCGGTCCCCGGGCACAACATCGCGCAGGGCGTCCTGGCCGGCCGCTTCCCAGCTTTCCGTCGGTCCCTGGATGTAGGAGAGCAGCTTTTTGGTGGCGGCCACCGCTTCGGCCTCGTCGACGCACAAAATGTCGGTGACGCCATTAGCCCATTGCACGTCCGCGGGCCCGACTTCCTCCGGAGTGAAACGGCCCAGCCCGCCACCCTCGATCATCGCCGGCCCACCCATGCCGAGATTGGAATTGGTCGTCGCGATCACTATGTCGGCGGTGGCGGCGAAGGCCGCATTGCCGGCAAAGCAGCGGCCGGCGACGACCGCGATCCGCGGACTGTCGAGCGCGGCGAAGCGCCAGAAGCTCGGTACGTCGAGCCCGGAAAAGAAGACGCCCGCCGCGTCGACATCATTGGGCCGTCCGCCGCCGCCTTCGGCGAACACGATCAGCGGCATCGGCTTTTCCTCGACCACCCTGATCAGCCGGTCGATCTTCTTGTGGTGGAACCAGCCTTGCGTGCCGGCCATCACCGAATAATCGACCGCCATTACCGCGCATGCGGACCCCTCCGGTCCGAACGTCGCGAAATTGACCGTACCGATGCCGGTAATGATCCCGTCTCCTGGCGTGCTGGCCCGTAATTCCCCGATCGGGAACTTGCCGCGCTGGGCGGCGACCGCCAGCGCGCCATATTCGCGCAGCGATCCCCCGTCGAACAGATCGGCGACATTTTCGCGCGCCGTGCGCATGCCCTGCGCGTGGCGCTTTTCCACCATGGCGGGCCGGGCGGCATCCTGCAGCAGCGCATGGCGCGCGGCGGTTTCGGCCAGGTGGCGGTTCGCCTGTCCCTGGCCGGCCGCGGCGCTGCCGCTGTCGACCTCGCCGGCATCCGCTTCGGCCACCACGATGCGTGCCAGCAGCATGCCGGGTTCCACCACCTCGCCTTCGCGGGCGGCGATCGTCTCGATCACCGCGGGTGCCGGCGCGCGGAATTCCTGGCGCATCTTCATCAGCTCGGTGGTGAGGAGCAGGTCGCCGGCGCGGACCCGGTCGCCGATCGCGACGTCGATCGAGGTGACGACCGCCGCCGATTCCGACCGGATTTCGATTGCCTGTCCACTCATGCGTCGCTCTCCACATTCACCCCGGCACTTGCCGGTGCCTTAAAGACCCGGAACCTGAATAGCGGAAGATGCGGCGAAGCCAAACCGCGGTCACGACAATCGTGCATCGGGCGAATTGACTTTTCGTATCCAGCGGATATGTACACGCCATCATGAGCATCACGCCGAAAACCACCAAGACGAATTAAGCGCTCCGCCCCACACTCTCCCGGGGGCGGGACGAGTGGTGCTTGAGACAAGCCAGGGGAGAGAGGAGCAAGCAAGACGATGGGTTTCAAGGTAGCGATCGCAGGCGCCACGGGCAATGTGGGCCGTGAAATGCTCAACATCCTCGAAGAACGCGGATTCCCGGCCGACGAAGTCGTGCCGCTGGCCTCGCGCCGCTCGGTCGGCACCGAGGTGTCCTACGGCGACCGGACGCTGAAGGTGAAGGCGCTCGACACCTACGACTTCTCCGACACCGATCTGTGCCTGATGAGCGCCGGCGGTTCGGTGTCGAAGGAATGGTCGCCGAAGATCGGCCGCCAGGGCTGCGTCGTGATCGACAATTCTTCGGCCTGGCGCTACGACGCCGACGTGCCGCTGATCATCCCCGAGGTCAATCCGGACGCGGTCGAAGGCTTCGCCAAGAAGAACATCATCGCCAACCCGAACTGCTCGACAGCGCAGCTGCTGGTGGCGCTGAAGCCGCTGCACGACGCGGCGACGATCAAGCGCGTCGTGGTTGCGACCTACCAGTCGGTTTCCGGCGCCGGCAAGGAAGGCATGGACGAGCTGTTCAACCAGACCCGCGCCGTGTTCGTGGCCGATCCGGTCGAGAGCAAGAAATTCACGAAGCGTATCGCCTTCAACTGCATTCCCCACATCGACGTCTTCATGGAGGATGGTACGACCAAGGAAGAGTGGAAGATGGTCGCCGAGACCAAGAAGATGCTCGATCCCAAGATCAAGCTGACGGCGACCTGCGTGCGGGTGCCGGTGTTCATCGGCCATTCCGAAGCCGTCAACATCGAGTTCGAAAAGCCGATCACGGCCGACGAGGCGCGCGACATCCTGCGCGAGGCGCCGGGCTGTCAGGTGATCGACAAGCACGAGGACGGCGGCTACATCACGCCCTACGAGAGCGCCGGCGAGGACGCGACCTACATATCGCGGATCCGCGAGGATTCGACGCTTGAAAACGGGCTCAACCTGTGGGTCGTCTCCGACAATCTGCGCAAGGGCGCAGCGCTCAACACGGTGCAGATCGCCGAGCTGCTGATCGCCAGGGGCCTGATCCAGCCGAAGAAGCAGGCGGCGTAGCGAAGCGAGGCCGGACGAGCGGGAAGAACCACCTTCGATACCCTCATCCGTCTTGGTGCTGACGCGCCAATCCACCTTCTCCCAGAGGGGAGAAGGGAGGGTGCTCGGTATCGTCGCCACGCCCGGGTTTTGCCCCGTCTGGCCATTTTCAAAGTTCGCTCCCCCGGATCACGTGGGGGAGATGGGAAGACGGCGATCCACGTCACGCGCGTCTAAGTAAGTAATGCGATCCGAAGACCGCCGCCCGGCGATTTCTGTCCGCGTCCGTTCCGCTTCCAGGAAGCTGGATCTGCAAGGTCCTTTCGGGTCCTCGCGCGTCGGGGGCCAGCCAAGGTTTTCCCCGTCTCCCCTGCTCCCCTTTAAAGTGCAA
>JBNLDE010000158.1:0-4421 GCA_050304175.1 Zhengella sp. | reverse complement strand
GCAGGTGGTTGCCGAAGGCGTGGAAACCATGGAGCATGCCAGGATTCTGCGCGACCTCGGCTGCGACTTCCTGCAAGGCTACGCGTTTGCCGCGCCGATGTCTTCGGACCGTTTGATGGAATTCGTCCGCAAAGAAAAATGGCGGACTGCAGCCTAAGGATGCGTCGGACTTCCTGGTCGGATTAACTGCCGAGCGCAAATGTTATCGGCTCCGAGCCCCAGCCGGAAACCTGTCCAAAAGTCTTGGAAGTGAAATTTGGTGGAGCCAAGCGGGATCGAACCGCTGACCTCCTGCATGCCATGCAGGCGCTCTCCCAGCTGAGCTATGGCCCCAACTTGCCGTTTCCGGCTCTGGTCCGGTGCGACCGCCGACCGCACCGTTTCGTAGCGCGCATTTAGCCAAGCCCGGTTCGAAGATCAAGGGCCTTTGCGCAGCGCGCCTTCATTTTAGTTCCCGGCGCGCGACCGGCTGTCAGTCTTCGTCATCCTTGCCGCCAACGCCGAGGATATCCGAGACATCGTCATCGTCGTCGTCATCATCGTCGTCGGACGCCAGGAACGGATCGTCGTCGTCGTCGCCAAGATCGATGTCATCGTCTTCATCGTCGTCGATGTCGACCGAATCCGCAGCGGGTCCCTTGGCGGTACCCTTGCTGTCGTCGTCGTCGGCATCTTCGAGGCTTACGACTTCCGCATCTGCATCTTCCGCATCGAGTTCCTGTTCCTCGATTTCTTCCTCTTCCTCGTCGGCAATCGAGCTTGTGCCCTCGAAGTAGCTGAGCGGATAGGTCTGTCCGGTGTATGGGGAAACGATCGGATCCTTGTTCAGATCATAGAACTTGCGACCCGTTTCCGGGCAGATCCGTTTGGTACCGAGTTCGGGTTTTACCATATTGTCCTCGTCGAAGCCGGGCCTTGCCGACCCGTTGTTCGCGGTTCCGCCGCCACAGGCGGTAACACGCGTCGTTTGTTGAAAATTCGCGTCCCCTTATCCTCAAAACGGGACCCGTGTCAAAACTTAATCGGCCAGCGGCCCGATGCAATTCAAATCGCTCGCCGTCGCCCGAACGGGGGTGACCGGCGGAATGCGAAATGCTAGAGCACGGACCCGATAAAACCGCATCTTACCGGATTGTACAAATGTCTCATGCAGGACAGGCCAAGCCTGCCATCGCCACCGCTGCCGGACCGCTTTCGGGTCAGGTCCGCGTGCCAGGCGACAAGTCCATATCGCACCGCTCGCTGATGTTCGGCGGGCTGGCTTCCGGCATCACCCGCATCACCGGGCTGCTGGAAGGCGAGGACGTGCTGGCGACGGGCCGCGCGATGAGCGCCATGGGAGCGCGGATCGAGCGCGACGGAGACACATGGATCATCAACGGAACGGGAAATGGCTGCCTGCTGCAGCCCGAGGCGCCACTCGATTTCGGCAATGCCGGAACGGGCTGCCGCCTGACCATGGGGCTGGTCGGCGTCTATGACATGGAAACGACCTTCATCGGCGACGCCTCGCTGTCGCGGCGGCCGATGGGCCGCGTGCTCGATCCCTTGCGGCGGATGGGCGTCCAGGTGCGCGCGGCCGAGGGCGATCGCCTGCCGGTTACCCTGCACGGGCCGAAAACAGCGGCGCCGATCGAATACCGCGTGCCGGTCCCTTCGGCACAGGTCAAGTCGGCCGTGCTGCTCGCCGGCCTCAACACCCCCGGCACCACCATCGTGATCGAGCCGGTGATGACCCGCGACCATACCGAGAAGATGCTGGCCGGGTTCGGTGCCCACCTTGAGGTAGCGACCGACGAGGACGGCGCGCGGGTCATTCGCCTCGAAGGCCAGCCGAAGCTGACCGGACGCGACATCGACGTGCCGGGCGATCCGTCGTCGACAGCCTTCCCGCTGGTCGCCGCGCTGATCGTGCCGGGTTCCGACATCGTCATCGAGAACGTGCTGATGAACCCGACGCGCACCGGCGTCATCCTGACACTGCAGGAAATGGGCGGCCAGATCGACATCGTTAATTGGCGCGACGCCGGCGGCGAGGACGTCGCCGATCTGCGCGTGCGCCACTCCGAATTGAAGGGCATGGCTGTGCCGCCGGACCGCGCGCCGTCGATGATCGACGAATATCCGGTGCTGGCGGTCGCAGCGTCGTTTGCCGAGGGCGAGACGCTGATGGAAGGGCTCGATGAATTGCGGGTGAAGGAAAGCGACCGGCTGTCGGCGACCGCGAACGGATTGAAGGCCAACGGGGTCGATTGCGTCGAGGGCGAGACCTCGCTGCTGGTGCGCGGCACGCCAGGCGGCAAGGGGCTCGGCGGCGGCACGGTCGAGACTCATCTCGACCACCGCATCGCCATGGCCTTCCTGACCATGGGCCTGGCGTCGGATAAACCCGTCGCCATCGACGACGCCGCCATGATCGCGACCTCGTTCCCCGAGTTCATGGGCCTGATGCGGGGGCTCGGCGGCCAAATCGAATGATGGTTGTCGGCACCGGAGGCGGCGGATCATGATGGCGAAGTGGAAACTCTACTGGCTGCTGGCTGCCGTGATGCTGGCCAATTATCTCGTCATGGCCGTTTGGACGCTGCCGACACTGCAGGGCATGGCGGGCGGTCTGCCTGCCTTCGACCTCAGGCCGGGCGGCTACACGATTGACGAGGCGCGCGTCTTCATCGGTGCAATCGGAGCGGATGGCCGTGCCTACTATCTTGGCACCCAGCAATGGCTGGACACCTCCTACCCCGCCTTGCTGGGCGCGGTCCTGGTCATCGCACTGCTGGCTTTGGCACCTGCGCGCGTAAAATGGCTTCTCGTGGCCTTTGCCTTGGCCGGCACCGTGTTCGACTACCTGGAGAACCATGCGGTCGCGGCCATGTTGAAGGCCGGGCCCGCCGGCCTCACGGCGGAAATGGTCGATGCCGCCAGCCGCTGGACGATCCTGAAATCGGCGGCAACGGCGCTCGCCATGACCGGGCTTGCTATCCTGCTCGTATTCAAGGCGCTGGCCTGGTGGCAGGACAGGAAGCGGGCCGATGGCTGAGCTTGTCATCGCAATCGACGGACCGGCCGCTTCCGGCAAGGGAACGCTTTCGCGCCTGATCGCCGCCCACTATGGCCTCAGGCACCTCGATACCGGCCTGACCTATCGCGCCGTCGCCAAGGCATTGCTCGATGCCGGCAAGCCACTCGACGATGAAGCACTCGCCGAGAAGGCCGCGAGATCGCTCGACCTGGGCGCGATGGATCGGGGTGTCCTGTCCGATCACGCCATCGGCGAGGCGGCGTCGAAAGTCGCGGTCATGCCGGCCGTGCGCCGGGCGCTGGTCGACAAGCAGCGCGAATTCGCCGCGCAGGGCGCGGGCGCGGTGCTGGACGGCCGCGACATCGGCACCGTGGTCCTGCCGGACGCGCCAGTGAAGCTCTACGTCACGGCCTCGGCGGAGGTGCGCGCAAACCGCCGCTATCACGAGATCCTCGCCAAGGGCGGCACTGCCGACGAGACCGAAATTCTCGCCGATATTGTCCAGCGCGACGAACGCGATGCGTCGCGCGCGGATTCGCCGATGAAACCGGCGGCGGACGCGCACTTGCTTGATACGAGCGAAATGGATATAGAAACCGCGTTCCGCGCAGCGCGCGCCATGATCGACAGCATGATGGCCAACCGAAACGGAACATAACCGCCTGTCCGCATCCTCCGCGCCGGTCCGGCGCCCTTGAAAGGGCGCCATGAGGTTTAGGAACCGGGATGCGATCCGCAGGCATTTCGAAGCACGAACCCACGGCGCATTCTGCCCCGCAAGAACAGGGGCAATCCAGGAGAAAACATGTCAGATATGAACCCGTCGCGAGACGATTTCGCGGCATTGCTTGATGCATCGCTTACCGAAACCCCGCTGGCCGAAGGCTCGGTCGTCAAGGGCAAGGTCACGGCCATCGAAAAGGATATGGCCATCATCGACGTCGGCCTGAAGGTCGAAGGCCGCGTGCCGCTGAAGGAATTCGGCGCCAAGGCCAAGGACGGCTCGCTGAATGTCGGCGACGAAGTCGAGGTCTATGTCGAGCGCGTCGAAAACGCACTGGGCGAAGCGATGCTCAGCCGCGAAAAGGCGCGCCGCGAGGAAAGCTGGGTCAAGCTGGAAGAGAAGTTCAACAAGGGCGAGCGCGTCGAAGGCGTGATCTTCAACCAGGTCAAGGGCGGCTTTACCGTCGATCTCGACGGCGCCGTGGCGTTCCTGCCGCGCTCCCAGGTCGACATCCGTCCGATCCGCGACGTCACCCCGCTGATGCACAACCCGCAGCCCTTCGAAATCCTCAAGATGGACAAGCGCCGCGGCAACATCGTCGTCTCGCGCCGCACCGTGCTCGAGGAAAGCCGCGCCGAACAGCGTTCGGAGATCGTCCAGAACCTCGAAGAAGGC
>JBNLDE010000157.1:0-4519 GCA_050304175.1 Zhengella sp. | reverse complement strand
GTGAACCAGGCGCCGCCGAAACCGGCGACCATGCCGCCCAGCATGACGTTGATGTAGCGCAGCCGGTAGACATTGATACCCAGCGTGTCTGCGGCTTCCGGATGCTCGCCGACGGCCCGCGCGCGGAGCCCGCTGCGGGTGTGGAACAGGTAGTAGGTTGCGATTGCCACGAGGATTAGCGCCCCATAGACGAACAGGTTCTGCCGAAACAGGACCGGGCCGATCACCGGCAGGTCGCTCAGGAAGGGAATATTGATCGACCGGAACACCGGCGCATTGTTGAGGTCGCGATATACGGTCAGGACCTGGCTGCTGACATAGGATGTCAGCCCGAGCACAAGCAGGTTGATGGCGACACCGGCGATGATCTGGTCGACGCGGTAGGTGACCACCAGCACGGCGAGCAGCAGCCCGCACAGTCCGCCGACGATGATCGCGGCGATCAGGCCGCCCGTCCCGCCAAGCACCGAGCCGGCGACCGCCCCGGTGAAGGCACCGGCGAGCAGCATGCCCTCGATCCCGATGTTGATGACGGCGACCCGCTCGCACAACACGCCGGCCAGCCCGCCGAGCGCGATCGGCACGGCCCGCACGATCGTCGCCTGCAGCATCCCGGTCAGCGAAAACGACTTGTCCGCCGTCGCCCAGGTCAGGAATGCCGTCACGACGAGGAACAGGCCGATACCGAGCAGCAGGCCGGACCATCGCGCGGCGCCGGGCAGGAACTGACGCACGCCGAAAAAGGCAAGCAACGCGGCAACGACATAGGCATAGGGCGCGGCCGGTACGACCAGATTGGGCACGATGAAGGCATCGCCGGGGAACGTCAGCCGGAACGATGCGTTGCCGCTCACCGGATAGGCGAACACCGTCGCGACAAAGACGGCGAGGGCCAGCAGCAACCAACCGATGATCTGCGTCTGGCGCCGCCGCGCATGGCTGATCGCTGTGGTTCCGCCGGTGGATATGTCCGTGACTGCCATGCCCGCTTACCGTTTTGCCCGTTTAAGAAATGCGAAGGAGAACAGTGCCCTCATCATGATCGGCGCGGCGATGAAGATAATGATCAGAGCCTGGATGATCGAGATCAGGTCGAGACTGACCCCGGCCGAAACCTGCATCTGTCTTCCGCCGGCTTGCAAGGCGCCGAACAGCAGGCCGGCCAGCAGTACGCCGAACGGGTGCGACCGGCCGAGCAGCGCCACCGCGATCGCATCGAAACCGATACCGCCTGAGAAACCCGGTGAGGCGCGACCGAGAACGCCAAGCACCTGGTTGGCGCCGGCAAGCCCGGAAAGGGCACCGGCGAGCGCCATCACGAGGACGATAATCGCGCCGGAACGCATGCCGGCATAGCGCGCCGCGTCGGGATTGAGGCCGGAAGCCCGGAATTCGAAGCCGAATGTGGTCCTGAACAACAGCCAGTAAACGAACAGCACCGCCGCGATCATGATGAAAATGCCGGCGTGAATCCTGAGATTGGGATCGTACCAGGACAGCAAATTCGGAAGCGCGGCGCTGTCCAGCACGCTTTTCGAGATCGGATCCGCGCGCCCGGTCTTCTGGACGAACGGGCTGCGCAGGAGATAATCGATCAGCCGCATTGCGATCAGGTTGAGCATGATCGTGGTGATGACCTCGTGCGCCCCGGTGGCCGCGCGCAGCCAGCCGGCGATCGAGGCCCACAGGGCGCCGAAAATCGCGCCGGCGATCAGGGCGAGCGGCAAATGTACGTAGATCGGCAGTCCCTCGAGGGAGAAACCGGCGATCACCGCGGCCATGCCGCCGACAAGGATCTGGCCTTCGGCGCCGATATTGAGCAGGCCGGCGCGTAGCGCGAGCGCGATCCCGAGTCCCGCCAGCGTCAGCGGCGCAGCCGCCGTCAGCGTTTCCGAGACAGCGCTGACGGAGCCGACGGACCCTGTGAACAGCGCGACGTAGGACTGACCGATGGCCTCGAACGAAACGCCGGTAGCCAGCATGATGAGGCCGCCGATGATCATCGCCATGATCACGGCGATGATCGGCACAATCACCAGTTCGTTGACGTCGGCGCGGTCCGGCGCGGCGCGCTCCAGCAGTTCCGCGGCGGCCTTGCTGCGGCCGTTTTCCTCGCTCATGCCACTGCTCCCGCCATTGCCAGACCAATATCGTTTTTGTTGGCGGGTTTCGCCCCGGCGCCGAATTCGGCAACTACCCGGCCCTTGAACATCACCAGTATGCGATCGGACAGGGCGAGGATCTCGTCGAGCTCGGATGAAACGATCAGGACGCCATCTCCCTCGTCGCGTGCATGGACGATCCGCTTGTGAATGTATTCGATCGACCCGACATCGAGCCCTCGCGTCGGCTGCGCGGCGATCAGGAACTTGGTGTCGCGCGACAACTCGCGCGCCACGATCATTTTCTGCTGGTTGCCGCCCGACAGGTTGCCCGCCGCCTCGAAAATCGACGTCGCCCGCACATCGAACGCCGCCGCATATTTCGCGGCGCTTTCGTTGACCGCTTTCCAGTCCATCGTGATGCCGTGCGAGTAGGGCTCGGTATAGTACGTGTTCAGGGCCATGTTCTCGGCGATCGAGAAATCGGTGACCATGCCGGCCCGCTGGCGGTCTTCCGGCACGTGGGCGAACCCCATGCGATGGCGGTCGCGTACCGAGGCGTCGGTGATGTCCCGGTCCTGGTACGTCACGGTTCCGGCCGTCACCCGCCTCAGGCCCGTCAGCGCTTCGACAAGGGCCGTCTGGCCGTTTCCCTGGACGCCGGCGATGCCGACGATCTCGCCGCTGCGCACATTGAAGGTTACGTCGTTCACGGCGACGGAATCATCGTCGCGCAGCACGGTCAGCCCCTTGATGTCGAGCAGTACCTCGCCGGGTTTGAACGGCTCCTTGTCGACCTCGAAGGTAACGGGACGCCCGACCATCATCTCGGCAAGGTCCTGGTCGCTGGTCTTGCCGGGCAGTCCCTCGCCGACGATCTTTCCGGCCCGCAGGACGCTGATGCGGTCCGCCACTTCGTGGATCTCGTGCAATTTGTGGGTGATGAAGACGATCGCCTTGCCGGCGTCGCGTAGCGACCGCACGATCTTAAAGAAATCAGTAACTTCCTGCGGAGTCAGCACTGCGGTCGGTTCGTCGAAAATCAGCACATTGGCCGAACGGAACAGGACCTTGATGATCTCGACGCGCTGCTGGATGCCGACCGGAAGGTCCTCGATCAGCTCGTCCGGATTGACCTCCAGCCCGTATTCCTCGTTGATTTCACGCACCTGCTCGCGGGCGGTTTTCAGGTCGAGATGGTCCAGTCTGCCGACCGGTTCGACTCCGAGCACGACGTTTTCGGCGACAGTGAATACCGGAACCAGCATGAAGTGCTGGTGAACCATGCCGATGCCCGCGCGGATCGCATCGCCGGGGCCGCGAAAGGATACTGGCTTGCCGTCGACCAAAATTTCACCCTCGTCGGGCCGGTACAGCCCTGAAAGGATGTTCATCATCGTCGATTTGCCGGCGCCGTTTTCTCCGAGCAGGCCGAGCACTTCGCCCGCCTTGATGCTCAGGTTCACGTTCGAATTGGCAACAAGTTCACCGAACCGCTTGGTGATGCCGCGTAGCTCGATATCCAAGGAATGCTGCCCCCTCTTGACCGGGTCCGTCTTTTTTTAGTTGGCCCGCCGCCCTCGATGCTGGGGGCGGCGGGCCTCTTGGTTTTCAGGCACTTGGACGGAATTACATGCCCTTGACGTTGATCGATCCGTCCTTGATGCCGGCCGCGATCGCGTCGATTTCGCCCTGCAGTTCGCTCGAAACGGCGGACTCCAGGTCATGATACGGCGCAAGACCAACGCCGCCGCTTTCGAGCGTACCGACGATCACGCCGCCTTCGAACGAACCGTCCTTGGCGCGCGTGATGGCCTCGACCACGGTCGAATCCATGCGCTTCAGCACGGAGGTCAGGAACACGCCCTTGTGCTCCGGGTCGGTGAGATACTGGTCGACGTCGACGCCGATGATCTTGAGCGTGTCGGTGCCCATTTCGGCTGCAAGCGCGGCGGAACCCTGGCCGACGGGGCCGGCAACCGGCATCACGATGTCGGCGCCTTCCTCGTTGAGGTTCTTGGCGAAGGCGCGGCCGTCATCGAGGCTGCTGAAGTTGTTGGTGAAAAGGCCTTCCTTCTTTTCGGGATCCCAGCCGAGTACCTGGACCGAGGCGCCTTTCTGCTTGTTGTAGTAGGCGACGCCGTGCGCAAATCCGTCCATGAAGATGGTGACCGGCGGGATATTGATGCCGCCGAACGTGCCGACGATACCGGTCTTGGAAACGCCCGCGGCGAGATAGCCGGCGAGGAACGCGGCTTCGTCGGTGGCGTAGACCTGGCCGAGGATGTTCGGCACGACCGGATCATAGGCAAAGTCGACGATCGAGAACTTGACGTTCGGATTGGCTTCCGCCGCCGCCTTGGTGGCATCGCCAAGCAGGAAGCCGACGGTGACGATGATGTTGCAATTCTCGGAGA
>JBNLDE010000156.1:0-24273 GCA_050304175.1 Zhengella sp. | reverse complement strand
GGCCATGATCATCACCCGGTTGCCAATCAGCGCCGCCTGCACCGAGGCGCCAATGCCGATATGGCAGTCGCGGCCGATCTGGCAGTACGGCCCGACAACGGCATTGGGCGCGATGACCGTCCCGCGGCCGACTGCAGCATTTTCCCCGATCACGGCACCGGCCTCGACAATCGCACCATCTTCGACGGTTGCGCCCGGATGCACCCACGCAGATGCCGAAATTCCGGTCTCTCCGGTGATCGGCGCCGGCTTGACGGCAGTCGGAAACAGCAAACGGGCGACCGCCGCGAACGCCTGCTGCGGGCGGGCACACACGAGGGCCGCCGTTCCTTCGCGAACATCTTCGGCGTATGCCGCGGTCACCAGAACCGCCGACGCCTCGACCGAGGCGAGCAACTTTCGGTTCGACACGCCCTCGACGAAAGCCAGCGAGCCCTCGCCGGCATTAGAGGCAGATGAAATCCGGGTTATCAGCTGGTCTGGCGCACCGCCGTTTTCACGCAATTCCGCCCCGGCCACGACCGCGATTTCGGCAACCGAATACGGGCGCGCTGGCGCATAGAATACCGGATTTGCCATGAATACCCGCAACCGGCGGCAAGACGCCGCCGGCCCACGACCGCCTAGAAGCGGCCAGAAACACCGAAATTGAAGTTCTGGATCTTGTCGCCGGTCTGCTTGAGCACCGGAATGGCATAATCCAAACGCAGCGGACCAAACGGCGACTGCCAGATGACCGAAGCGCCGACAGAAGCGCGCCACGCCATGGCAAGTCCGGCGGGGGCCGCACTGGCCGCCGTAATGTTGGCGGGCAATCCGAACACCGTCGCCGCATCCGCGAACACCGCACCGCGCAATCCGAACGATTCGGGGAAAGCCGGCAGCGGGAATTCGACCTCGGCGTTGGCGTTGATGTAGCTCGTGCCGCCCAGGTGGGTGACCGAGCCCAATACCGTGTCGTAGGGACCAATGCCATTATAGGCAAAGCCACGGATCATCCGATCGCTCGACTGGAACAGGTCGTAGGTACGCAAACCACCCGTGCCCAGAGACTGGGCGTGACCGCCGCCGACGCTGATAAGCCCAACAAGGTCCATCGCCTCGTTCAGCGTGTGGTAGTAAAGCGCCTTGCCGGTCAGCTTGACGAATTTCGCGTTGCCACCGAGCCCGGCGACTTCGCCTGTCGTGCTGATATAGAAGCCCGAACGCGGCTTTTTCATATCGTCGATCGTGTTGTACAGGACCGTACCGCTAACCGAAGACTTGATCCAACGGCCACCTGTCACATCGGCCGAAACGGCCGGCGGAATTGTACAGGTCGCGTCTGCAATGCCATCGGCATTCGCGTCACATGTCGATGTGTACGCATAACTCGTGCTCGTCAGATTATAGGCAAGCTGCGTCGAGAGCGCTTCCGTGATCGGCAGGCCGAAACGCACCGTGCCGCCAATGACATCGGAGGTGTAGTTGGTGTAGTCCTGCCTTTGCTTGAAGATGTCGAATCCGGCCGAAATTCGCCTGCCCAGGAAGTAAGGCTCGGTGAACGACAGCGTGTAGTTGCGGTTGCTCTTGCCGCCGCCGGCCGCGATCTTGATGTATTGGCCGCGTCCAAGGAAGTTGCGCTCCGTAACCGACCCTTCAATCGACGGTCCGGGATTGGCGCCGCCGGTGGAATAGCCGGCACCGATCGAAAACTCGCCGGTGTTCTTTTCCTTCACGTCGACAACCAGGACAACCTGGTCGGCATCGCTGCCGGGAA
This sequence comes from Zhengella sp., assembly GCA_050304175.1. Taxonomy (GTDB): domain Bacteria; phylum Pseudomonadota; class Alphaproteobacteria; order Rhizobiales; family Rhizobiaceae; genus JAIOIW01. Next base: position 22,514 of record JBNLDE010000156.1, on the reverse strand, counting down.
CCGTCGAGATATCCACAGAATCGAAGAAGTCGAGTTCCTCAAGCCGCTTCTTGGCCTTCTGGATCATCACCTGGTTGAACGCATCGCCCTCGGAAATGTCGAATTCGCGACGGATTACGTAGTCGCGTGTACGCGTATTGCCTCGGATTTCGATCCGCTCGACATAGGCGCGCGGCCCCTGGTCGATGTAGTAGGCCACCGCAATCGTGCGATTGGCGAAGTCCCGGTCGCCGCGTGGGGTGACCTGGGCGAATGCGTAGCCATTCTCCGCCACCCTCTCCGACAGCGCGACGATCGACTTCTCGACCTTCTCGGCACTGTAGGTCTTGCCTTCGCGCGTGGCGACGATGGAACGCAGGCTGTCGCCATCGACGCCGTCCAGGCTGCTTTCGACCGTAATCGGGCCAAAGGAATAGCGTTCGCCCTCGTCGACGGTGAACGAGACCGTGTACTCGTTGCTCGCGTCATCGAGCGTGGCATTCGACGAGACGATTTGAAAATCCGCATAGCCGTGATTGTAGTAGAAACGGCGCAGCGCTTCCTCGTCGGCCCGCAGGCGGTCTTCGTCATAGATGTCTTCGCGGAACAGGAACGACAGGAAGTTCGACTTCTTGGTCGAGATGACGTCGCGCAGACGCCCGTCCGAATATGCATTGTTGCCGATGAAATCGATCGTTGTGATCTTGGTGCGGCCGCCTTCCTGGATATCGAAGACGACGTTTACCCGATTATCCCCGACCTCGATGATCTGCGTTGTGACCACAGCGTCCGAACGGCCGATCCGGCGGTAGGATTCGCGAATCGTGTCGGCATCGGCTTCCAGCATGCTCTGCGAGAACGGACCGCGCGGCTGAAGCTGTACGCGACTCGCCAGTACCGGATCCTTGATCTTCTTGTTGCCCTGGAACAGCACGCGGTTGACGACAGAGTACTCGTCGACATCGACAACCAGCGTCCCGCCAACCTGGTTGATCCGAACATCGGAGAAAAGGCCGGTGGAAAACAGCCGCTTGACCGCGTTGTCGATATCGCTGCCAGTAAACGGCTTGCCGGGCTTGATGTCGATGTAGCTACGAATCGTGTCGGCGTCGACGCGGCTGTTGCCGCGCACCTGAATCGACCGCACGACCGCAGCTTCGGCAACATGAGTGGCTGCCAGATCGATGGTAATGGAAACGGGCAAAACAAGGCCCAACGACATCATTACCGCCGCAACGGCACCTAAAAATTTGGAACTAGCCTTCATCGGGCCTGTAAACCTTTATTTCTCGAAGTCCCCTAGGCGAGAAACCGGGCCTTCTGGTCGCTTGCAAATACCGTATTACCCGTATTTTCCCCACAAGCAAGGCTTCCGGTTAATTTGTGTTTACTAATCAGCACAGCGTGGCAAAGACGTCACTGCGATCCGCCGACGTGGTAAACGAACCTTGAACCGGCAACCCACCCGTTTCGAAACATCTGCTGTCTCAGCATCCGAAAAGATCGTTCCAGAAAACGAAGCCCATGAATGCCAGGACAACAACGAACCCCACTTGATGCAGCGCGCCCAGCAGCCGCTCCGAAAGGGGTCGCCGTTGCACCGCTTCAATTGCGTAGAACATCAAGTGACCGCCATCAAGTGGCGGAATCGGAAGAAGATTAAGAACGCCGATCCCGACTGACAGAAGCGCGACGAGCTGGACCAGCCAATCAAACCCCTTTTTCGCCGCTTTTCCGGCCATATCGGCGATCTTGACCGGTCCGCCAAGCTGGCACCTGTCCTCTCGCCCGGTAACAAATCTTTTGAAAAATTGACCAGTTGAGGCGATGACATAACCTGTCTCCTCCACCGCGGCGGCCACCGACTCGCCAACCGACAGATTCTCCCGCCGTCCCTGGCTCACCTCTTCCGTCGTGGAAACGCCGATGATCCCGCGCTTGATCTCGTTGCCCAGCGGATCGGTTTCCTCGTAGGTCTCGGGCGTCGCGGAGATCTCCATTTCGTTGCCGTCGCGAAGGATGACAAACTTGATCTTCTCGCCAGCTCGCGGCGAAACGTAGCGCATCAGGTCGTTGAAGGTGGAAACCGGCGTTCCGTCCACGGAAACGAACCGGTCGCCCGGCTGGAATCCCGCTGCGGCGGCCGGGCTGTCGGGACGGACCTCTGCCACGGTCGGCTCGGCGACATACCTACCGAAGGCGATAAACATCGCGGAAAACAACAGGATCGTGAACAGAAAATTGAATCCGGGCCCGGCAAAAACAGTCAGGGCGCGTTTCCAAACCGGCTGGGTGTGAAATGCGTGCGCTCTCTCCTCCGGACTGAGGCTTTCCAGTTCCGCTTCGTCGGGTTCGGCGCTCGTGACCGACATGTCGCCGAGGAATTTGACGTAGCCGCCAAGCGGGATCGCGGAAATCTTCCATCGGGTCCCGTGCCTGTCGTTGAATCCGAACAGTTCGGGCCCGAAACCGATCGAGAAGGCCTTGACCCCGATTCCGCACATCCGGCCAATCAGGTAGTGGCCCATCTCGTGAACGAACACGACTGCCGTCAGGACCAGGATAAACGGCACGATCGTGCCGATCAGAACACCGCCCGTGCCGAAGAATGCTGCTGCCACTTCTCCCAAGAAACCCGGTCCCTTCCAGATTGCACCGACGTCACGCCGCCGTCATTTCATTGCCCGTTCGATTCGGGCGGTTCGATGCGCGTGTCAAATCGCCGCGACGATGACCAGCAATTTCGACGACACCTCGCCGAACCCCGCGAAGCCCACTCCCGCGATATAGAGGGCGACTGCAGCGGCAACAAGGCCGTCGACGCGATCGAGCACACCGCCATGGCCGGGAATCAGGTTGGAGGAGTCTTTAACGCCGCCATGGCGCTTGATGGCAGATTCAAAAAGATCGCCGGCCTGCGAAATCGCCGAAAGGACGATGGCCAGCAAGACGATGCCGTAGCCGCCCGCCGGCACGAACCACGAGGCAACGAGCATGGCCGCAGCAACGCCGCCGGCCGTTCCGCCGATCGCGCCACTGATCGTCTTGTTCGGCGATATCCGCGGCGCCAGCTTGGGTCCGCCCAGCGACCGGCCGCAGAAATAGGCAAGGATGTCGGTTCCCCAGACGACCGCAAACAGGAACAGGATGGTCGCCAGGCCCATTGTGCCGTCGCCGCGCAGGCCGGCCAGCGCGATCGCCGACGCCATCGCGTAGGCGAAACCGGCCGCCGCCCACCAGCCGCCGCGAAATCCGACCAGCCCGGCCACCAGCAGGACCGCGGCGCCGCTGGCCGCCAGCATTGATGAATAGCGCAGCCCGGTGCCCGCCAGCACGGAGATGAGCACAGTCGCCGCCAGGAGGTAGGACAGCCACATCATCGGCGGCGCGATCTCGCGCCGGTTGATCCGGCACCACTCGTAGATCATGCCGGCGCCGATAATGGCCGCAACAAGCCGGAAGGCCACGCCTCCGTACCAGGTCGCGGCAAGCACAATCGCGGCCATGATTACCGCCGATATGATGCGTTGGTTGAGATTGCTCACCGGACCACCCTTCCCAGCCGCGTCACAGGGCCACGTCGCGCGCGCCCACCCCGCCGAAACGCCGGTCGCGTCCGGCAAACTGCTCGATCGCCTGGCGCAGGTGGCTTTCGCTGAAATCGGGCCAATATTGCGGGCAGAAAACGAACTCGGCATAGGCCGCCTGCCAGAGCAGGAAATTCGAGACCCGCAACTCGCCGCTTGTGCGGATCACCAGGTCCGGGTCCGGGAAATCGCGCGTGTCGAGAGTCTCGGAAATGGTCTGCGCCGTAATCTCGCCGGGCGCCAGCGTTCCCGCCTCGACCCGGCGGGCAAGCGCCTGCATGGCTCGGGTGATCTCGTCGCGGGAGCCGTAGTTGAAAGCGATAACAAGGGTCATCGCCGTATTGTCACGGGTGAGCGTCTCGGCTTCCTCTATCAGTGCATGCAGGTCGCGCGACAGGCTGGCCCGGTCCCCGATCATGCGAACCTGGATCCCGGCCTGGTGCAATTCGGCCAGGTCACGCCGCACGAACAGCTTCAGCAGCCCAAGCAGATCGTTGACCTCGGCCTTGGGCCGCGACCAGTTTTCCGACGAGAAGGCGTAGACGGTCAGGTATTCTATTCCCATGTCGCCGGCCGCGCGCACGGTTCTGCGCAGCGCCTCGACACCGGCGCGATGGCCGGCCGAGCGCGGCAGGCCGCGAGCCTTGGCCCAACGTCCGTTGCCGTCCATGATTATCGCGACATGCGCGGGATTGGCCATAAGTTCCCTTTGCAGAATTTCACCGCAGCGGTTGTCAGACCTGCAGGATTTCCTGCTCCTTTTCAGCCATCGCCTTGTCAATCTCGGCGATTGTCTCGTCGGTCAGCTTCTGAACATCCTCGGACAGGCTGTGGTGCTCGTCCTTGCCGATCTCGCCGTCCTTTTCCGCCTTCTTCAGATGATCCATGCCATCCTTGCGGACATGGCGGGCGGCGATGCGCGCCTGCTCGGCATATTGATGACAGATCTTGACCATGTCCTTGCGGCGCTCTTCGTTGAGCTCCGGGATCGGAACACGCAGATTGGTGCCGTCCATGATCGGGTTGAGGCCAAGCTGCGACTCGCGGATCGCCCGGTCGACCGCGGCGACCATGGACTTGTCCCACACGGAAACCGAAATCATCCTCGGCTCGGGCACACTGACCGTCGCGACCTGGTTGATCGGCATCTGCGAACCATAAGCGTCGACCATGACCGGGTCGAGCAGGTTCGCTGATGCACGTCCCGTGCGCAGCGACGCAAGATCATGACGGAAGGCGCTGATCGCGCCATCCATCCGCCGCCGCAGATCCTTCATGTCAACGCCAGTGCTCATGTAGATTGCCTCCACTTCAAATGCGCCGTAACGGCCAGGTTCCGGTTAGCCGGAAACGACCGTGCATCGTCCCTCACCCCTGAGAATGCCGCCAAAGCCGCCCTTTTCATGGATGGAGTAGACAATTATCGGGATGTTGTTCTCGCGTGCAAGCGCGATGGCCGCCGTGTCCATGACCTTAAGCCCGCGCACCAGCACGTCGTCATGCGTCAGATGGTCAAAGCGTTCCGCGTCCGGTTCGATCTTCGGATCGGCGGCATAGATGCCGTCGACCAGCGTTCCCTTGAACAAGGCGTCGGCGCCAATCTCCGCGGCGCGCAGGGCCGCCGCCGAATCCGTCGTGAAAAACGGATTGCCGGTGCCGCCGGCGAAGATCACGACCTTCCCGGCATCCATATAGGCCGTGGCCTGGCGCTGGGAAAAGGATTCGCAAAGCTCGGGCATGGCGATGGCGGACAGCACGACGGCGTCGACGCCCATCTTGACCAGCGACGTGCGCAGCGCCAGCGAATTGATGACGGTCGCGAGCATGCCCATATGGTCGCCGGTGACGCGATCACCGCCCTTTGACGCGACCGCGACGCCGCGGAAAATATTGCCGCCCCCGATCACCACGCCGACCTCGACGCCGAGCGCGCGGGCCTCCGCGATATCGCTTGCGATGCGGTCGGCCACCGAGACGTCGATGCCAAATCCCTGCTCGCCCATCAGGGCCTCGCCAGACGCTTTGAGCAGGACTCGGCGGTATCTCGGCTTGGACGGCATGCTTTCCCCGTGAAAGGCTTGTATGAAATCGCCTCCGCGATACACGAAGGGCGCCGCGTTGTCACGCGGCGCCCTTGCGAAATTCGTGATTTGCGAGACGCTTAGCTCTTGGCCACGGCGGCGACTTCGGCTGCGAAGTCGCTCTCTTCCTTTTCGATGCCCTCGCCGACCGCGAACCGGACAAATCCGGCGATCTTGGCCGGTGCGCCGATTTCCTTCTCGGCCTCGGCCAGCGCCTTCTCGACCGTCAGGTCGGGATTGATGACGAAGGCCTGCTTCACGAGCACGACTTCCTCGTAGAACTTGCGCATGCGGCCATCGACCATCTTTTCGATGATGTTCTCCGGCTTGCCCGATTCACGGGCCTGTTCCACGAAAATCGCGCGCTCGCGCTCGGCAACCGCCGGATCGATCTCCGCTTCGGAAAGCGCCAGCGGGCTCGTAGCGGCAACGTGCATCGCGACCTGGCGGGCGAATGCGCGCGCCTTGTCGGCATCGCCGGCCGTCTCGATCGCCACCAGCACGCCGATTTTGCCGAGATTGTCGGCGACCGCGTTGTGAACGTAGCTACCGACAATGCCGGTGCCGACCGCCAACTTGGCGGAACGACGGAACGAAATGTTCTCGCCGATGGTTGCCACCGCGTCCTTGATCGTGTCGACAACCGGCTTGCCGGTCGATGCCACGGTGGCGGCTGAAACCGCCTCGACCGAGCCATCGGTGCCCAGTGCGGAGTCGGCGACGTTGCGGACCAGGTCCTGGAACGCATCGTTGCGGGCCACGAAGTCGGTTTCGGAATTAACTTCGACCAGTACAGCCGAGTTTGCATCCGCGGCGGTGCCGATCAGGCCCTCGGCCGCGGTGCGGCCGGCCTTCTTGTCGGCCTTGGAAATGCCCTTGGCGCGCAACCAGTCGATGGCGGCTTCCATGTCGCCATTGGTCTCGTTGAGCGCGTTCTTGCAGTCCATCATGCCTGCGCCGGTCTTGTCGCGCAGTTCCTTCACCATTGAAGCAGTAATCGTCATTGTCGCCTCTTTTCGCAAAAGCGGGCGCATCGCTGGAATGTCGTCGGATGCGCCAGTTCGGGGGCGCGGCATGCCGCGCCCGACTGGGTCTTCGAAGCAGTCGATGTCACCTGTGTGATGGCGTTTCCGCCGTCCGCAGGATCAAGCGTCCTTGGCTTCGCCTTCCCCGGCAGGGGTTTCCTCGGCAGGCGCTTCGGCAGCAGCTTCCTCGGCAGGTGCTTCGACAGCGGGCGCGGCCTCGATGGCTGTCTCGACCGGAGCTTCCTCGGCAGCGCCGATGTCGGCGCCCATGGCGCCCTGCTGGCGGGCAATGCCGTCAATCGCCGCCTTGGCGATCAGGTCGCAGTAAAGCGAGATCGCACGGGCCGCGTCGTCGTTCCCCGGGATCGGGTAGTCGATCTGGTCGGGGTTGCAGTTGGAGTCGACAACGGCCACGACCGGGATACCCAGACGCTTGGCTTCCTGGATCGCGATCGCTTCCTTGTTTGTGTCGATCACGAAGATCAGATCCGGCGTCGAGCCCATGTCCTTGATGCCGCCCAGCGCACGGTCGAGCTTGTCACGTTCACGGTCGAGGTTGAGACGCTCCTTCTTGGTGAAGCCCTGGGCTTCGCCGGCCAGCAGCTCGTCGAGCTTGCGCAGACGCGCGATCGAATTCGAAATCGTCTTCCAGTTGGTCAGCATGCCGCCGAGCCAACGGGCATTGACATAGTACTGGGCCGACCGCTTGGCCGCGTCGGCGACAATGTCGGACGCCTGGCGCTTGGTGCCCACGAACAGAACGCGGCCACCGCCGGCAACTGTGTCGGACACGACCTTGAGAGCCTGGTGCAGCAGGGGCACCGTCTGCGACAGATCGATGATGTGGATGTTGTTGCGGTCGCCAAAAATATATGACGCCATCTTCGGGTTCCAGCGGTGTGTCTGGTGGCCGAAGTGAACACCAGCTTCCAAAAGCTGGCGCATGCTGAAATCGGGCAGAGCCATCTGCATTTTCCTTTCCGGTTGAACCTCCACGGACAGAGGCGGAAACCCGCCACCGGAGGATCGAACCGGATTTCTCCCGGAACTGACCCAAAGTCCGTGTGTGGAATGTGCCAGCCTTTAGGCGATCACGCCGCGAAAGGCAAGCCCCGTGCTGCAGATGCGAAAAACGGAGTCAGTCGCAGGACGGCGTCTCGAAAATGTTCAGATCGACGAGCCGCGCCTTGAGCTGGAAATCGCCATAATCGGTTTCCAGGTCGCGGGCGACTCCGCTGTCATAAAGCTTGAAGCCGATCCGGTAGACGGGCGCGCTGTCCTCCTGCGGATTGGGATCGTCAAAATAGGCGATCGAGACGGGCCAATAGGCCTCCTGCGCCAGTTGGCCGATCACACCGGCCTCGTCGTCGTCGGCCGCCGTCATGCGCTTGTCGCCGATCACGACCGTCGTCGTCATTACCTTGTCGGCATCCTCGGCCCCGTCATAGATTGTCGTTTCATAGAAATGCTGCCCCCGGCGCGCGCGTTTCAGCAGGTCGAGCATGTGGGCGGCCGGAAAGCGCGCCTTGCCGAGGTCGACGGTGCCCTCCTCCGGCTTTTCCATCTCCACCTTGATGCCGCGTGCGTTTTCGCGCGCGGTGCCCTTGACCTCCTTGTCGAGGTCGCGGCCGATGAATGACTTGGTGACGAAGGTGAACAGGTTCCGCTCGGGATCCTCGAAGGTCGCGACCTGCTGGTCGATCAGCCGCTTGTTTTCGGCAGTGGTGAACTCGGTGACCGAGCGGAACGAAACCGTATAGCCGTCGCACGGCGAACCGTTGAATTCGTAGACCATGCGCCCGGACACGGCATCTATGCCGGAGCGCTCGGAGGCGTCGAGCAGGCTCAGGTCGTAAATCGCGCGATGCGGAACCAGCACCTGCGCGGCACCGGCCGGACCGGAAACGAGCACCGCGAGACCAAGCAACAGTAGCAAAGAGCGCAATCGAACCATGTCATACTCCCGTCTTGCCTGGCGGCCCCGCGCCATGCCATCACTTCCTTCCTGCGCCGCTCGGATGGCGAAAAACAGGCCGAAAGCGTCGAGACACGAGCTTTACAGCGAATCGTCAACAAAAGGAAAACTGTTCTGATGGGTCAATCCGTGCAATCGCGCCTTGCCGCGCTCGGCATCGAACTGCCGAAGGCCGCCGCGCCAGCCGCCAACTACCTGCCGTGGAGCCAAACCGGCAATCTGCTGTTCACCGCCGGACAATTGCCACTGAAGGACGGCAAGCTGGTCTCCACGGGCCTGCTCGGCCGCGACCTGACGGTCGCCGAAGGCCAGGATGCGGCCAGGCTTTGCGCGATAAACATCCTCGCCCAGGCGTACGCCGCGCTGGGAAACCTGGACAACATCGACAGCATCGTGAAGATCACCGTCTTCGTCGCCTCCGCGCCCGGTTTCACCGAACAGCACCTGGTGGCCAACGGCGCTTCCGACACGCTCGCGGAGATCCTGGGCGACGCTGGCCGCCACGCCCGTTCGGCGGTGGGCGTGCCGGGCCTGCCGCTCGACGCGCCGGTCGAAGTCGAAGCCGTCATCGCCTGTAAGTGATCCCCAAATGCGCGACTTGTCCTGGCTGACCGCCCGCCCGATCGCCCATCGCGGTCTGCACGACACCAACCGGACCCGGTGGGAAAACACCCTGTCGGCCTTCGAAGCGGCGGCGGCGGCCGGTTTCGCCATTGAATGCGATGTGCATCTCAGCTCCGATGGCATACCTGTCGTCATTCACGACGAGGAACTTGACCGGTTGACGGGCGCGGCGGGGGTCGTGAGCGGCACGACGGCCGCCGCGCTCGGCGCGCTGTGCATCGGCGAAACGCCGGACCACGTCCCGACGCTCGACGAAATGCTCGCGACCGTCGCCGGGCGCGTCCCCCTGGTCATCGAGCTCAAGGGCATCGAGGGCAAGGACGACGGTCTCGTCGCCACGGTCGGCGAGCGCCTGAAGGCCTATCGCGGCGAAGCGGCGATCATGTCATTCGATCACTGGCTCGTGCGCCAGTTCCGCGAGCACGCGCCCGGCATTCCCGGCGGCCTCACCGCCTGCGGTATCGATCCGGAATCCCTGGAGAAGCATTTCTCGATGCTGGCGCACGGCATCGAGTTTGCGTCGTTTTTCGTCAACGAACTGCCCAACCCGTTCGTCCGGCTCATGCGCGAGGAACTTCGCCGGCCGGTTATCACCTGGACGGTCCGCAACCGCAAACAGGTCTTCAAGACGCGCGAATTTGCCGACCAGATGACGTTCGAGGGATTCGACCCGGCCACCGGCCCCGCCACGTGAGGGGCTTGCCGACCGTTTCTGGTGGAATAGTTTGCACCCCATGAACACCGATCAATCCGCCGACCCCGCGCGGGAATGGACGCTTCGCGTCGTCACAGCCATGGAGGGCTTCGCCGCCAGCGACTGGAACCGGCTTGCCGGAACCAGCCGGAGCAAACGGAACGAGCCCTACAATCCCTTCATATCGCATGCTTTTCTGTCCGCGCTGGAGGATTCGGGAAGCGTCGGCCGCGGCGCCGGCTGGCTGCCGCAGCACCTGCGCCTTGAAACCCCGGACGGACAATTGGCCGGGGCGGTTCCCTGCTACCTCAAGTCCCACAGCCAGGGAGAGTACGTCTTTGACCATGGCTGGGCCGATGCGTTCGAACGTGCCGGCGGACATTATTATCCGAAGCTCCAGGTGTCGGTCCCGTTCACGCCGGCGACCGGCCCGCGTCTCCTGACCGGCGAAGGTCTGCAACCGGAGGCGGTCCGGACCGCGCTCGGCCAGGGGCTGATGACGCTCACCGACCGGCTCGGCGTGTCGTCCGCCCATGTCACCTTCGCACCCGAAGACGAGATCAGGCTGCTGGAGGGCCTCGGCTATCTTCACCGCACCGACCAGCAGTTTCATTTCTCCAATCCGGGCTACGGCAGCTACGACGATTTCCTGGCGACCCTCGCCTCGCGCAAGCGCAAGGCGTTGAAGAGGGAGCGCCGCACCGCCCTCGAAAACGGCATCACGATCGAATGGCTGACCGGCGGCGACCTGACCGAGGGGGCGTGGGACGACTTCTTCGCCTTCTATACCGACACCGGCGGACGCAAATGGGGACGCCCCTATCTCAACCGCACCTTCTTTTCGCTTGTCGGCGAGCGGATGCCCGACGACATCCTGCTGGTGATGGCGTGGCGCGACGGCCGCCGGATCGCCGGCGCCCTGAACTTCATCGGCTCCGAGGCGATATTCGGCCGTCACTGGGGGTGTATCGAGGACCACCCCTTCCTGCATTTCGAGGTCTGCTACCACCAGGCGATCGATTTCGCGATCGACCGCAGGCTGAAGACCGTCGAGGCTGGCGCGCAGGGGCAGCACAAGCTCGCCCGCGGCTATCTCCCGGTCACCACCCATTCGGCTCATTACATCGCCCATCCAGGGCTGAAAGAGGCCGTCGCCCACTATCTCGAGCACGAGCGTGCCGAGGTCGCGGAAATCGGCGTCGAGTTGGAGAAAATGGCGCCGTTCCGCAAACCCGAACAAGCGGGTTGACGCCGGACGCCGCAGCGCCGAAACATGCCCCCGGAACCACTCGACGGGGAAACAGATGTCCGCAGCCGCCTATGACAACAACAATATCTTCGCCAAGATCCTGCGCGGGGAAATCCCGTCGCACAAATTGTACGAGGACGACGATACGTTCGCGTTCATGGACATCATGCCGCGCGGCGATGGCCATTGCCTGGTGATCCCCAAAAAGCCGTCGCGCAATATGTTCGACGTCGATCCCGACAGCCTGGCGGCGGTGATGCGCACGGTGCAGATCGTCTCCAGGGCGGCCGTCGAGGCGTTCGACGCCGACGGGCTGACGATCCAGCAGTTCAACGAACCCGCGGGAGGCCAGGTCGTTTTCCACCTGCATTTCCACGTGATACCGCGCTTTACGGGCGTCAGCCTGCGCCCGCATTCGGGCAAGATGGAGGACCAGGACGTGCTCAAGGCGAACGCGGAAAAAATCCGCGCCGCGATCAACCCATAGCGGATTTCGACGGCAGCGCGCCTGTTGCGGCTTCTGGCCGGGATGTCGCCTCGGCCGCGGACCGGGACGTCGCCCGGTCGAACATCTTGGCGCCCTTCCACGCGACCCAGGCGGTCGCGATGCCGGCGACCACGTCGATCATGTGGTGGCCGCCATCGACCGGGGTTGCCAGCAGAACCGCGCCGTTGAGCAGTCCGACCGGGATGATCCAGCGTCCGAACGCGGTGAAGCCGAACACGACCAGGACCGAGAGCGCGCCGTGATAGGACGGGAACGCGATCAACCCTTTCAGGTTGGCGAGATCGATCAGGCGCAGCGTGCCGTCGCGCAAATCGAAGAACACCTGCTTGTAGGACAGGTCGACAAGCGGCGCGTTGAGGGCGGTGAATTCCGCCGGCGGGCGCAACGCGGCCAGCGCGCCGGCCGCCGGCAGCAAACCCGAAATCGCGATCGAGATCAGCGCGGCGATCATCACCGCCGACATGAACTGGCGCGTTTCGGCGATCTTGCCGGACAGCGCCAGGAGAACCACGGTCGTGGAGACCTGCGCCAGCGTCGTCACGTATACCAGGGTAGACAGGAAGCCCAGCCAGGGCCGCTGGTTGACGAAGCCGACATAGGCCATCCAGTCGAAACCGAGCGCCGCGTCGGCCGCCGTCAGCCGATCGTCGATCAACGGGAAGTCGAGTGAGGTGACGAGGTAGCTCAGCACTGCGGCGCCGAGCGAAAAGGCAATCAGGAGCGCGGTCTCGTAGCAGGCGGTCTCGAACTCCGCCATCTTGCGGTAGCGGCGATAGAACGTACCGACGGCGGTCAGGGCGCCGACAAGGCCGATAGCCAGAACGAGGCTGCCGACGAGCACCGAAAATCCGCCATACGCGATCCACAGGCCGTCAATCGCGAAAATCAGCGCGATGACCGCGATCTTGATCCGGGTCTGAAGGTCGTTTGCCGGCATGTGGGCTCCGCATGGCTGTCGATGCTGCCTAGCAGGGCCGGGTTAGAATCGGGTTAAGCCAACAGCAGCGCCGGCAGCAGGATGGCCTCGGCGACGACAACGCCGACGAACACGCGCTTGCCCGTTGCCAGATAGGCGCCGAAACCCAGTCCGGCGGCGGCAATGCGCACCGCCACCGACGTGTCGGCGGCCGCGCCGCTGGGAAAGATGATCAGCTTGCCGATCACCGCGGCGACCAGTGCGGTCGCGACCGCGCGGGCCAGAACCAGGCTTTCCGATTTCTCGTCCAGCCGGCCGCCGATCGCCACGCCGACGAAACGCCAGATATCCGACGCGAGCCACCCGCCGACCAGGATGTAGACATAGGGCCACCACCAGGCGTCCAACGCATCGAACGTCATAGCGCCCTGCCCTCGTCTCTGTCGCGCCGCGCGCGATGGCGGTGAAAAAGATACGCCGCCAACCCGCCTGTCAGACCCGCGGCGAGCAGATCGATGCTCGGCACGAGCAGATGGAAGGCGGGGCCGAGCACCAGGCCAAACGCCATCGCATGGAGGCTGGCGCGTTCGCGCGCCGACCCCCAAAGCGAAGTCAGGAAATACATAGGCATGAGAAAGAACAGGCCGGCTGCAATGGCGGGCGGCAGTTGCGCGGCCGCCACGAACACGCCGGTAATCGTGAGCGATGCGCCGGCAAGAAGGGTCAAGGCGATACCCAGATAATAGGCGGTCCTGCGCCCGCGCGGGATTTCGCGGAACTCCTGCATCGCGATCACCCAGGAGGTGACGGCAACGAAATGCGACAGGAAATAGAGCACCCATTTGCGCGTTGCCGGTACGCGCATCTCAGGCACGATGGCGACCACCATCGGCAGCAGGCGCACTGACGACAGGCTGACGGCCAGCGCCGCGGCCGGCAATGCCGCGCCCGAGAGCATGGCGCCGACCAGGACGACCTGGGCGGGAAGCGCCCAGATGAAAACCATCATGAACAGGGTCTGGCTCAGCGAAAGCCCGCTTTCGCGGGCCAACGCGGCAAAGCCGATGGTCGCGCTCATCAGCAGCAGGCCCGGCAGTGAAATTGCCGAACGGACGCCCCGCAGCCACCAAAAGGGTGCGGACCTTTCGTCGCTGCTTCCTTCCTGTTCAGTCGCGTCTGCCATGTTCAAGCGCATAGAGCGTTTCCGCCCCGGAGGGAACCATCACCTGCCGCCGGTCGCGGCCCGGCAAAAGAAAACCGCCCGGAGGCGGTTTTCGAGATCGGTCGAACGGATCAATTCTTGCGTGGCAGTTGCGGCACGCTTACCCGCTTGGGACCCGAGGGCTTCTTGGGCGCGGACGGCGATTTCTTGGCTGCCGCCGGCTTCGCCGCCTTGGCCTTCGGCTTCTTGGCCGTCTTGGGCTCCGGCTGCTCCTTCTTCGGCTTCACCGGCACGCTGTCGGCGATCGCCTCGAGCTTGAGGCCGGTCGAGCCGTCCTTCTTGGTCTCGACGCTGACCCGAACGGTTCCGCCCTTTTTGAGCTTGCCGAACAGCACTTCCTCGGCCAGCGGCCGCTTGATGTGCTCCTGGATAACGCGGCCGAGCGGCCGCGCGCCCATGCGTTCGTCATAGCCCTTGTCGGCCAGCCACTCGATCGCATCGTCGGTCAGGTCGAAGGTGACGCCGCGTTCCGAAAGCTGCGCCTCCAGCTGCATGACGAACTTCTGCACCACCTTGTGGATCACGGGCACCGGCAGCGAGCCGAACGGAATGATCGCGTCGAGACGATTACGGAACTCCGGCGTGAACATCCGGTTGATCGCCTCCATGTCGTCGCCTTCGCGCTTCGACGAGCCGAAGCCGATCGCCGCCTTGGCCATGTCGGCCGCGCCCGCATTCGTGGTCATGATCAGGATCACGTTGCGGAAGTCGATCTGCTTGCCATTGTGGTCGGTCAGCTTGCCGTGGTCCATCACCTGAAACAGGATATTGAACAGGTCGGGGTGAGCCTTCTCGATCTCGTCGAGCAGCAGCACGCAATGAGGATGCTGGTCGACCCCGTCGGTCAGCAGTCCGCCCTGATCGAAGCCGACATATCCGGGCGGCGCGCCAATCAGCCGCGAGACCGTGTGGCGTTCCATGTATTCCGACATGTCGAAACGCAGCAGTTCCACGCCCATGGACGAGGCAAGCTGCTTGGCGACTTCAGTCTTGCCGACGCCGGTCGGGCCCGAGAACAGGTAGGAACCGATCGGCTTGTCGGGCTCGCGCAGTCCGGCGCGGGCCAGCTTGATCGACGATGCCAAAGTCTCGATCGCCAGGTCCTGGCCGTAGACCACCGTCTTCAATTCCTGCTCGAGATTGGCCAGAACCAGCTCGTCGTCGGCCGACACGGTCTTCGGCGGAATCCGTGCCATCGTCGCGACGGTCGCCTCGATTTCCTTGACGCCGATCGACTTGCGCCGCTTCGAGGCGGGTACCAGCATCTGGCTGGCGCCGGTTTCGTCGACCACGTCGATCGCCTTGTCCGGCAACTTGCGATCGGAAATGTAACGCGCCGACAGCTCCACCGCCGCCTTGATGGCGTCGTTGGTGTATTTCACCTTGTGGAAGTCCTCGAAATAGGGCTTCAGGCCGCGCATGATCTCGATCGCGTCATCAATCGACGGCTCGTTGACGTCGATCTTCTGGAACCGCCGGACAAGCGCCCTGTCCTTCTCGAAGAACTGGCGGAACTCCTTGTAGGTCGTCGAACCGATGCAGCGCACCGCGCCCGACGAGAGCGCCGGTTTGAGCAGGTTGGAGGCGTCCATCGCGCCGCCCGACGTCGCACCGGCGCCGATCACGGTGTGGATCTCGTCGATGAACATGATCGCGCCGGGATAGTCTTCCAACTCCTTGACGACCTGCTTGAGACGCTCCTCGAAATCGCCGCGATAGCGCGTCCCCGCCAGCAGCGCGCCCATGTCGAGGGCGAAGATCGTCGCATCGGCGAGCACTTCCGGCACATCGCCTTCGACGATGCGCTTCGCCAGGCCCTCGGCGATGGCGGTCTTGCCGACGCCGGGATCGCCCACGTAGAGCGGGTTGTTCTTGGAACGGCGGCACAGCACCTGGATCGTCCGGTTGATTTCGCTGTCGCGGCCGATCAACGGGTCGATCTTGCCCTGCTGCGCCTTCTCGTTGAGGTTGATGCAGTAGGCCGACAGCGCGTCCTGCTGCTTCTTCTTCTGCCCGGACTCTTCCTGCTCGCCGTGCTGCGGCCCGGATTCGTCCTCCTGAGCGCCGCGCGGCGTGCGCGCTTGGGTCGCCCCCGGCCGCTTGGCGATCCCGTGCGAGATGTAGTTGACCGCGTCGTAGCGGGTCATCTGCTGTTCCTGCAGGAAATAGGCGGCGTGGCTCTCGCGCTCGGCGAAGATCGCGACAAGCACGTTGGCGCCCGAAACCTCTTCGCGGCCCGACGACTGGACATGGATGACCGCGCGTTGAATAACGCGCTGGAAGCCCGCCGTCGGCTTGGAATCCTCGTCATAGCCGGTGACCAGGTTGTCGAGTTCGGTGTCGAGATAATGGGTAATCGTCTGACGCAGCTCGTCGATGTCGACATTGCACGCCCGCATCACCGCGGCCGCGTCCTGGTCGTCGACGAGCGCGAGCAGCAGGTGCTCGAGCGTCGCATATTCGTGGTGGCGCTCATTGGCGAAGGTCAGGGCCTGGTGGAGCGCGCGCTCTAGGCTTTGCGAGAAAGCCGGCATGTCATCCTCACTTTTTCTCCATCACGCACTGCAACGGATGCTGGTGCTGACGGGCAAAATCCATGACCTGGGACACCTTCGTCTCGGCCACTTCATAGGTAAATGTACCGCACTCGCCCACGCCGTGATTGTGCACGTGGAGCATGATGCGGGTGGCTGCTTCGCGGTCCTTGCGGAAAAAACGCTCCAACACGTGAATGACGAACTCCATTGGGGTGTAGTCGTCATTGAGCAAGAGAACGCGGTAGAGGCTCGGCTTCTTGGTCTTCGGTTTGGTCTTGGTGATAACCGCCGTTCCGCGATCGGTACCGCGACCGTCATTGTCGTCGCCGTCTTCCTGCATCGTCACGTAATAGGGGTTGAACTCGGTCATCGCTCTCTTTGGTCTTTCGGCGCTTCGTTGGCCGCCGGCCTCACCGACGACATGTAGTCCTTCTGGTGCCGATTTTAAGGCCTTCGCTGACGCTGGCAAGCGGCACGCGGCGATGTGAACCGCCAAAGCCATGGATTGACGCAATTTTTTCCGGTCCGCGAACGCGCAAAGGCCCGGCCGCTCGCGCGACCGGGCCCGGGATCGGGCCGGCTGGCCCGATGCGAATCGAATTGGTGGGCGCTTACTTGGCCTTCGAAACGGCCTCTTCGAACGGCTTGTAGGCTTCCTTGGCCATGTCGGCATAGATCTCGCCGAGCTTGGTCGCCTGGGCAACGAAGCCCTCATAGGCGGTCTTGGCGAAATCGCTCTGCACCTCGATGGCCTTGTCGAGGGTCTTGGCCGAAACGAGCTTCTCGAAGAAGCCGGTGCCCATCTCGAGCGACTGCTTGGCATATTCCGCCGACTCGCTGGCGATGGTCTGGGCGGATTTCGATACGGCGGCAAAGCTCTTGAGGCCGCTGTCCATCATTTCCTTGCCGGCGGCATTCACGTCATCAAAGTTCTTCATCATGGCGGTGGTCCTTGCGACACTGATATTGCGATGCACAAAAGATAGTTTGCATTGCACAAAATGTCAACGCCCGCGCAAAACCGCCAATTTGAACCAAATGTGAAATTTAGCCTTCAGATTCCGGTTACGATAAACGGATTGGTAACGCTGATGCACCTAGTGTGGCGCAAGAATCCGGTCGCCGCCGAGCGCGCCCGACCGGGAGCAACTGCCGACCGATTGGGTGCCATCTTGCGTACTGCATTCCCGAGCGATGCAAACCACCTGAACCGAATAGCCGGATCTTTTTTCCGGCTCCTGGCCGTGCTGGCCCTGGTCGCCATGGCGACCGGCGCCGCCGAGGCCGGGCCAAAATATTCCGGTATTGTCGTCGATGCCAAAACTGGCCGGACCCTCTACGAGTCCCATGCCGATTCCCAACGCTACCCGGCGTCGCTGACAAAGATGATGACGCTTTACATCGTCTTTGAATCGCTGAAATCCGGCCGCATCAAGAAGACCACGCGTATCCCGGTATCCGCCTATGCGGCCGCGCGGCCGCCGTCCAAGCTCGGCCTCAAGCCCGGCCAGACCATCACCGTCGAGACGGCGATCTATGCGCTGGTCACCAAATCCGCCAATGACGTGGCGTCGGCCGTCGGCGAGTTCCTCGGCGGATCCGAGGCCGGCTTCGGCAAGATCATGACCCGCAAGGCGCACGAGCTCGGCATGACGCGCACCACCTTCCGCAATCCACACGGGCTGCCGAATCCGGAGCAGTTGACGACGGCGCGCGACATGGCCCGCCTCGGCATTGCGCTGCGCGAGCATTTTCCCGAGTACTACCGCTACTTCTCCACCCGGTCGTTCGCCTACGGAAAACGTCACTATCGAAATCACAACCGCCTGCTCGGCAAGGTGCGCGGCGTTGACGGCATCAAGACCGGCTACACCCGCGCATCGGGCTTCAACCTCGTTTCGTCGGTGTCGTCCGGCAACAGGCGGATCGTCGCCGTGGTCATGGGCGGCCGCACCGGCAGGAGCCGCAACGCCCAGATGGTCAAGCTCATCCATGCCTATCTGCCCAAGGCTTCGCGCGGCAAGAAGATGATGCTGGTGTCCAGGGGCAAACCGGCCAAGGTTGCCGCTTCGGCGATCGCCCTGCCTGCGACCGCGCCAATCCCCGTCGAAAAACCGCAGCCGGTCGCCGTCGCGAAGATCGTGCCCGTCAAGCCGGTCGAGGCGCCGCGCGCCGACATCGACCCGGTACAGACCGCTGCCACCAATCGCGTCTCGGGCTGGGTCGTGCAGGTTGCATCCTTGCCGTCGCGCAGCGAGGCGGAGGCGTTCAGCGCCAGGGTCCGGTCCAAAGCGGGCAACCTGCTCGCGGATGCCCGCCCGATTACCACGACATTCAACGATGGCGGCACGATCTACTACCGCGCCCGCTTCGCCGGTTTTTCCGGGAAGTCCGCCGCCAGGAATACCTGCCGCGCGCTTAAGCGCAAGCAGATCGACTGCTACGCGGTCGAACAGTGAATAGCGGCCGCGGCGGGCTGTCCGCCGCGGCTGCGTCGATGTGAAGAAAGCCCGTTCTCCGGGATTTGTACTGTGTCGAAGGAGAGCTATTGATGGTGTTTGAGCAAGACGTCCTTGGCGGCGTTGATCCGCGCGGCAAGAAAAGACGATCCGCCCTTGTCCGGATGAACCCGCTGCATCAAGCGGCGATGCGCCTGTCGGATTTCCGCAGCGCCGGCCCCCGGTTCAAGACCAAGGATCTGGTAGGCCTCCTGATGAGTCATGGCGCCCGAGCCTGGCGCGTCTCCCAGCCCCGCACCAGCATCCGCCTGCGCGTGGTCTCGCCAACCGGGATGTGCGCTGTCAAGATAGGTCTCTAGCAACTGCAGGCTCTCCGCGTCGGCCGTCAGCGCGCCGCGGAGCCCGAGCAGATCCTCGACAGTCAGGCTGGCGAGCATGCGCCCCTCGAACGGGCCCGCCAGCACCATGCCCTCGAGCGATCCCGATTCGTGATCGAGTATCATTTCGAGCGCGGCCGTGCGCACCGTCGAACGCTGGGGCGACCGGGCGCGCCGACGCAAACCCAGCCGTCCGGAACTCCACCAGCCGAACGCCGCCGTCAGCAGGACGAAGCCGAAGGAAATCCGGCCGATCAGCATCAGGAAAACGCCCGCGACGGCGAGCAGGACAGGTCCGGCAAGCTGGATGGCCTTGGCGAGATTTTGCGGATGCGTGTTCGTGAAAACCAGCGCCGCCGAGACAAGCAGGATCGCCAGCAGCAGAAAATAGAAAATGACGATCATTTCTTGCCGCCACGCAGGTTTTCCAGCAGCAGCCGGTCCTCTCGGGTGCCGCGCGCCTCAAGCGCCTCGAACCCGCCGGTGGCATAGACCGCGATCGATGCGAGCAGCCGCGCCAGGGTGGCCGGCGCACCGCGGTCGAAGCGGAACCAGGCGCCGCGCGACAGGCGCGCGAACTCCTTGAAGGCGGCCTCGGTGGCCGGATCGCTGCCTTCCTGGAACAGGAACACCGGCACGCCGCGCATTCCCAGTTCGGCCGCCTTGTGCGCCAGCGCGTCGACATCTTCTTCCATCGCATCGCCGATATAGACAGCCGCGTTGACCCGCCCGCGCGCGTTCTCCTTGAGCAGATGGCTGAAGACTTTGGAGATCTGGGTGTGACCGCCGCGGCAGTCGATCCGCGTCATGAGGTCCTTGAGCGCATTGGCGTCGTTGACGAAGCGCGATGCGCGGCATTCGCCGAACCCCCTGAAGTAGACGAGCTGGATGGCGAGCTTGTCATCCTTGCCGGCGGTATCGAACATCGACGCCTGGAGGTCGCAGGCGAGATCCCATGTCGGCTGCCTGCTCATCGTCGCATCGAGGGCAAACACCAACCGTCCCCGGTTGCCGGCCGCCGGAGCAATGGATCGGGCGGCCTTGAGAAAGGCGTCTATCTCGCCGGAACTGGATTTCGACGGCCCGGGCACGGCTGGTTGATCGGCTCGGACCGGGCTTTTTCTTGTGGCCATGCGGGAAAGATGTAACCGGCGGGGCGACTTGGCAAGTACCGCGCAGTGTTCGAAATCAGTCGGGGCTGGCCGGCATGAAGATATCCGGCATCTTGAAGGGCCGGTCCGCCCGTTCCACGAACCGGCGGCGCATTTCCGCGCGTTTCTTGCCGGTGGCGTCCATCGGCAGGCGAAGTACGCTGATCAGGTGGCGGATGTCCTGACGCGCGGCCAGGTGGGACAGGGTCGGACGCGTGCCCAGCACATGCTCCTCGAAATCGTCGAGTGCGGTTAGGCCGATCGGGAAGAACTCTCGGAATATCACCCGTTCCAGGATGCCGTCGGCTATGCGGAAGCCGAGCTTGGCCGCCAGCTTGCGCAGGCAACCGTCGACCTTCTGCTCGTTGCGCGAACCGATCGGCGAGACGCGGTTGCGCACGACCACCCAGTCGAGGATCGAGTTGTCGGCGTCGCGCCGCTCGCGGCGGGCATCGCGCACCGACGTCGCATATTGGGAAACGTCGGTGATTTCGTGGCTGACCGGATCGATCTGCCCGAGAACGTCGAAGTCAATGAAGGAATCGTTCATCGGTGTCACAAGCGTATCGGCGATGCGGTGCGCCAGGCGGTTGAGATAGGTGTCGGATCCCGGCGTGTCGACGATCAGGAAATCGTGCTCGGCCTCGATTTCGGCGATCCCGTCCATCAGCGCCCGGAATTCCTCGCCCTCCGAATCCGCGACCACTGAGCGCCGGGCCGGCGGAACGTGGAAATGCTTCGGCATCTCAAGCTTGATGCGGGCCGTGCGCGCCCAGCGGCGGCGGTTTTCGAGATAGCGGGTCATGGACAACTGGCGGCCGTCAAGGTCGACGGAAGCCACCTTGTATCCGGATTTCAGCAAGGCCACGGCAATGTGAACGGCGATGGTCGACTTGCCGGAGCCACCCTTCTCGTTTCCGCACACGATGACGTGAGCCGTGTCCGAGCGAGCGCCCCTTCGCGCGTCGTCCAAGGCGGATACCAACATCACAGTACTCCCACACGCCCCGGTGAAGAAGAATGCCCGGTTTTCGGCCATCGCGCAATCCGGCGCAGGGCGATCGACACCTTCTCAGAGGGGTCTTACTGCAAATTTATTACCAATTGTTACAAGCCGCTGCCCGGACCAGTCCGAATGCTTTCACAGCAGGCCGAGTTCGGAAAGATCATGGCGCAGTTCCGGCGGCAGCGCCTCGGCCCCGGCTGCGCCGGAGCCGATATCCGCCGGCGCATCTTCCGCCTTCAGGTAGCGCCAGCCCTGGAACGGTCGTCGGGGGGCCCATTGGGTCCGCACGAGCACCGGTTCGAGAACGAGCTGGCAGCGCTCGATACTGTCCTCGCCGGTCACGTTGCGGATGTCGGTAAAGCGCTGGCGGCACTGAATGGTGCCCTTGATTACCCAGTAGATCGATCCGCCCTTGAGCAATTCGTTGCGCCGGCGCGGGATCATGCGCGTCGTGTGGAAATACTCGACCGGCTCGCCAGCCCGCTGCTTTTGCTCAAGCCGGCGCGCGATCCAGGCCTCCAGATCGTCCACGGAATCCGTGCCCACGCTGAGTTTCACCAGGTGCAGGGTCATGCGACAATCTTAGGAACAGAGGCCGGCGGACGGAAGGCCCCGAGCGGGCCGTCCACAGGCTGGGGCATTTGTCGCCCGGCTCCGGGCCGGTCGCGTTGGCGGCCCCAACGGCCGCCGGCGATCGAAACCGCTAGCACTCGACCACGTTGACGGCCAGTCCGCCGAGGCTGGTCTCTTTATAGCGCTCGTTCATGTCGACGCCGGTCTGGCGCATGGTTTCGATGCAGGCGTCGAGCGGCACGAAATGCGTGCCGTCGCCCTTCAGCGCCAGCGAGGCAGCGGTCACCGCCTTGACCGCGCCGAGGGCGTTGCGCTCGATGCAGGGCACCTGGACGAGGCCCGCGACCGGATCGCAGGTCATGCCGAGATGGTGTTCGAGCGCAATTTCGGCTGCGTTCTCGATCTGGGCTGGTGTCCCGCCCATGGCCGCGGCCAGGCCCGCGGCGGCCATCGCCGACGCCGAACCAACCTCGCCCTGGCAACCGACCTCGGCGCCCGAAATCGACGCGTTCGCATTGATGATACCGCCCACCGCCGCCGCGGTCAGCAGA
>JBNLDE010000155.1:0-23305 GCA_050304175.1 Zhengella sp. | reverse complement strand
GCCGACATAGCCGTCGCGGGCCTCCACCGAGCGGATTTTACCTGGTGTTGCGTCAGCTCGGTGACGCCGGGCTCGCGCTCGGCGAAGTCGATCGTCACCTTGCTGTCGTCGAGCACGTGCGGCGAGGCCCGTCGGCGGAAGCCATGCGGATTGTTGATTCCGGTTTCCGGATTACCGCAAGTCCATTTCCTCAGGAAGACATCACGGCCGCCGGACCAGACGCTCCAGCAGCGCGGCGAGTGCCCTCGGTGCTTCGTCCGGCAGCTTGTCACCGATTGCCGCCTGGATCGCGCCGGCATAGACCGGCCACGACTTGCGGCGGACTTCGCGGCCGCGCTTGGTGATGCTGACGACATGGCCGCGCCCGTCTTCCTCGCAAGGCCGCTTTTCCACGTAGCCCGCCTCGGCCAGGCGCGCGAGCAGGCGCGACATGCCGTATTGCGGCAACAACAGCCGGCCCTCCAGTTCGTGCGGCCGCAGTCCCTCTTCGCCGGCCTTTTCCAGCTCCAGCAGTGCGTCGTACCAGCCGAGCGGCGGCAGGCCGGCCTTCTTGAGGTCGCTCTCGACGCGGTTCAGTGCTGCGTTGTGGGCGCGGACGAGACGTGTCCACACGGCGATCGTTGTTTCGTTCGGCATCCTGTTCATGGCGAGAGTAGAGCATAAACATGCAAGTGCATCAATATTGACTTTCATGCAGACGCATGTTTATAGATGCGATTGCATGTTTCAGAAAGGAAGCGAACGATGAAACACGAAATCTGCAAGCTCTCGGATATCCCCGCGACCGGATCGGCGGTCGTCCCGTTCTTCGGCCGCGAGGTTCATGTCTACCGTTCCGGCGACCGGATCCGCGCCGCGGCGAATACCTGCCTGCATTTCGGCGGGCCGCTCGAGTGCAAGGGCGACAAGCTGGTCTGCGCCTGGCACGGCGCGGAGTTCGACATGGCAACCGGAAACCGTGAAAAGGGCCCGGCCGCGAAGGGGTCGAGGCTCATGTTCATCTCGACCGCCGTCGAGAACGACGCGTTGTTCTATGTCTGGGGAGAGTGACATGGCCGGCCTGACGCTCGTTTCCCATCATCTCTGCCCCTATGTCCAGCGCGCCGCGATCGCGCTTAAGGAGAAGCGCGTGCCGTTCCGCCGGATCGACATCGACCTGTCGGCGAAACCCGACTGGTTCGTCGCCATGTCCCCGCTTGGCAAGACACCCGTCCTGAAGGTCGGGGACACCGCCATATTCGAATCGGCGGTGATCCTCGAATATCTCGAGGAGACGCAGCCCGACCCGCTGCATCCGCCCGACGCCCTGCGCCGCGCCGAGCATCGCGGCTGGATCGAGTTCGGTTCGGCCGTGCTCAACGACATCGCGGGCTTCTATTCCGCGCCGGACGAGCCGGTGTTCGAGGCGAAGGTCGCGTCGCTTTCCTTGAAGTTCGGCCGGCTGGAAAGCCGGCTGGCGGGGAACCCGTGGTTCGACGGCGACCGGTTCTCGCTGGTCGACGCCGCGTTCGGTCCCGTCTTCCGCTATTTCGACGCGTTCGACCGCATCGGCGATTTCGGGATCCTCGACGACAGGCCCAAGATACACGCATGGCGGGCCGCGCTCGCCGCTCGGCCATCCGTCGCGAATGCCGTGGGCGACGATTTCGACGAGCGCCTGATGGATTTCCTGCGCCGTCGAAATTCATGGCTCTCGGGCCTGATGACCCGGCCGTCCGCGGTCACATTGCCTCTCACCGCAACGTGACTTCCTCTTGAACGGCGGTTGCGCCTAATATCCGGGCATCCAAGGCAACAAACCTCCCAAGGGACCGCCCGAACCGATGAAAAGCTTTCTTGCACGCCTGACCCCGTTCGCGCTCGCCGCACTGCTGTCGGCGGGCGCCGCGTCGGCCGGCGAATTGTCTAGGCCGCTCGGCGTGGTCGAGCTTTTCACCAGCCAGGGATGCTCGTCCTGCCCGCCCGCCGATGCGGTCCTCGGCAAGCTGGCCGAACGCGGCGACGTCATCGCGCTGGCCTACCATGTCGACTACTGGGATTATCTCGGCTGGAAGGACACGATGGGCGATCCGGACAACACCGCCCGGCAGAGATCCTATCGGGCAAGCCTCGGCAATTCCTCGATCTATACGCCGCAGGCCGTCGTCAATGGCCGCCACGACGTCGTCGGGTCGCGCGGTTCCAACGTGTTGTCCCTGCTGCAGCAGGACGCCGGGGCGGGCAACAACGGGATGGTCGATGTCGAGATCACCCGCGAACATGGCATGCTCGGTATCTCGGTTGGCAGCGCCCGCGGAAATGTCCGCGACGCGCGCGTCATCGTTATCTATTTCGATCCGGTGCAGGATGTGGCGGTCAAGCGCGGCGAAAACCGCGGCCGCACGGTGAAATACTGGAATGCCGTGACCGGCTGGCACACCGCGGGCATGTGGCATGGCGATCCCGTGCGCCTCGAATTGCCCGAAGGCGAGATGGAGCAGAAGGGTGGCGGCGGCTGCGCGGTGCTGGTCCAGGCCTTCGGCCCCGGCGACAAGCCGGGCGCGATCATCGGCTCGGCGATGCTGACCTACTAGGGCGCGATTTCGATCCGCGCACAAAAAACCGGCCGCACGGGCCGGTTAGATGTCGCTTTGATTGTACGCGGGGCTGGAATGCTCCTGCGAGGTTGGTTCGATCCGACAAACGTCCCGCGGGCGGGGGGCTTGGGGGTTTACGGTCCGCCGCCGGATCGAACCGTCTCAGGCAACAAGGGGATGGTCACTTTTGATTGCGGCACCGGTTTGGCCGGAAAGGGGCGGAAATACGGCGACCGGATCACCAATTTCGACAGAATGTTTCACTTGGACATGCGGCGCCCGCCGACCGCCTGGTTGCGCAGGTCCCAAAGGCTTGCATTTCAACGGCGAACGCGCGACGCTGGCGTGTCACAAAACTGTTCGAAAGGTCACGCAATGGAGGATCGCGGCGAAAGCGATTTCACGGAGGGTGAGCCATCAAATCTCGTCACGCTGCACGAGGCAAGGCGGCAGCGTGACGAGATGCCGGTCACATTTCACCGGCGCGAACTGGAACAGGTTCTGCGCCTTTACGGTTTCATGGTGGCGGCCAATGAATGGCGCGATTACGCGATCGACCATCTGAAGGACCGGGCCGTGTTCTCGGTCTTCCGGCGCACCAGCGAGACACCCCTTTTCCAGATCGTCAAGGAACCCAAGCTCGCACGGCGCCAGGGCGCGTGGTCGGTGGTCAATTCCGCCGGCGTGATCCTGAAGCGCGGCCACGAACTGGCACGCGTTCTCACCGTGTTCGACAAACCGTTGAAACTGGTCAAGGGCTAAGCCGCTGATTGGCGCGTCGGCGCCAGGCCGATGGACCCGGCGAATCATCGACCGGCCCCGAATCCCGGGGAGTTGCCACAGGCAGCGGGCCTCGCCGCGAAAAACGGCCATTCTTTCAGACGCTAACGCCCATACATTCGGTCCGGCACCGATCCCGGCGCGGGCGGGCGCTCGGCGCCGCCATTCATCGCGATCTGCATGAACACGGTATCCAGCCAGCGCCCGTGCTTGAAGCCCGATCCCCTGATGGTGCCCGCATAGGCGAAGCCGGCTGCCTCGTGCAGGCGGATCGAAGCCGAATTGTGCGCACCGTCGCCGATCACCGCGACCATCTGGCGGAATTCCAGCGCCGTCGCTTCCGCGATCAGCCGGTCGAGCAGGGCGCGTCCGATCCCGCGTCCCTTGGCCGCCGGCGCGATGTAAATCGAGTCCTCCACCATGTAGCGATAGGCCGGCCGCGGCCGGAACGGGCCGGCATAGGCATAGCCCAACACCGAATCATCTTCGCCGCTTGCGACGATGTAGGGATAGCCCGCCGCATTCAGGATCTCGAACCGCTTCGTCATTTCAGCCAGATCCGGCGGCTCCAGCTCGTAGCTCGCCGTGCCGTGAATTACGGCGTCGGCATAGATGTCGCGGATTTCGGCGAGATCGCCTGCGCGGGCGGGGCGGATCGGGATCATGCGGACGGCACTTTGCGGAAACGGTCAGGCGGCCGCGATCATGCAACGCTGCCGCCAAAAAGAAAAGGCGGCCAAGAGGCCGCCTTCCCGTGTGTCGTCAGTTCGGTTCTCAGTTCCGGTTGCCGAGGAACTGGAGCAGGAACATGAACAGGTTGATGAAGTCGAGATAGAGGCGCAGCGCACCGATGATCGCCTTGCGGCCCATCACGGCCTCGCCGTCGCCCTCGTAGTACATTTCCTTGATCTGCTGCGTGTCGTAGGCGGTCAAGCCTGCGAACACCAGGACGCCGATCGCCGAGATGGCGAATTGCAGCGCCGAGGACTGCAGGAAGATGTTGACCAGCATCGCGATGATCAGCCCGAACACGCCCATTACCAGGAACGAGCCCATGCCGGTCAGATCGCGCTTGGTCGTGTAGCCCCACAGCGACAGGCCGCCGAACGCGGTCGCGGTGATGAAGAAGGTCTGCACGATCGAGGCCGAGGTAAAGACCAGGAAGATGGTCGAAAGCGACAGGCCGACAAGGCCGGCATAGGCCCAGAACGTGGTCTGTGCCGCCGAAACGCTCATCTTGTTGATCCTGAAGCTCAGGAAGAACACCACGCCCAGCGGGGCAAGCATCAGCACCCAGCGCAACGGCGATGTCCAGATCGTGGCGCCGGTCTGGGTCAGGTAGAGGCCGTCGCGCACCTGGGCGACGCCGAGGGTCGGATCATTGGTCGTGGCCAGCGAAAACAGCCCCAACGCCGCCACGCCCGTGATGACGAGGCCAAGCGCCATGAGGTTGTACACCTTGAGCATGTAGGCGCGCAGACCCTCGTCGATCGAGGTGTCGGCATAGCCCTGCATACCCGGGCGTACCTGGTAGTTGCGAAGTTCAGCCATTGAAATCCTCTTTGCTTCTGTTCCGTCCGGTGTCGGGCCGGTGCGCAATCCGCCGCACACGCCCAGGCGCCGCTGGCGGAACTCCAGCATGCCTGTGGGGAATATGATGACTCTTTCCCCCCGCGACAAGACCTTGACGCCCGATACCGCGCGTAAATGCCCTGATTGCGGGCGCGATCGGCCTTTCCTGTCTAAAAGTTAATGAAAACAACCCTGATCCGGGTCGAATCGGGACACAGGGCCTGGGCGGAATGCCGCCGAATTCACCCCTGAACGCCGTCCTGGCCTAGAGGTCGCGCAGCACTGGCGCCGCCTTGTGTCCGAGCACCCGCCATGTGCCGACCAGCCCGAAGCCGACTGTCAGGACCAAAGCGATGACCACAGTGGAAACCGCAACTTCGGGCAGGAACGCCGATGGCAGCGTCATGATCCGCGCGACCACGAACCAGCCGGCCACACCGCCCGCGATCAGGGCGAAAACCGCGGTCGCCAGACCGATCATCGCGTATTCCAGCACGAAGGCCGAAACCAGCACCCGCCGTGTCGCGCCCAGCATCTTCAGCACCACCGCGTCGTGAATGCGCGCCCTGTTGGAAGCAGCGAGCGCTCCTGACAGCACCAGCACCGATGCGATCAGCGCGATCGCCGCCGCCGCGCGGATTGCGGTCGCCAATTGCCCGGCGATCCTGTTGACGATGTCGAGCGCGTCCTTCACTCGCACGCTCGTCACGGCCGGGAACTGCCGCGTCACGGCGTTGAGGATGTCGCGCTCCTGTTCGGGCGTCTCGCCATTCAGCGCCAGCGTGGCAAGCCAGGCATGCGGCGCGCCGGCCAGCGTGTTCGGCGAAAACACCATGACGAAATTGATGCCCATCGATTCCCAGTCGACCTCGCGCAGATTGGCGATCCGCGCCGTCACATTGCGGCCGAGCACATTGACCGTGACCGTATCGCCGACCTTCAGCCCGAGTTCGCCGGCTTCTTCCGCCGAGAACGATACCAGCGGTTCGCCGGCGTAGTCGGCCGG
This sequence comes from Zhengella sp., assembly GCA_050304175.1. Lineage (GTDB taxonomy): Bacteria > Pseudomonadota > Alphaproteobacteria > Rhizobiales > Rhizobiaceae > JAIOIW01. The sequence goes on along the minus strand of JBNLDE010000155.1, from coordinate 17,371 downwards.
CCACCATTTGCCGTCGACGATGGTAGCGTTTTCCGGCGGCCGCGCCGCATAGGTCAGGCCGCGGTCGCCGCGCAGTACCCAGCTGCCTTCCTTCGGGATATCCATCTTGGTCAGGTCGGTTTCGTTAAGCGCGGTCACCCGCCCGCGCAGCATCGGCACGCGCACCAGTTTGCCTTCCGGCGCCACACTGTTGATCAGATGCGCGAAATCCTCGACCTCGGAGTTCTGGATGTCGATGAAGAAGAAGCTCGGCGCCCGTTCCGGCAACGTTCCGGTGATCTGGCTGCGCAGGTTGCCGTCGATCTGCGCCAGCGTCACCAGCAGGGTCAGGCCGAGACCGAGTGAGAGCACGACCGACGGCGTCAGCGCGCCCGGCCGGTGGATGTTGCCGATCGCCAGCCGCGCCGGGGTGGAGCGCACCAGCGGCGCACCGCGGGCGATCCACTGCACGCCAAGGCTCACCAGCCGCAGGACCACGAAGGCGACCGCGACTGCACCGAGGAACACCGCCGCCACCATCCGGTCGTGCGCCAGCCAGATCACCAGGCCGGCCAGCACCGCGATCACCAGCGCCGCCGCGCCCAGGTAGAACAGCCGCGGCAGCCCGCGCGCCTCGAATCCGAGTTCGCGGAACAGCGCGGTCGCCGGCACATCGCGGGCGCGCCCCAGGGGCAGCAGCGCAAAGGCCAAAGTCACCAGCGCGCCGAACAGCGCGGCGCTCGCCAGCGCGTCGGGGTAGAGGCCGCCGGAGGTCGGGACCGGAAGGATCGTCGCCAGCAGCCTTGTCGCCACCAGCGGCATCGCCGCAGCAATCACCAGCCCGGCTGCGATGCCGATTGCCGCGATGATCAGGATTTGGACCAGGTAGACCGAGAACACGAAGCGGCCCGACGCTCCCAAGCACTTGAAGGTCGCGATCACCCCGCGCTTGCCGTCGAGATAGGCGCGTACCGCATTGGCGACCCCGACCCCGCCGACCACCAGTGCCGTCAGGCCGACAAGGGTCAGGAATTGCGAGAACCGCTCGATATTGGCCGACAGCGAGGGAGCGGCGTTGGCCCGGTCCCTGATCGCCCAGCCGGCCTCGGGAAACTTTTCCTGCGCCCGGGCCTGGATGGTCGCGATTTGCGCCGCGGTCGCGCCGGCCGGCAGCCTGACCTTGTAGACATGCTCCACCAGGCTTCCGGGTTTCACAAGATCCGCGACCGCCAGCCCGTCGAGAGACACCATCAGCCGCGGCGCGAACCCGAAACCGCCGGACACCAGGTCTGGCTCCTCGGTAAGCCGGGCGCGCAACTGGAACGTCGCAGAACCCAGCCGGATCGTATCACCCGGCTCCAAGCCGAGCCGGTCGAACAGGATCGGGGCCGCGACCGCCCCGAATATGCCATCGCGCCGCCCGAACAGGTCATCGCGCGCCAGCGCCGGTTCAGTCGTCAGCGTGCCGTAAAGCGGGTAGGCGCCGTCGACTGCCTTGATTTCGGCAAGCGTCTGGTCCGACCCGTCGTCCAGGCGCACCATTGAGCGCATTTCCGCGCTCACCGCCACATCGCCGAGCGTGTCGAGAAACGCGCGTTCGGACGCGTCGGCCTCGCGCTGCACGAGTTTGAACCGCATGTCGCCGCCAAGGATCGACTGGCCCTGGCTTTCCACGCCGCCGGTGATCGAGCGCGCAACGGAGTTGACGCCGCCGATCGCACCGACCCCGAGCGCGATGCAAGCCAGGAAGATGAAGAATCCGGACAGGCCGCCGCGCATCTCGCGCAGCGAGAACCGCACCGCCAGGGCCAGCGTCCGGCTCGCGGTCATGCCCGCGCCGCCAAGACCGGATCGCCGGCATTGATGCGCCCGGAATGGATTTCAATCCTCCGCCCGCAGCGCTCGGCAAGCGCCATGTCGTGGGTAACCAGCAACAGTGTCGTGCCGCGGGCCTTAGCCGTCGAAAACAGCAGATCGGCTATCTGTCCGCCGGTGCGCTCGTCGAGATTGCCGGTCGGTTCGTCGGCGATGACGATCGCCGGTTCCGGCGCCAACGCGCGCGCAATCGCCACGCGCTGCTGCTCGCCGCCGGACAGTTCGCCCGGATAGTGGGTCACGCGGTCGCTGAGCCCGACCGCTTCGAGCTCGCGCGCCGCGACACCGAACGGGTCGCCATGTCCGGCCAGCTCGAGCGGAACCGCCACATTCTCCAGCGCGGTCATGTTGGGGATAAGGTGGAAGGACTGGAACACGATGCCGACCGAGCGGCCGCGAAACGCGGCGATCGCGTCTTCGCTCATGGTGTGGATCGGCTGGCCGGCGACCTCCACCGCGCCGCTGTCGATCCGTTCCAGTCCCGCGATCACCATCAGCAGGGTCGACTTGCCGGAACCGGACGGGCCGACAATGCCGGCCGTTTCGCCGCGCGCGACGGTCAGGTCGATGTTTTTGAGCACATGGACAGAGGAAGCGCCGGCACCGAGCGTCAGGGAAACCTGGCGGAGTGCGATTACGGGTTGGGTCACGGAAGCAGAGTCCTATATGAACGGCGAGCGATGATTGCCGGCTGATATGGGGCGGATACGATGCGATTTAAACCTTGGATTTCAATCCCGGCGATCCTGACGGTCCTGGTTCTCACATATTCCGCCGAAGCCCGGGCCGGCACGGTTCGCATCGTCGGCTTCGGCGATAGCCTGATGGCCGGTTATCGGCTCGGACCGGACGAAGGATTTCCCGCCCGGTTGCAAATGGCGCTGCGCGCGCGCGGCCTTGACGTCGAGGTCGCAAATGCCGGCGTTTCGGGCGACACGACGTCCGACGGGTTGGCACGCCTCGACTGGTCCGTGCCCGACGGCACCGATCTCGTCATCCTCGAGCTCGGCGCCAACGACGCCCTGCGCGGGATTACGCCCGAGATCACCCGCCGGAATCTCGACGCCATGATCGCGCGCCTCGGCGAACGCAAGATCGCTGTCTTGCTCGCGGGCATGATGGCGCCGCCGAACATGGGCCCCGACTACCAGGCCGCCTTCGATCTGATCTATCCCGAGCTGGCGGCGAAACATGCCGTGCCGCTCTACCCGTTCTTCCTTGACGGCGTCGCCGCCCGGCCGCAACTGCTGCTCGATGACGGCATGCATCCGGACCCGGCGGGTGTCGACCGCATCGTCGAAGGGATCCTGCCGCTGGTCGTCGACACCATCGGCACGCTCCAGGCGCGCCGATAGCTAGTCGTCCGCCGGCCCCGATTCGTTCGACGCCGCCTTGCGCAGCGACCAGATCGGCACGGTCAGCAGATAGGACAGGCTCTCGGCGAAAAGCTCCGTGCCCGCACTGAAGATCGAATCGGGATTGCGCACGATTTCCGCGATCACGCCGTCCGGATCGGTACGGATATCGGCTTCATGGTTTCGGGCAAGCCGGATCATGCGCTGGTTCGAGTGCAGGCAGATCATGTAAACGCGCGTTCCGCCGCGATTGGCCGCTGCGCGAACCACGCGGCGAAACAGCATTCCGCCCATGCCGTGCCCCTGATAGGTCCGTTCGACCGAGAATGCCGCTTCCACGTCGTAGTCCGGACGGTCCAGCATCCGCGCCTCGCCGACCCCACGACAGATTCCGTCGACAAACGCGCCCTTGACCACGCCCTCGGCGGCAATCGCCTCGCGCGCATAACGGGCCAGGAACGCCTTGTTGACCGTGGAGCCGAACCGCAGGCGCAAATCGTCCTCGTCGAGCCGCGCCAGATGCGCCGCGAACACGGCGCTCTCGTGCGGCCACAACTGTCGGATGGCTATGGCGCTTCTGTCGAAGCCCGGACCGGGCGGTATGCCGCCCGATGAACTGTTGTCGAGTTGTGTATTCATGGCAGTCGCTCCTTGCACAACGCCGGAAACAAACTGCCCGCCTTGGTTTTCCCTGACCCGCAAGATGCACTGGCTGGTGGCCGAATTGTGACCGCGGGTCGTGTCGAAATAACGCGAGCTAGTCCAAATAACGGGTTGCCGAACGCTCCAAAGGGTGATTCGCTGGCCCTAGAAACTCGATTCGGGGAGGGGGCTATGCCACGACTTTTCACCGCACTCGAGATACCGCGCGACGCCGCGATGTCCTTGTCGCTCCTGCGCGGCGGGCTGCCGGGAGCCCGCTGGATCGATGTCGAGAACTACCACATAACCCTGCGGTTTTTCGGCGATGTGGAGGGCCACGTTGCCGACGAAATTGTCAACGCGCTCGACCGGGTCCGCCGCCCGGCCTTCGAATTGCGGCTGAGCGGCGTCGGCGCTTTCGGTTCGAAAAAGCCGCACAGCATCCATGCCACGGTCGCGGCGTCGCCCGATCTGATCGCTCTGCAGGCCGAGATCGAACGCAAGTGCCAGCGCCTCGGATTGCCGGCCGACCCGCGCAAGTTTTCCCCGCATGTCACCCTGGCGCGGCTGAAGACGGCGCGCACCGAAGAGGTCGCCGCATGGCTTTCGGCGCGCGGCAATTTCTCCACCGTGCCGTTCAGGGTCGGACGTTTCGTGCTGATGTCGTCGCGCGATTCCGTCGGCGGCGGCCCCTATGTCGTCGAGGAGGCCTGGCCGCTGCAGGGCGCTCACCCGACTTCTCAGGTAAACCGGTCGATCAGCGACAGCGACGCATCGCGGATGATCCGGTAAGCGCGGTCGAAGCCGTCCGCGCCGCCGTAATAGGGATCGCCGATTTCCTTGTCCTGCCCCGACGCATAGGCGAGAAACATGTGCACCTTCGGGCGGGCCGGCGCGGGCGCGAGCGCCAGCAGGTCGTCCAGGTTCGACCGGTCCATCGCCAGAATGAGATCGAAGCTTTCGAAATCGGCCGGCTCGATCCGGCGGCAGCGCTGCGCCGCGATGTCGATGCCGTTGCGCGCCGCCACCGCGATCGAGCGCGGATCGGGCGCCGAGCCTACATGCCAGCCGCCGGTGCCCGCCGAATCGATGACGAAATCGCTGTCGCGCCCGGCTTCGCCGACCACTGCGCGCATGATGCCCTCGGCAAGCGGCGACCGGCAGATGTTGCCGAGGCAGACGAACAGGATTTTGACCGGGGGCTTTTCGGACATGGACAATGCGCTAAATTCGACCCACTGCACATAGCTGCAAGGCAAGGACGAGGCAATGGCACGCGAACTTCTCGAAGGACAGGCGCTGGCGCAAGCACTCAAGGTGCGGCCGGGATGGCAGGCTGCGGCAGATGGCAAGTCGATCGAAAAGCAGTTCACTTTCGCGAATTTCTCGGAGGCTTTCGCCTTCATGACCCGGGCCGCGCTGGCCGCCGAAAAACTCGACCATCATCCCGACTGGTCGAACGTCTACCGGCGTGTCGATGTCCGCCTGACCACCCATGATTCGGGCGGCGTGACCGCGCTCGACCTCGAACTGGCGGCCCTTATGGACCGATACGCCGCCGCCTGAAACAGGGCCGGCCAACCGCCCCGGACTTGCTTCGGCCGGCGGCAACCACCACATCTTGGCCATGTTGAAGATACGGAGCTGGACCAATGGATGACGTCAAGATCGGCGAAATCCTCGAGCCGGTCGGCGAAAGCGAAAACCGCCGCCGCGAAAAACGGGTGCGCGAACGGTTCTGGAAAACAGTGAAGAAGGCCGCGCGGCAGATCCCGATGATGGAGGATGTGGTCGCCGGCTATTACTGCGCCCTCGATCCGCGCACGCCGCTGAAGGTCCGTGGCATCCTGCTCGCCGCGCTGGCCTATTTCGTCCTGCCGCTCGACGCGGTGCCCGATTTTCTCGCCGGCATCGGCTTCACCGACGACCTCGCGGTGCTGACCGCCGCGCTTGCGGCGATTCGCTCCAGCATCACGCCCGCTCACCGCCAGGCCGCGAAACGGGCGCTCCGGCATGAAGACGCCCGCGAATCCGACTGAAAAATTTGCCGCGGGCAGTCAAATTCTTGCCTTTTTCGTGGCATTTTTGATCAATTGCGGGTAGGGCTTCGTCCCCGGGTAGCGGTCGGCCGACCGGATGGGTATTTACGGTTCGGTAACTGCGATCGCCTCAAAATGAAGCCAGCCGGCCGCTTCCAAGCGGACCGCCGATGAAACACCGGACGACGGGGAAACCGCGACCAATGCGTGGACTGAAAGCCAGCCTGGCAACTCTCATTATTCTTGCCGCACTCCCGGCCGCTGCACAGACTTCCCAGCGGCTGCAGCAGTTCTCGGCCTGGGGCACCTTCAGCTACAAGAACCAGAAGGAAGGAACGGTCTGCTATGTCCTGTCCGTTCCCGAAACCAAGGAGCCGGCTTCGCTCGACCATGGCGACATCTATTTCATCGTCTCGATGAAGCCCGGCCAGAACGTGTCCTACGAGCCGCAATTCGTCACCGCCTACACCATGAAGGAAGGCTCCAAGGTGACGGTGAAGACCGGCGACAAGAGCTATTCGATGTTCGTCGAGGGCAAGTATGCCTGGCTCGAGAACGCCGCCGAGGAGCCGCAGTTGCTTGCCGCCATGCGCGCGGGCGCGACCATGGAAGTGTCGGCGACCTCGGGCAGGGGCAATCCCACCCACTACTCCTTCTCGCTGAAGGGCGTGACCGCGGCGCTCAAGTCGATTTCCGACTGCAAGTAGCGCATCGCAGAACGCGCAGGACGGGCCGGGGCGTTTGCGCCGGCCTTTTTGCATCTTGCGCCGGAACCCCGGCAAACCGATATGCGCGTGACGATTTGAGGTCGCCATGATATGTGCACCCTTTGGATGAGGCGGGTCGATCGCCCCGTTCCGCACAGGCTTGAACGATGACCACGACACTGGACCTTACGCGGCGCGCAGCGGCCGCGACCGCCGAAAAGCCGGGCCTGATCGGCCTGACGCGCGATGAGCTGGCCGAGGCGCTGGCCGCGATCGGCGTGCCGGAACGCCAGCTGCGCATGCGCGTGGGCCAGCTCTGGCACTGGCTCTATGTCCGCGGCGTGTCCGAATTCTCGGCCATGTTCAACATTTCCAAGGATTTGCGCGTCCTGCTGGCGGAGAGTTTCACCATCACCCGCCCCGAGATCGTCGAGGAGCAGATCTCGCAGGACGGCACGCGCAAATGGCTGTTCCGCTTCCCCTCGCGCGGCGCCGGCAAGCCGGTCGAGATCGAAACGGTCTACATTCCCGAAGAAGGGCGCGGCACGCTGTGCATCTCCTCGCAGGTCGGCTGCACGCTCAACTGCTCGTTCTGCCACACCGGCACCCAGAAGCTGGTGCGCAACCTGACCGCCGCCGAGATCCTGGAACAGCTGTTGACCGCGCGCGACCGGCTCGGCGACTTCCCCGGCCACGACACGCCCGCCGGCGCCATCGTGCCGGCGACCGAGCGCAAGGTGACCAACATCGTCATGATGGGCATGGGCGAGCCGCTGTACAATTTCGACGAGGTCAAGAAGGCACTGCTGATCGCCACCGACGGCGACGGCCTGTCGCTGTCGAAGCGACGCGTCACGCTGTCGACCTCCGGCGTGGTGCCCGAGATCTACCGCACCGGCGAGGAGATCGGCGTCATGCTGGCGATCTCGCTGCACGCGACCAATGACACGCTGCGCGACGAGCTGGTGCCGATCAACAAGAAATACCCGCTGGCCGAGCTGCTCCAGGCCTGCCGAGACTATCGCGGCCTGTCGAACGCGCGCCGCATCACCTTCGAGTACGTCATGCTCAAGGGCGTCAACGATTCGCTGACCGACGCCCGCGATCTCGTGCGCCTGCTCAAGGGCATTCCGGCCAAGATCAATCTCATCCCGTTCAATCCCTGGCCGGGTTCCAGCTACGAGTGCTCGGACTGGGAGCAGATCGAGAAATTCGCCGATTTCATCAACCAGGCCGGCTACGCCTCGCCGATCCGCACCCCGCGCGGCCGCGACATTCTGGCCGCCTGCGGCCAGCTCAAGTCGGAATCGGAGCGGTTGAAGAAAACCGACCGCCTCGCCCTCGAAGCGATGATGATCGCTGGGCACGGCGGCGAATGAGCGCGATCTTTCGCGTCCTTTTCCGTCTCATCGCCATCGTCGCCGGCTTTGTCTTTGCCTGCCTGGTCCTGTCGGGCGCGGCCCATATCCTGATCTATGTCGGGCTTGCGCCGTTCATCCTTCCCAAGATCCGCGAGATCCTCTCCATCACCTCGTTCCTGACCGTCCCGGTGCTGGCGGCCTGGATTGCCTGGCAAGTGGCCATCCCCGCCGGCGCGCTGATCGCGCTGGCCGAATACAAGGCGGCGCGCGACTGGCTGCCTCACACGCTCGGTGGCGCGGCCGCCCTCGGCCTGGCTGCCCTGTCGCTGGCGATCGATCCGGCGCAGATGGCCGCCGATTCGGGCCTGGCGGCCTTCGTCATCGCCGCCGGTTTCGTCGGCGGCTGGTGCTACTGGCTGGTCGCGGGGCGCGGGTCCGGTGCGTGGCGGGCGCCGGTCATCGATTCGACGTCATCAGAATCCTGACCGCAAACGCCGAGAACACGCCGGCAAACAGCCAGTCTATCGCCCGCGTCACCTTCGGATTGCGCTTCAGCAGCATCGCGAACGTGTCGGCCGCCAGCACCATCGGCGCGGTGATCGGGATCGACACCGCGATGAACAGCACCCCGAGGAAGAACAGCTTGGCCGGCGCCTGCGGATCGCTCGCCGAGACGAATTGCGGCAGGAAGGTCATGTAGAACAGGATGATCTTCGGGTTCGACAGGTTGACCCCGAATCCGGCGAGCCAGTTGCGGAAATGGGACTGGCGCTGCACCGGTCCGCCGCCGGGCGAAAACGCCGAGCCCTTCACGATCGCCTGCCAGGCGAGGAACACCAGGTAGCCCGCGCCGAACAGCTTGAGCACGAGAAAGGCCTTCGGCGAGGCGACGATCAGCGCCGAGATGCCGGCGGCGACCAGGAAAGCGTGTACCGTGACGCCGCAAAATGTGCCCGCCATGGCGGCAAAACCGGCCGCGCGGCCCTGCGTCAGGGCCCGTCCGACAAACAGCGTCATGTCGGGGCCCGGCGTGATCGCCAGGATCACGGTCGCGAAGATGAAGGGAACCAGAACGGTGCTCTCGGGAATGAAGGTCATTTTTGCCGCGGTTGTGTTTTTGCCACAATCGTCATATTCCCATCGCCAGCAGCTTTCCAAGGAAAAACCCATGCGGTCCGCAGCGCAATTGCCGCCAGCAAGCACGATTTACGGGATATGGGGCCGTCCGCTCACGGTCGTGGTTCTCGTCGCCCTGTGGCTCGCCCTGGCCGTGTTTTTCTACCTCTGGCCGGAACTCGACATAGATACGTCCGCCTGGTTCTTTTCCGCGCGCGCCTGCGATGCCGGGATCGTCGGCCGGATCTGCGGCTCCTTCGCGCTTGGCCAGGACCCTTTCTGGCAATCGATACGGACATTCAACCGTACATTGCCCGTGGCGCTGACCGTTCTGATCGCGCTTTATGCGGCCTGGCGTTGGTATCAGGAAAAGTCGCTCGCCGATCCGCGCATCCGCATCAAGTTCTCGCTGATGTGGGCCATGATCGTCGGGCCGTTGCTGTTTACCAACGCCCTCCTGAAGCAGAACTGGGGTCGCCCGCGTCCGATCCATACCGACCTGTTCGGCGGGTCGCTTCCCTTCGTGCCGGCGGGCCTCAAAACCGATTATTGCCCGGCCAACTGCTCCTTCATTTCCGGCGAGGCCTCCAGCGCGTTCTGGATGGTCTGCCTCGCTGTCATCGTCCCGCGCGCCTGGCGCGTGCCGGCCATGCTGGCGGCCCTGGCCTTCGCCGTCTTCGCCAGCGGAATGCGCATCGCATTCGGCGGTCACTACCTGTCCGACACCGTGCTCGGCGCGATCGCCACATTGGCCGCCTTCGCGCTGGTCAGCCTGATCGACATGTGGGTCTTTGCGCGCGGCGAACTGAAAAAGCGGGCCGGCGCCGATCCGGCCGCCGAACTGACCGACTGAAACCAACAAGTGCTTGAGCGCGGCCGCACAATGAGTAAAGTGCCGCGACCCTGAAGCCCGCCCCGATGCGCCTTCGATTGCCTGTATGGAATTGTTGAAAATGACCCAGTGGAAAGATGTCCGGAAAGTCGTGCTTGCCTATTCCGGCGGCCTCGATACGTCGATCATCCTGAAGTGGCTGCAGACCGAGCTCAACGCCGAAGTGGTGACCTTCACCGCCGATCTCGGCCAGGGCGACGAGCTGGAGCCGGCGCGCCGCAAGGCCGAAATGCTCGGCATCCGCGAAATCTACATCGAGGACCTGCGCGAGGAATTCGTCCGCGATTTCTTCTTCCCGATGTTCCGCGCCAACACGGTCTACGAAGGCACCTATTTGCTCGGCACCTCGATCGCCCGCCCGTTGATTTCCAAGCGCCTGGTCGAAATCGCCGCCGAGACCGGCGCCGATGCCATCGCCCACGGCGCCACCGGCAAGGGCAATGACCAGGTGCGGTTCGAGCTGTCAGCCTATGCGCTCAACCCCGACATCAAGGTGATCGCGCCGTGGCGCGACTGGACCTTCAAGTCGCGGACCGACCTGATCAATTTTGCCCGCGACCACCAGATCCCGGTGCCAAGCGACAAGCAGGGCGAAGCCCCGTTCTCGGTAGACGCGAACCTTCTGCATTCCTCCTCGGAAGGCAAGGTGCTGGAGGATCCGTGGCAGGAAGCGCCGGAATATGTCTATCAGCGCACCATTTCGCCGATGGATGCGCCCGATACGCCGACCGAGATCACGCTCGAATTCAAGTCCGGCGACGCGGTCGCCCTCAACGGCAAGGCGATGAGCCCGGCGACTCTGCTGGCCGCGCTCAACGATCTTGCCCGCGACAATGGCATCGGCCGCATCGACCTGGTCGAAAACCGCTTCGTCGGCATGAAGTCGCGCGGCGTCTACGAAACGCCGGGCGGCACGATCCTGCTGGCGGCGCACCGCGCCATCGAGTCGCTGACGCTCGACCGCGGCGCCGCGCATCTCAAGGATGAGTTGATGCCGCGCTATGCCGAACTGATCTACAACGGCTTCTGGTTCTCGCCCGAGCGCGAGATGCTGCAGGCGGCGATCGACAAGGCGTCGCAGGATGTTGAGGGCACCGTGCGGCTCAAGCTCTACAAGGGCAATGTCATCGTCACCGGCCGCAAGTCGCCGAAATCGCTCTATGACGACGCGCTGGTCACCTTCGAGGACGATCGCGGCGCCTACGACCAGAAGGACGCGGCCGGCTTCATCCGTCTGAATGCGCTGCGGCTGCGGACACTCGCCGCGCGCAAGCGCTCGGAGTAACCGGAAACAGGGTGCCGGGGAGGGAACGCTGGAAGCCGGGGACAAAAGGGACACTCGAACCGGACCTGCTTCCACGCGCCACGCAAACCGGCGCTCCGCTTCCGCCCGTCTGTTCGCACGCGTCGTCGCTGCCCTCGCGGTGATCGTCGTCATGGCCGCCGCTGTGGCCTGGCAATGGTTCGGCCGGGCGCCCGAGATCGTCACGCTCAAGGTCGGCAGCGGCCCCTACGGGTCGGATTCCTATGCGCTCATGCGTCATGTCGCCGACGTGGTCGAGCGCCACGGGTCCGGGATCCGTCTCGATGTCCGCTCGACACGCGACCCCTCCGACAACATCTCGCTGCTCAACAACCGCCGCATTGATCTCGCCACCATCCGCGCCGACACGCCCGTCGTCACCGATGTCCGGATCGTCGCCGACCTGTTTCCCGACTACTTCCAGCTTGTCGTTCGCGACGACACCGGCGTGCGGACCGTTTCCGATATCACCAGGTTGCACATCGCCATCCCCGAATTCGGCACCGACGCGTTCCGGTCCTTCTGGGTCTTGGCGGATCATTACGATCTGTCGACCACCGGGTTCGACTGGAGCGCGGTCAAATTCGACGAGGCGCGGCGCGGCCTGCTGTCGGGCCGCTACGACGGGGTGTTCACCGTTCGCTCGCTGCGCGACGAATCCCTCATCCGCATGTTCGAGGACGCCCAGACCAAGCGCCTGAGACTGCGCTACCTACCGATTCGCCAGGCCTCGGCCATCGCGCTGAAGCGGCCGTTCCTGACACCGGCGTCGATCCCCGTTGGCGCCTTCACCGGCGCGTCGCCGGTTCCCGGCAGCGATACGCCGACGCCGGCGGTCGAGCGCATCCTGGTCACCCGCGAGGACGTTCCGGAAGCCGCCATCCGCGAATTGACCGCGATCCTGTTCGAACACCGTCTCGACCTGACGATCCGTTTTTCGCTGGCGTCGGCTATTTCCAAACCGGACGAAAGCCGCGGCCTCAGCATGCCGCTGCATGCCGGCTCCGAGGCGTTCTACAACCGCGATCAGCCGAGTTTCCTGCAGCAGAATGCGGAGCCGATCGCGCTGGTCGTCACGGTCCTCGCCATGCTCGGTTCCGGCGTGCTGGCCCTGCGCCGCCGTCTGGTTTCCGCGCAGAAGAACCGGGCCGACGTCTACAATTACAAGCTTCTGGAGCTGCGCGAGCGGGCCCGCGGCGCGGCATCGGAGGCGGAGCTGACGCAATTGCGCGACGAACTCGACACGGTGCTTGAAACTATGGTCGTCGCGCTCGACACGGACGAGGTGTCGGACGAGGGATTCCAGTCTTTCGCGCTGCTTTGGGAACTGGTCCGCGACGCGATTCGCGAACGCCGTATCGAGATCGTCACCTGACGGTCACCGCCGCTTCGCGCCGTTTCCCATCAGCGTTCGGCCGGCCGGCATCGACGCGATGACATCCGCGCGCGGTTCCGGCTCGTCCGCTTGCCGCAGCCGGATATAGACTAGGTAGGAAACAACCGCGATCGCGCCCATGGTCGGAATCAGGATGGCCATCGCCGCGACCGGGTCGCCCATCAGCGCGCCCACCGATCCGACCAGCAGACCCGATCCCATCTGCATGAACCCGCTGAGCGCGGCCGCGGCTCCGGCCATGCGCGGAAACGGCGCCAGCACCGCCGTCGACATGGCCGGCATGATGAACGCGATGCCGAACGCGTAGAACGCCACCGGCACCATCACCCGCGCGAAGCTCGGGTCCCAGAAATTAAGCAGCGACGTGCCCGCGGAGCCGATCGCCACGAACAGGAGTCCGACCGGCACGAGCGCGTAGGCGCTGTACGGGCGCATCAGCCGCCGCACCACCAGCGCCCCGGTGAAGAAGCTGACGGACTGGCACATCATCGACAATCCGAACTCCGACGGCGACAGGCCGATGCGGCCCATCATGATGAAGGGCAGGAACGTGGCCTGCGCGTAGATCGCGCCCACCGACGCGCCAAGCACCAGCGACACCGCTACGAATCGCGGGTCGCCCGCCAGCATCGCATAGGAACGCAGCAGCGCGACCGGCCTCAGCCGGGCGATGTCGGCATCCACGGTTTCGCGCAGCGCCAGCAGCACCGTCGCGACGACGGCGAGGCCGAAGCCGGCCATGATCACGAAGATCGCGCGCCATCCGGCGATTTCCATGGTCAGCCCGCCGATCGTCGGCGCCAGCGCCGGGCCGATTGCCAGGATAATGCCGATCAGGTTCATGATCCGTGACGAGGCGTCGTGGGTGAACAGGTCGCGGACCACCGCCCGCGAGATTGCCAGCCCCGCCGAGGCGCCGAAGCCCTGAAGGAAGCGGGCGGCCAGCAGGATCCCGACCGACGGCGTGAGCAGGGCCAGCATCGAGGCCGCCAGGTAGATCGAGACGAATCCGAGCATGACGGGGCGCCGCCCGAGAGCGTCCGACACCGGTCCCGCCAGCAGCTGACCGAACGCGAAGCCGGCAAAATACAGCGTCAGCGTCATTTTCACGACCGATTCCGTCGTCCCGAAGGCATGGACGATCTCGGTCATGGCCGGCGTGTAGAGCGCCATGGTGATCGGCCCGATCACGACGAGCATCGCCCCGATCATGGAAACCCGCCTTTCGCTCATGATCGGTTCGGGTGGCGAAACCGTCAGCCCCGCATCGGTCACGCGCTCATTCATTGCCGGATTTCTCCGCACCGGCGCACAGATTGGACCGGATACGAATCAATCCGGTTCTGACCGCGGCCCACTCGTCATCGTCGAGCCCTGTCCCCATGGCGGCGCGCAACGCTGTCGCTGTGTCGGCGATCGAGGCGAGCACCTCGCCGGCGGCCGGCATCAGCCGGACGATCTTGGCGCGGCGGTCCGCCGGATCGGCTTCGCGCGCAATCAGCCCCTTGGCTTCGAGGCTGTCGAGATAGCCCGATACTGTCATCGCCTCGATGCCGATCAACTCGGCCAGACGGTTCTGCCGCACCGGCCCGGAGCGGCTCGCATAGGCCAGTACCCGCGCCTCGCCGGGCGTGACGCCGAGGCCGGACGCCGCGTTGGCGCGGTCCATCGCCACGCGGATCAGCCGGGCGACGTCGGAGACGAGAAAACCGAGTGAATCGGGATCGATGTCGGACATGGGCACTAATTAGTAAGGGTAACTTATAATAAGGCATGTATATTATTTATCCCGCCGCCGTCAAGCCATTGCGCCGGCGCGCGCTTGTCCCTAAATCCGGCACAGCCAACCCGCAGAAAGGCCTTGCCGTGACCGTCAACCTCGCCACCCACCCGATGACCGCCTGGACCGCCGAACTCGGCCTGCCCGACTACGCGAAACTCGACAGGGCGGACTTCCGGCCGGTGTTCGATGCCGCCTTTGCCGCCCATGACGCCGAAATCGCGGCGATCGCAGCGAACCCCGAAGCGCCGACCATCGAAAACACGCTCGAGCGCCTCGAACTGGCCGGTAAACCGCTGTCCCGCGTCGCTGCCATCTTCTGGGGCCTGGCCGGGACCGACACCGATGCGGAGATCATGGCGCTGGAGCGCGAATTGTCGCCGCTGATGGCCCGCCATTTCGCCGCCATCTCGATGAACGCCGAATTGTTCGCGCGCATCGACGCCCTTTACCAGGCGCGCGCAGATCTCGGCCTCGATCCGGAAACCGGCCGTGTCCTCGAACTGACCTGGAAGGGCTTTGTCCGCGCCGGCGCAAAGCTCGACGACGCCGGCAAGGCCCGCCTCGCCGAGATCGGCGAACGGCTTGCCGGCCTCGGCGCCTCCTTTGGCCAGAACGTCTTGGCCGACGAGGCCGGCTGGGCGCATTTCCTCGACGCAGACGACGTCGCCGACCTGCCGGACTTCCTGACCGGCGCCATGGCCGGGGCGGCCGAGGCCCGCGGCGAAAAGGGCCGTTACGCCATCACCCTGTCGCGCTCGATCTACGAGCCGTTCATGACCTATTCGCCGCGCCGCGACCTGCGCGAGATTGCCTGGCGCGCCTTCACCATGCGCGGCCAGAACGGCGGCGACACCGACAACACGGCCATTGTCGCCGAAACACTGGCGCTGCGGGCGGAGAAGGCGAAGCTGCTCGGCTACGACAGCTACGCCGCCTACAAGCTCGACGACACCATGGCCAAGACGCCGGGCGCCGTCCACGAATTGCTCGACCCGGTCTGGGAAAAGGCCCGCGACCGCGCGCTGGAGGACCAGGCCGCGCTGCGCCGCATCGCCGCCGACCGGGGTAGCAACCACGAGATCGAGGGCTGGGATTGGCGCTTCTACGCCGACCGCCTGCGCGCGGAGAAATATGCCTTCGACGACGCCGAGCTGAAGCCTTATCTGCAGCTCGACAACATCGTCGCCGCCTGCTTCGACGTCGCCGGCCGTCTGTTCGGGCTCACCTTCGCGCCGCGCCCCGGCGTCAAGGCCTGGCACCCGGACGTCCGCGCCTTCGAGATCCGCAATCCGGACGGCTCGCAGCGCGGCGCCTTCCTCGCCGATTATTTCAACCGCCCGTCGAAGCGCTCCGGCGCCTGGATGAGCGCATTGCAGCGCGCCCACAAGCTCGACGGCGGCCAGATGCCGATCGTCTACAACATCATGAACTTCGCCAAACCCGCCCCGGGCGAACCGGCGCTGCTGTCGCTCGACGAGGCGCGCACACTGTTCCACGAATTCGGCCACGCCCTGCACGGCATGTTGAGCGAGACGACCTGGCCGTCCGTCTCCGGCACCGCGGTGCCGCGCGACTGGGTCGAGCTGCCCTCGCAGCTTTACGAGCACTGGCTCACCGTGCCCGAGATCCTGCACGAACATGCCCGCCATGTCCGCACCGGCGAGCCGATGCCGCAGGCCCTGATCGACAAGCTCAAGGCGGCCGAGACCTTCGACCAGGGTTTTGCCACGGTCGAGTTCACCGCTTCGGCGCTAATGGATATGGCCTTCCACCAGGCCGCAAGGCCGCCGAAAAATCCGATTGGTTTCGAAGCCGAAACGATGTCGGCATTGCGCAAGCCAGAAGCCATCGCCATGCGCCACCGCACGCCGCATTTCCAGCATGTCTTCGCCGGCGACGGCTATTCGGCCGGCTACTATTCCTACATGTGGTCGGAAGTGCTCGACGCCGACGCTTTCGAGGCTTTCGAGGAAACCGGCGACCCGTTCGATCCGGCGCTCGCCGCCAGGCTGAAGCGGCATGTCTATGCGTCGGGCGGTTCGGCCGACCCGGAAGCGCTCTACACCGCCTTCCGCGGCCGGCTGCCCTCGCCGGAGGCGATGATGAAGGGCCGCGGCCTGCTCTGACGTTAAGCCGCATGCGTCTTGCCTGAGCCCCCCCGCCGAGTTCGTTTCGAAACGGACTCTAGGGGATCGGCACGCGCGAGCGCGCGGCAAACCGCCGCCGCCGCTGGCTGTTCTCGCGCAGCACCATGAAAAGCCCGGCGCCGATGATCAGCGCGATGCCGAGGAACGACACCGAGTCGGGCAGGTCGCCCCACACCAGCCAGCCCCAGGCGACGGCAAGCGGCATCGCCGCATATTCGAACGGCGCCACCACCGAGACACGGCCGAGCCGATAGGCCTGGCTCAGCAGGTAGCCGACCGCCGCCGACACCGCACCCAGCGCCAGCAGCAGCATCCCGTTATGCAGGTCCGGCCAGGTCCAGGCGCGAAACAGGAAATCGAGGCTGGTGCCCGGCTCGAACTGCATGTGACCGTCGCCGAAGGCGAGCCCGAATGCCGCGGAAAACAGGATGAAACTCGACTGGGTGTAAAACGCCATGGTCGAGGCCTTTTCCGAGATCCCGATCCGCCGTGTCAGGATCTGCAGCATCGAGTAGAGGAAGGCCGAACCGAGCGGCAGCAGCGCGGCGAGGCGGAACAGGTCGCCGCCGGGCCGGACCATGATCGCCACGCCGGCCAGCCCGGCCAGCACCGCGGTCAGCCGCGCCGCGCTCAACCTTTCGCCGAGCAGCGGCACCGCCAGCAGCGACATGAGCAGCGGCGCGACGAAATAGAGCGCCGTCGCCTCGGCCAGCGGCAGCACGAACAGGCCGAGAAAGAAGGACATGTTGGCGCCGATCACCAATGCGCCGCGCAGC
>JBNLDE010000154.1:0-31641 GCA_050304175.1 Zhengella sp. | reverse complement strand
CTCTCCCATGCGATACCGGGGGAGCGGACTTTGACAATGGCCAGACGGCGGTGACGCCGGGCGTGGCGACAGTGAAGTTCGGCTTGAGACCGGTGGACGAGACCGTCCGGCGGCTACTGGCAGACCGTGTTGGGAAACTTGCCGCTGCAGGTGTCGCCGGCTGCGCAACAGGACGCGCCATGGAGAGTGCAGGTGCCGCCGTGCGGAATGCAATGCTCGCCGGGCGCCCCGGGCCTGCCTTCGGCATCGCGGACATTGCCGCCCGGCGCCGGCTTGTCGCCGGTTTCCGCATCCGTCGGCGTGTCGCCGCCGCCGATGGGACGGCATCCCGGCTTGCCAGGTATCGGCTCGAAGCCTGGCCAGCAGCACGAAAACTTGTAGTCGGGATGCGGCGTGTAACCGGGACCGAATGCCTTTTCGCAGGTGAAGTTTTCCGGCGTCAGTTTTTCGGCCGCCGCCGCGGGCCATGTCGTACTCACCGCGAGCAGGACGGCAGCTGCCAGAAACCAAACCTTCGCCATTTCATCTCTTCCCCGCACCAAACGCCGGTTGACCGATCGTAACGCGGCCTTTGCCGATCGCCAATGGCTGCGGTCCTAGCCAGTGCGGGCCGCCAGCCGCCGTCCACCCATTTCCGAAATCGCGATGCCCGAAAACACGAACAGCAAGGCAGCGGCATGGAAAGGCTGGAAAGCCTCGCCGAGAATCAGGATCGACAGACCGGTGCCAAAGATCGGCACCACATTGATGAACAGACCGGCGCGGTTGGCGCCGAGGATCTCGTTGCCGCGAATGTAGAACACCTGCGAAAGGATGGACGGGAAGATCGCGGTGTAGGCGCCGGCCGCCAACCCCAGCATGTCGGGCAGGTGGGCCGTGCCGCTTGCGACTTCCCATCCCAAAAACGGAACGGTCGCCAGAAACGCGGAGAAGGTCAGCGCAATCATGAAGCTTTGCCAGTGCACCTGCGGCTTGAAGCGCAGCGCGACCGTGTAGGCCGCGTAAAGCAGCACGGCGATCAGCAGGATGGCGTCGCCGCGATTGAGATCGAGCTGGAACACGCGTGCGATGTCTCCATGCCCGGCCGTGAGGCCGATGCCGGCCAGCGTCAGGAAGAATCCGACAATCTGGAGCGGACTGACACGGATGGCGAAAAGCGCGAAATTGGCCAGGATGACCAGCATCGGCATGCCGGCCTGCACGATCGTGGCGTTGATGGCGGTGGTGTATTGCAGGCCGGAATACAGAATGATGTTGAAGCCGGCGAACCCGCCCGCGCCGTACAGGAACAGCTTCAGGGCGTTGGCGCGCAGCACCGGCAGGTCGTTCCGGAAGTTGCGATGACCAATGGCGAGCATGACAAGGAAGGCGACCAGCCAGCGCAAGCTGGTGAGCATGACCGGCGAGATGTGGCCGACGGCGAGCTTGCCCGCTACCGCGTTTCCGCCCCAGAACAGGGCGGTAAACGTCAGCAGGATATAGGCCGTGCGTGCCATCGGACGAGCGCTTTCTCGCTGGAGGAGATTTGGTTCGGTCTGCATAGTTCACGCGGCGAGGCGCGGCAAGGTGCGGTTTTTTGTCGAAGGTGCGCCATTCTCGGCAAACAAGGGTCGCGCGGGCGCTCACACACCGCTATAGAGACCCGGTTTGCATGCAGTGGCGCTGCGGCGCGAAAGGAATTCAAATGGCCAACGTGGTTGTCGTCGGGTCGCAGTGGGGCGACGAGGGCAAGGGCAAGATTGTCGACTGGCTGTCGGAACGAGCCGATGTCGTGGTGCGCTTTCAGGGCGGTCACAATGCCGGTCACACGCTGGTGGTGGATGGCGTCGTCTACAAGCTGTCCCTGCTGCCGTCGGGCGTGGTGAGGCCGGGCAAACTGTCGATTATCGGCAATGGCGTCGTATTCGACCCCCATGCTTTCGTTACCGAAGTCGGGCGGCTGGCGGAACAGGGCGTCGATATCGGTCCCGACCGGCTGCGGATCGCCGAGAACACGTCGCTGATCCTGTCGCTGCACCGTGAGCTGGATGCAATCCGCGAAGACGCCGCATCGAATTCGGGCACCAAGATCGGCACGACCCGCCGCGGCATCGGACCGGCCTACGAAGACAAGGTCGGCCGCCGCGCAATCCGGGTCATGGACCTGGCAAACACCGAAACGCTCCCGGCCAAGATCGATCGCCTTTTGACGCACCACAACGCGTTGCGCCGCGGGCTGAATCAGCCCGAAGTGGCGCACGAGAAGATCATGGAAGAGCTGACCTCGGTTGCCGACCGGGTGCTGCCCTACATGGACAAGGTGTGGATGATCCTGGACGAACGCCGCCGCGCTGGCGCGCGTATCCTGTTCGAAGGCGCGCAGGGCACGCTGCTCGACATCGACCACGGCACCTATCCGTTCGTCACGTCGTCGAATGTCGTGGCCGGACAGGCGGCGACCGGTTCGGGCACGGGTCCCGGCACGATCGACTATGTGCTCGGTATCACCAAGGCCTACACGACACGCGTCGGCGAGGGACCGTTTCCGTCCGAACAGGACAACGAGATCGGCCAGTTCCTCGGCGAACGCGGGCACGAGTTCGGCACGGTCACCGGGCGCAAGCGCCGCTGCGGCTGGTTCGATGCGGTTCTGGTCCGCCAGGCGATCGCCGTGAACGGAATCAGCGGGATTGCCCTGACCAAACTCGACGTGCTCGACGGCCTTGACGAGATCAAGGTCTGCACCGGGTACGTGCTCGATGGCGAATTGATCGACTACCTGCCGGCCAGCCAGGGCGCGCAAGCCCGGGTGGAACCGGTCTACGAGACGCTGGAAGGCTGGAAGCAGACGACGGCCGGCGCACGGTCATGGGCCGATCTGCCCGCGCAGGCCGTCAAGTATGTGCGCCATATCGAGGAGCTGATCGGTGCGCCGGTGGCCCTGCTTTCGACCAGTCCGGAGCGCGACGACACGATCTTGGTGACCGATCCGTTCCAGGATTGACAGCCGTTCGACTCCCGCGGCTCTGCGGCTTATCCGCGATGGGCCCGGCCGCGGTCAGAACCAACAGACGAATGCCTTGGAAACGCTTCATTTTCCGGTAAAAAGCCTTTAACGTGACGCGTACAACCCGTGCGCGCGATGGCGCATGAGCGCAAACCGAGGCAAGGCAGGTCGGAACGTATGGCGGATATTGCAACCGTTTTGAAAAAGACGATTGACGGATTGCCCAAGAACAATCCGGATATCCGGCAAAAGGTCTATGCCAAGGCCCGCGCGTCGATCCTGGGCCGCCTGGAAGCCAAGGAGCCGAAACCGGATCAGGCGACGATCGACAAGCAGATGGCCGGTATCGACCGGATCATCTCCGCGGTCGAATCAGAGTACGCTTTCAAGGATCAGGTGGAAGATGTTCTGGGCGAAAGCCTGGGTTCGGTCGAACCGGAACCGGCGAAGCCGGCGGCGGTTGTTCCGACTCCCCCCGCGCCTGCATTTCCCGCACCTTCGTTCCCGCCGGCAGATTCCATGCCGCCGCGGCTGGCCGAACCGGCTGTCGATCCCGCCGCCGGCGGGTATCCTCCGGCAACCAGCCCGATTTCCGGCCCCGAAACCAAAGCGGGAGACGCGCCGTCCGCGGCCGGCGAGGCGTTCACACGCGACGCGCGCAAAGCCCCCCCGCCGCCGCGCAAGGCCGGTGGTTCTGGCCTGAAGATGGCGGCTTGGGCGGTGGTGTTGGTGGCGATACTGGGCGCGGCCGGGTACGCGGCCTGGATCAACCAGGATGCGTTGCGGTCCCAGTTCGACAGCTTCATGACTTCAAGCGGCGACCCGTCCGGATCGACCGAGCAGACAACGCCGGAAGAGGTCAGTGGCGGCGACAATGCAGCGGCCGATGCGACCGCACCGGAGAAGAAGCCCGCCAATGGGCAGGAGGAAGCGAAATTCACCCAAAGACTGTTGGCCGACGGCAGCGAGGTCGACGCCGGTGCCGCCGATGGCGCGCCGAGCGTGGGCGAGGGCACCAGCGTGGCGCAGGCTTCGCAGCCCCAGTCCGACGCCGCGGCGGCGGGCAACGACGGAGCCGATACGGCCGCAACCGATCAGCCGGCGGATACCGGGGAAACGATGCCGGCGGACGAAACGCCGCAAACAGTGGCCGTCGGACAGCGCGCGATCTTCTACGAGGAGCAGACCTCGTCCGACCAGGAAACTGCCGACCAGGGCAATGTGGTGTGGTCGCAGGTGGAGGAATCGCCTGGCGAGGGTGCGCCGCGGGAACCGGCCATCCGCGCGGATGTGTCGATCCCCGGAATGGACCTGACGCTGCGGATGACCATTCGCCGCAACATCGACAAGACCCTGCCGGCCAGCCACCTCATCGAGCTGGTTTTCGTGACGCCGGAAGGATTTCCCGGTGGAGCCGTCGACGACGTTCTGAGGGTCGCCTTCAAGGACACCGAACAGTCGGCGGGCAATCCGTTGATCGGCCTGCCGGTGAAGATCGATGACGGCCTGTTCCTTTACGCCATGACCGACGGGGCCGCCGAGACCGAGACCAACACGACGCTGATGCGGCGGCAGTCCTGGATCGATGTGACGATCCTTTACAAGACCGGGCGCCGGGCCCTGATCACCATGGAAAAGGGCATACCGGGCAGCCAGGTGTTCGACGAAACGCTCAAGGCGTGGTCGGCCAGCGCTCCGGCCGGCGGATAACAAAAAGCCGCCGGATCTGCCCGGCGGCTTTTTCAGATCAGAACATGGAAATCAGGTCAGGCGTCGATCGTCTGACGGGTAGACTGGGCCTGCTTCTTGGCCGCGGCCTTCACGGCTTCCTGAACCTTCTCGAACGCGCGCACCTCGATCTGGCGCACGCGTTCGCGCGAGATGTCGAACTCGCCTGACAGCTCCTCCAGTGTCAACGGCTCTTCCGCCAGGCGGCGGGCCTGGAATATCCGGCGCTCGCGCTCGTTGAGCACGGCCATGGCGTCGGTCAGCATGGCGCGGCGGTTTTCCAGTTCGTCCTGCTCGGCCAGAACCGTTTCCTGATCGTCGTGATCGTCGACCAGCCAATCCTGCCATTCGCCGCTCTCGCCCTCGGTTGCACGGATCGGGGCGTTGAGCGACGCGTCGCCGGACAGGCGGCGGTTCATCGACACCACCTCTTCTTCGGAGACATTCAGGCGGGTCGCGATCTCCGCGATCTGCTCAGGATTGAGATCGCCTTCATCGAGCGCCTGGATCTTGCTCTTGACCTTGCGCAGGTTGAAGAACAGGCGCTTCTGGTTCGCGGTCGTACCCATCTTCACGAGGCTCCACGACCGCAGGACGTATTCCTGTATCGAGGCCTTAATCCACCACATGGCATAGGTGGCGAGGCGAAAACCGCGCTCCGGCTCAAACTTGCGGACAGCTTGCATCAAGCCCACATTGCCCTCGGAAATGACCTCTCCGATCGGCAGGCCATAGCCACGGTAGCCCATGGCGATCTTGGCAACGAGACGCAGATGGCTGGTGACCATCTTGTGGGCAGCTTCGGTGTCGCCGTATTCGTGATACCGCTTGGCGAGCATGTACTCTTCCTGCGGTTCGAGCATGGGGAAGCGACGAATCTCCTCCATGTAGCGGCTCAGGCCGCTTTCTCCTGAAACAATGCTTGGCAATGCGTGGGCCATGACAGCACCCCTCCTATTTTTTCTTGGCGTCCCCGATCGTCGGCGGACTTATGGCGCCGGCCGCCCCCAGGCGCACCGGCGCATATCGCTATATAGTGACTTTTATGGCGAAATCACGGTTTTTGCTGCATTGCGGCGAGGCGTCACGCGATTGTTACCTGTTCAGGCGCCGCAGGGCGGTAAGCAGTTCGGCCATGTCGGCCGGCAATTCCGCCTCGAACCGCATCAACGCGTCCGATTCCGGGTGACGAAACGCGAGAAGGCGGGCGTGCAGGGCCTGCCTTGGAAATCGCCTCACGGTGTCCGCGATGTCACCGGGCAGCGCGTTCGCCTTGGTGAAAAAGGCCTGGCCGTAGTCACGGTCGCCGATCAACGGATGACCGATATGCGCCATATGGACGCGAATCTGGTGTGTGCGGCCCGTTTCCAGCCGGCATTCCACAAGCGTGGCCTTCGTGTCGCCGCCCGGGTCCGTGCCGAGGCGTTCCAGGACCGTGTAGTGGGTCACCGCGTGGCGCGCATCCTCACGCTTCTCGTTGACCACCGCACGGCGGGTCCTGTCCTTGGCAGAACGGCCGAGCGGGGCGTCGATCGTTCCGGCCATACGCGCCGGTTCGCCCCACACCAGTGCCCAATAGGCACGCTCGAGATCGCCGGTACGCCCATGGTCGGCAAAAGCATCGGACAGCACGCGGTGGGCATGATCGGTCTTTGCTACGACCATTACGCCGCTGGTGTCCTTGTCGAGGCGATGGACGATGCCGGGACGTTTTACTCCGCCGATCCCCGACAATGAGTCGCCGCAATGGTGAATCAGCGCGTTGACGAGCGTCGCCGAGGAATTGCCGGCGCCCGGATGAACGACCATTCCCGCCGGCTTGTCGATCACGATCAGGCTGTCGTCCTCGTGCAGGATGCAGAGAGGAATGGCTTCGGCCTTCGGTTCGGGCGCCTCGGGCTCCGGCAACTCGATGACGATACGCTCGCCGCCGCCGAGCTTTCGCTTTGGTTCGGGCGCCGGGGTCCCGTCGACGGTAACCGCGCCGGCGCGAATCAGCGCCTGTAACCGCGCCCGGGAGAATTCGGGCGCCAGCGCAGCGGCCAGCCATTGATCGAGGCGCGTACCGGCGGCGTCCTGATCTGCAACTAGTTCTTTCCTTGCCGCGCCGGCTTCGTTATCAGGGTGCAAATTCGTTTTCCCCCGGGAGAGATACCATGGCCGGCGAGGCGCCAATCGACGACGCACAGGACCAGAAGCCGCTCGACCCGGCGGTCGAAAGCGTGCGGCGGAAAATGGTGCGGTTTTTCGCGATCAATATCGGCATCCTGATGATCGCCCTTATGGCCGTGCTCGGTGCCATTGTCTACAAGGCGACCAGGCCGTCACAAGGCGCGGGCGAGATTTCGACCGGCGAAATCAGCCTCGATCCCGGCGAGCGGGTCGTCTCGCAGGCGATCGGCGGCGACCGGCTGTCCTTGCTGGTCGAGGGATCCGGCGGGTCACGCTCAATTGTCGTGGTCGACATCCGAAGCGGGCAGGTGCTCGCCCGGTTTCGCCTGTCGACCGGCCAGTAAGCCGCTCCGCTTCTCCCCACTTGCGCGACAGGCAAATCCGGCCTATATCGCGCCCGTTGTCCGCTCCCATCGTCTAGCGGTCAGGACGCCGCCCTCTCACGGCGGAAACAGGGGTTCGATTCCCCTTGGGAGTACCAACACTTTCCAGTCGCGATTTGCCATATGGTGCCGGTTGCCAACCGGGTCGATGACGCGCGCTAACCGATTGGCCGAAATGGTTAACGTTAAGCCGACGTCAATCCTTTCTGCCTTATTTTCGGGAGCGATCTCGAACCAGGCGCCGGGCAATCATGGCTACACGGAAATCTTCGAAAACGGACGCAGACGGCTGGGCCGGAGCGCGGTTCAAAAAAAGCGAACTCGCCGAAATCATCGAGACCGGCGTCGACTGGGTGTGGGAAACCGACGCCGAGCACAAATATTCCTATTTTTCATCCAATTATCAGGAAGTGACCGGGGTCGACCCCAATGACCTGCTCGGCATGTCCCGCGCCGATGTCTTCCTGACGCTGGCCAAGCCCAATTCGCGGATGAAGCAGCATCTTGACGACCTCAAGAACCATCGGCCGTTTCGCCATTTCATCATGGAGGCGAGGACAAAAGACAACCGGTTCAAATGGGTCAGCATTTCCGGCGTGCCGCTGTTCGACGAGCAGGACGAGTTCTGCGGATATCGCGGCACAGGCAGCAATATCGATGTTGTGATTTCGCTTCATGACGAGCTCAACGAAACCCGTGCGCAGCTCACCGAAACGCAGACCATGCTGGAATCGATCATCGAGTCGGTCGATACCGGACTGATCGTCTATGACGAGAACGAACGGCTGGTCGTTGCCAATGCAATCATGCGCAGCCTCTATCCCAAGCTCGCGCCGGTTCTGAAAAAGGGCACCGCGCTGAGGGATGTTTTAGGGCATGGATTCGACACCGGTCAATTCGACAGGGTCCATGGCCCCGGCGAAGTGAAACTGGACCGCGAGGCCTGGATCGACGCGCGGGTAAAGGAGCTATATTCGCCCTACTCCGAAAAGGAGCTGAAACTGAACGACGGGCGCTGGCTGCAGTTGCGCAGCCGTCGTCTGGATTGCGGAATGATCATCGGTGTGCGGTCCGATATCACGGCGCTCAAGGAAAGGGAGCAGCGCTACCGTATCGCGGCAGCCGCAACCAGCCTGGCGTCGGCGGTGATCGATGGCGTTGACCAGGCGGTCTTCGTCAAGGACGAGAAGCTGCGGTTCGTTTCCACCAACAACACGTTTGAGGACATGGTGGGAAAACGCTTCTCCGAGTTGCAGGGTGCAACTGCAGTCGAGCTGTTCGGCGAGGAAGGCGCCAGCTTCGAGGTGAGCGAGCGACGGGTCCTCGAGACCGGCGAGCCCTTCGAGGATATCGATTCCTACACCGACGACGAAGGCAATCTGCGTTGGCGCGCCGTCCGCAAGAACCGGATCACCTCGTCCGATGGCAAGGTCTACGTCGCGGGTTTTGTCAGCGACGTAACCGATCTGAAGACAAAGGAACTGGAGGCCAAAAAGGCGCGTTGCGAAGCGGAGAATGCCCGCGCCCGTCTGCAGGGCGCTATCGACGCACTGGACGACGGATTTGCGCTGTGGGATTCCGAGGACCGGTTGATTGCCTGCAACAATGCCTTCCGGCGGCAGTTTTCCTTCCTTCCTTCGCTCGCGGAAGGCCGGACATTCGACGAAATGTTCCTGGACTTCGCCAAGTCCGGTCTCGTCAAGGAGGCCGTGGGGCGGGAAGAGGAATGGGTCAAGGAACATTCCGACAAGCGCGCCGAGGAACTGGGCCAGGAGATCGTATTCAAGACCCATGACAAGCGGTGGATGATGCGGCGCGATCGCATAACCGCTTTCGGGGATCGCGTCGGGATCAGAACCGACATATCGGAAATCAAGCGCAACGAGGAACAGGCAAAGGCTGCGCGCACGCGGCTGGTGGACGTGATCGAATCCATGCCCGCCGGCGTGGTGATCTACGATCACGAAGACCGGTTCGTTCTGGCGAACTCGAAGATCCGCGAGGCATTACCGGCCATGGTTCCGGCTATGGAGGCGGGCCGGTCGTTGCGGAAAGCGCTGGAACTCGCACATGATGCCGACTATTTCCGCGACTGCGGCGATCCGGAAACAGACGCCTTGTACGATATCGACAAAGACGCCTGGGTCGATGCCTATTTGCAGCGGTATCACCAGAATTACAGTGTCTCGCAGCGCCGCGGCGCGGACGGTCGCTGGTACCAGGCGATAGATACGCGGTCAGCTGACGGCACCTATATCGGTGTTCGCATCGACATCACACATCAGATGGAAGTTCAGGCGGAGACGCAGGCGGCGCGGCAAATGCTGCAGGACGCCATCGACGCCATGGACGAACAGTTTGTGATCTTCAGCGCCGATGACCACCTTGAGGTTGGCAACCGGACATTCTGGAGGACATGCGAGGGCCTGCCGGTAAAGGTCGGCATGTCCTTTGATTCGATGTTGGAGCTATTCGCTGACCGGGTGTGCAAGAACCAATCGGACGAAGAGAGGGAGGACTGGTTCCGCCGACAGATCGAACTGCGGCGCGACGCCCGGGAGAATGACGGGCCGATCGAGGTCAGGAGCGGCAGCGGCCGCTGGTACCGGATCGATATCCGGCGCATGAGCACGGGAGCCTTGCTCGACATCCGCGCCGAAATCACCAAGGAAAAGCACCAGGCGCTCGAGCTGGAATGCCAGAAGGAACTGAGCGAGCAGGTGTCGCAGGACCTACAGCGTACGATCGATCACATGCTGATGGGAACGGTGTTGATCGACGCCAATCTCGACACTGAAATCATCAATTCGGCCTATTACCGGATCTGGGATGTCGATCCGAAGCGCTATCCGGCGGGGGTCCCGTTTGCCGATCTGGTGTATGCGAACAAGGACCGCGGGATTCGCGAACAGGATACCGCGTCATTTGAAGCGTATGCCGAGCAGCATATTGCGGAAGTGCGCGCCGGTTCGATCGAGCCGCGCGAACTCACGCGCGCCGACGGCATGACGCTCATCTATTCGGTCGCGGAGTTGAGCGGCGGCAAAAGGCTGGTGACCTATTTCGATATCACCGACCAGAAAAAGCGCGAAGCGCTGCTCGACGACGCGAAGATGCGGGCCGAGCTGGCCGACCGGGCCAAGTCGGAGTTCCTGGCTAACATGAGCCATGAGATCAGGACGCCGATGAACGGCGTCCTCGGCATGGCCGAATTGCTGGCCAAGACGGAGCTCAACGGCAAGCAGAAGACCTTCACGAATATCATCGTCAAATCCGGCAATGCGCTCCTGACGATCATCAACGACATTCTCGACTTCTCGAAGATCGATGCAGGTCAGCTGGCGCTCGATCCTGCTCCGTTCAATCTCGCGGAGGCCATCGAGGATGTCGCGACCCTCGTGTCGGTTCGGGCGAAAGAAAAGGATATCGAACTGGCAGTCCGTATCGCACCGGATCTGCCGACGAATTTCGTTGGCGATGTCGGCCGGATTCGGCAGATGGTCACCAACCTCATGGGCAATGCCGTGAAATTCACGGATCACGGCCACGTCGTTGTCGATGTGAAAGGACAACGGAAGGAAGACAAGGTGCTGCTGCGCTTCTCGGTCGAGGATACCGGAATCGGGATACCCGGCGAGAGGCTGGACAGCGTTTTCGACAAGTTCAGCCAGGTCGATGCATCTTCGACCAGACGTCATGAAGGCACTGGGCTGGGGCTGGCGATCACCTCGCGTCTGGTTGAGCTGATGGACGGCAGGATCGGCGCCGAGAGCACGGTGGGCGAAGGTTCCACGTTCTGGTTCGAAATCGAATTGCCGATCTGTAACAAGGAGGACAGCGAAATGAAGACGCCGACGAATATCTCGGGCGCACGCGTCCTGATCATTGACGACAATGACATCAACAGGTCGATCCTGATGGAGCAGACAGCATCCTGGTCATTCGACTCATGCGCTGCAAACAGCGGCACGGAAGGCTTGATGATACTCAAGGCTGCCGTCCAGTATGGCCTGGCCGTCGATTGTGTCGTCCTGGATTACCAGATGCCGGGCATGAATGGCTCGCAGGTCGCCGAGGCGATCCGCTCCGATCCCGAGATCGCCGGTACGCCAATCGTGCTGCTGACGTCGGTCGATCAGGCCCTGTCGGGCGCCGATTACCGGGCCATGGGAATCAGCGCTCACCTGGTGAAGCCGGCCCGCTCGTCAGACCTTCTCGATGCGATCACCGAGCAAATCGGCAAGGCGCGCGGATCCCTGGCGCAGCCCGGTGCCGATACGCCCGCCGAACCCGCAGCTACGCCCGATGTTTCGGCAGCAGCGGCATCGGTCGCCGATCCGGCAGAAGTCACCGACTCGGCGCAGTTGGCGGCGCAAGATGACGTTGCCGACTACGAAGCACGGGATCCGCATGCCTCCGGCGGCGGCAGGGTGGACATTCTGGTTGCCGAGGATAACGAGGTGAACCAGCTCGTTCTGTCCCAGATCCTCGCAGACTCACCCTACACGTTCGAGATGGTGACCAATGGCGAACTGGCCGTGGAACAGTGGCGTTTGATGGAGCCGCGACTGGTGCTGATGGATGTCTCGATGCCCAACATGAACGGCTTGGAGGCAACGGCTCATATCCGCCGTACGGAACAGCGTGACGGACGCGCGCGCACTCCGGTCATCGGCGTGACCGCCCATGCACTCAAGGGCGACCGCGAGCGGTGCCTGGAAAGCGGCATGGATGACTATCTGTCCAAGCCGATCAGTCCCAATGCGCTGTTGACGAAAATCGACGAGTGGCTGGGCGGGCAGAAGGAAACGCGCTTCGCAGGTTGAGAGAATTGCGTTTGTACTCTTTTTGTTCATGGTGTTATCACGGAATAGCTCCTGACGCTGCGGTGCCGTATTCAGCATGAGCCGGCTTTCTGTCAGGCTGGTATTCCGGACGGTCGGTCGGGGGATTCGGTTGAGCTATTGCCCCACAGTCAGCTCATGGGAAACCGTCTCCAGGCGAACAGCACGCCTAAACCCACCACCGTCCGGTTTTATCCCGATTTCTTCAAATTAGCCGTCTAATCGACCGGGGTCGACGTAAAGCTACTGATTCGCCGTCATGAATCGAAACGTTGGGGGACCGGACCTGGCACTGTTCTGCATGAGCAGAATCCCGCCCGCTGACGGGAGAAGAGCATGACACCAAACTGTCATGCAACTGTTACAAAGCTTCGATAGGTCGGACCCGCGCCAACGATGAGCGCAGACAAATCCGCTACAGGAGCCAAGGTTGTCATGAAGAAATTTGTCCTCGCGGCCGCTTCCGCCGCGCTCGCCATCTCGGTTTCGGCAGGTGCTGCCGTTGCCCGGGATCAAATCCAGATTGCCGGTTCGTCGACCGTACTTCCCTATGCGTCGATCGTCGCCGAGGCATTTGGCGAAAACACTGACTATCCGACGCCGGTGGTCGAATCGGGCGGTTCGGGCGCGGGCCGCAAGAAGCTCTGCGAAGGCGTGGGCGAGAACACCATCGACATCGCCAATTCGTCCT
This sequence comes from Zhengella sp., assembly GCA_050304175.1. Classification (GTDB taxonomy): domain Bacteria; phylum Pseudomonadota; class Alphaproteobacteria; order Rhizobiales; family Rhizobiaceae; genus JAIOIW01. The sequence continues at coordinate 18,837 of JBNLDE010000154.1, read as the reverse complement.
CGCGCATCAAGCAGTCGGATATCGATCTATGCGCCTCGAACGGCGTGACGGAAATCCAGGAAGTACGCATCGGCTATGACGGTATCGTGTTCGCCTCCGACATCAACGGTCCGGAATTCGCCTTCACGCCGGCCGATTGGCACAATGCCCTGGCGGCGAAGGTCGTCATGGACGGAAAGCTGGTCGACAATCCGTACAAGAAGTGGAGTGACATCCGCGCCGACCTGCCGGACCAGGACATTCTGGCCTTTATCCCGGGCACCAAGCACGGCACCCGCGAAGTCTTCGACGAAAAGGTGATCAAGGACGGCTGCGAAGAAGATGGCGCTTTCGAGATCTATATGAGCGAAAACGGTGGTGACAAGAAAGCCGCCGGCAAGTCGTGCAACGAACTGCGCACCGATGGCGTCTCGATCGACATCGACGGCGACTACACCGAAACGCTCGCCCGCATCGAAGCCAACAAGAACGCCATTGGCGTGTTCGGTTTGTCCTTCTACCAGAACAACACCGACAAGCTGCAGGTTGCGACGATGGGCGGCGTGGTTCCTTCGGTTGAATCAATCGCAGCCGGCGAATATCCGGTGTCGCGCCCGCTGTACTTCTACGTCAAGAACGCCCATCTCGATGTCATTCCCGGCTTGCAGGAATATATCGAGTTCTTCGTCTCTGACGAGATCGCCGGTCCCGATGGCCCGCTCGCGGCTTACGGCCTGGTTCCCGATCCCGAACTCGCCAAGACCCAGGAAAAGGTCATGAACCGTGTCCCGATGGGCGCGCTGAACTGATCTTCAAAAAACGCAGAGGCGGCGTTACAACGGCGCCGCCTCTTGCAAACCAGGGCTGACGTGGCATGACCCAAGGAATACTCGCGCTCATTGTGTTGGCGCTCGCGATAGCCGGCTATTTTACAGGCCGGCAACGCGCTGTGGCACTGGCAAAGCGGGACGGCGTGAGGCTCCATTCATTGCCCAGTTACTATGGCCAGTCCGTCGCCTTGTTCGCAGCGGTTCCGGCTTTCATCCTGTTGGGCGCCTGGCTGTTTTTGCAGCCGCTCCTGATCGAAAACCAGATCAGTTCCCGGATACCGGACATCGAGATCCCGGAGGGCGGCGCGCGCAGCCTCGTCATGGCTGATGTCCGCCGCATCGCCGACGGACTCGACCTTATCATCGAACAGGGAGATGTCAGCGAAGACGAGCTGTCGTCGATGCGTGCGGATGTGACCGATATCCGCGGCCGCCTCGCCAGTGTTGGCGTCGCGCTTGGCTCGGACGTGTCGCCGGTGGTTTTCGAAGCCGCCAAGTCCTATCGCAGCATCGGCAAGACGGCGTCGGTCCTGAGAGACATGGCGGTGATCGCCGCCACGCTCGGATTCGGATTCTGGGCCTTGTACCGTATCCGGCCGGCAATGCGGGCCCGCAACATCAGCGAAACGTTCGTCCGCACCTTGCTGCTGGCATCGTCACTTGTCGCCATTCTGACGACCGTGGGAATTGTTGCTTCGCTGCTCTTCGAAACGATCCACTTCTTCCGGATCTACCCGGCCAAGGATTTCTTCTTCTCGACGGTCTGGAATCCGCAGTTCCGCGGAGGCTCCGACCTCGGCATTCTCCCATTGCTTTGGGGTACTTTCTACGTTTCGCTGGTCGCTCTGGTACTTGCCGTACCCGTCGGCCTCCTGATCGCGATCTATCTCGCCGAGTATTCGGGAAAGACACTTCGCAGTTTCGTCAAGCCGGCCATCGAAATCCTCGCCGGCATTCCGACCATTGTGTACGGGCTGTTTGCACTCATCACGGTCGGACCATTAATGCGCGACTGGATTGCGCAACCTCTGGGTCTCGGGAGTTCGTCGTCCTCGGTCATGACTGCCGGTCTCGTCATGGGAATCATGTTGATCCCCTTTGTCTCCTCATTGTCCGACGACATAATCAACGCCGTACCGCAATCGATGCGTGACGGGTCGTACGGCCTTGGCGCAACGCAATCGGAAACCATCAAGCGGGTGATCATGCCGGCGGCTCTTCCGGGGATCGTGGGTGCGATCCTGCTGGCGGCCAGCCGCGCCATCGGCGAGACCATGATCGTGGTGATGGGTGCCGGGGCGGCTGCGCGGCTCGATCTCAATCCCTTCGAAGCCATGACGACGGTGACTGTGAAAATCGTCAGTCAGCTGACCGGGGACACCGAGTTCGCAAGCCCCGAGACCCTGGTCGCCTTCGCGCTTGGCCTGACGCTCTTTGTCTTCACGCTCGGGCTCAATGTTCTTGCGCTCTATATCGTGCGGAAATATCGGGAGCAGTACGAATGACAGATGCGACAACAACGCCTTCGTCTGCTTCCTCCCGCCCCGGGGGCGGTTCGCTTTTCGCGCGCGGAGAGCGTACCCGGCGGCGGCATGCGGCGGAGCGCCGGTTCCGGATGATGGGGCTTGCGGCGGTTGCCTTCGGTATCCTGGCCCTGTTCGGCCTGTTGGGGTCGATCCTCGCGAACGGCGTGTCGTCATTCCAGCAGACCTACGTCACGGTGGATGTCTTTCTTGATCCAGCCAAACTGGACAAGAAGGGCAATCGCGACCCCGAGGCCCTGCGAAAGGTCACCACCTTCTCCTACGAACCCCTGATCAAGTCGGCCCTGAAAAAGCTGATCGAACAGCGCGGCATCGTCATCGACGGTTTGAGTGACAAGGAAGCGGCCAAGATCATATCCAAGGAGTCTCCGGCGCAACTCAGGCGCTACGTGTTGGCCGATCCTTCCAAGATCGGGGAGACGGTAACTTTTCGTCTTCTGGCGGACGGGCGCGTCGACGGATATTACAAGGGCCGCGTCACGATGGATTCGGCGAAGCTGGACCGCAATATCTCGCCCGCGCAACTGATGCTGGCCGACGAACTCAAGAAGGCAGGCGTGCTGGCCACTCATTTCAACTGGGCCTTCTTCACGGCGCCGGATGCATCCGACACGCGACCGGAGGCCGCAGGCCTGGGCGTCGCGATCATCGGCTCGGCCTACATGATGCTGATCGTCCTGGCCTTGTCGCTTCCGATCGGTGTCGCTGCTTCGATCTATCTGGAAGAGTTTGCGCCCACGAACCGGCTGACCGACATTATCGAGGTCAATATCGCCAATCTTGCCGCTGTCCCGTCGATCGTCTTCGGTATCCTGGGGCTGGCGGTGTTCATCAATTTTGCGGGTCTGCCCCAGTCCGCGCCGGTTGTTGGCGGGCTTGTCCTCATGTTGATGACCCTGCCCACAATCATTATCGCGACGCGTGCGGCCCTGAAGGCGGTGCCGCCATCAATTCGCGAGGCCGCACTGGGCATCGGCGCTTCGAAAATGCAAACCGTGTTTCACCATGTGCTGCCTCTGGCTGCCCCTGGCATCCTGACCGGCACGATCATCGGTCTCGCGCAGGCGCTTGGCGAAACCGCGCCGCTGCTGCTTATTGGCATGGTGGCCTTCGTACGCGAGTTTCCGTCGGCCCCGCCGGAAGGGTTCTTCGATCCCGCCTCGGCTTTGCCGGTCCAGGTGTACAACTGGACGCAACGCGGCGATCCGGCGTTCGTCGAACGCGCGTCGGGCGCAATCATCGTCCTGCTGGTGTTTCTCCTGATCATGAACGGACTGGCCATCCTGTTGCGGCGGCGGTTCGAACGCCGGTGGTAGTGGAGTTGAGGTCGATGAACATGTACTCAAAGAACGAAGCCGGAATGCAGGCGGGAGACCGGACGATGACGGACGAAACCCATGCCGTGAAAATGCGGGGTGAAAATGTCTGCGTTTACTACGGGGAGAAACAGGCGCTCTTCGATGTCAATCTCGAGATCAGAGAGCATCAAGTGACCGCCCTGATCGGGCCCTCGGGATGCGGCAAGTCGACGTTCCTGCGCTGTCTCAACCGGATGAACGACACGATTGATATCTGCCGGGTGGCCGGAAACATCACGCTCGACAATGAGGATATCTACGACAAGGCGGTCGATGTCGTGGAGTTGCGCGCGCGCGTCGGCATGGTGTTCCAGAAGCCCAATCCGTTCCCGAAATCGATCCGGGAAAATATCGCCTACGGCCCGCGTATCCATGGATTGACCAGGTCCAAAGATGATCTGGAGGAGATTGTCGTTACCAGCCTTCAGAAGGCCGGATTGTTCGAGGAGGTCAAGGACCGTCTCGACGAGCCCGGCACGGGACTTTCGGGCGGGCAGCAGCAACGCCTGTGCATCGCGCGGGCGATCGCCGTTTCTCCGGAGGTCATCCTGATGGACGAGCCTTGCTCCGCGCTCGATCCGATCGCGACCGCCAAGGTGGAGGAACTGATCGACGAATTGAAGGCGAACTACACCATCGTGATCGTCACCCACTCCATGCAGCAGGCGGCACGCGTTTCGCAACGCACGGCCATGTTCCATCTCGGCAATCTCGTCGAGGAGGGACCAACCGACAAGATGTTCACCAATCCGGACGACAAGCGAACGCAAGACTACATCACCGGCCGGTACGGCTGAACGGACGGATACGAGGGAAAGCCAAGATGGGCGAACATACTGTCAAATCCTTTGACGAGGAACTGGATGCCGTCGACAAGCTGATCCGTGACATGGGGCTGCTGGCCGCCGATATGGTCGAGCGGGCGACAAAGGCGATGGTGGAGACCGATCTCAATGCGGTGGGGCTGGTCATCAAGGACGACCTGAAGCTGGACGAGATGCAACGGCTCGTCGACGAGAACGCGGTTACGCTGATCGCCAAGCGCCAGCCGATGGCCCAGGATCTGCGCGCCGTCGTTTGCGCGATTCGCACGGCCGGCGACCTGGAACGGATCGGCGATCTTGCCAAGAATATTTCGAAGCGGGTGAAGGCGGTCGGTGACGTGCCGGCGACGCATGACCTGGCGCACGGGCTGCAGCGCATGGCGGAACTCGCGCGCAACCAGGTCAGCGGCGTGGTCGATCTTTATATCTCCCGCCGGGCCGAGCAATTCGAAGCGCTGCGCGACCGCGACGAGGAAATCGACATCGCCTATACCGGTGTCTTTCGCGAACTGCTGACCTACATGATGGAAGATCCACGCAAGATCAGCGCATGCACCCATTTGCTGTTCTGCGCCAAGAACCTGGAACGCATTGGCGATCATGTCACCAACATCGCCGAAAACGCCTACTACATGATCACCGGCGACCAACTGCCGTCCGAGCGACCGAAACGCGACGAATTCGCGCGTAATGGTGTCGCCTAGGCGGAGACCGTCCAAACCGTATCAGGGTGTCCACGGACATGAGCACTGCAAAAATCCTTGTTGTGGAGGACGAAGAGCCGTTGGGCGTCCTGCTGCAATACAATCTCGAAGCTGAAGGATATCAGGTCGAAGTGGTCACGCGTGGCGATGAGGCCGAGCTCAGGTTGCAGGAAAATGTCCCCGACGTGCTGGTCCTCGACTGGATGCTGCCGGGCGTTTCGGGCATCGAACTATGCCGGCGTTTGCGCATGCGTCCGGAAACCGAGCGGCTGCCGGTCATCATGCTCACGGCGCGTGGCGAGGAAAGCGACCGGGTGCGCGGCCTTGCAACCGGCGCCGACGACTATCTGGTCAAACCCTTCTCGACGCCGGAATTCCTCGCGCGGGTCCGGGCGCTGCTGCGCCGGGCAAAACCGGAAATCCTGTCAACCGTTCTCACAGTCGGTGACATCGTTCTCGATCGCGATACGCACCGCGTCTATCACGGCAAGAAAGAGGTCAAGCTAGGGCCGACCGAGTACCGGTTGCTGGAATTCCTGATGCAGAATCCGGGCCGCGTCTTCTCCCGAGGACAGTTGCTCGACAATGTCTGGGGCGAGACGATCTATATCGATGAGCGGACGGTCGATGTGCATATCGGGCGTCTTCGCAAGGCCGTCAATCTTGGCCGGGGCCCCGATGTCATCCGCACCATTCGCGGCGCCGGCTACGCCATCAGGGAAGTCTGACGGTCAGCGAAAACTCAGGCGAATCCGCAGCGCGATCGTCGATCCGGGCACATCGCCGGGGGGCGCCGGATAGGGCGCGGCCTTGCGCGCCGCTGCCAGAGCGATCTTGTCCAGCGACGGATTTCCGGAACTCGATGACACGGATGCTCCAACGAGTTTGCCGGCGCGGTTGACGCGGACGGTCAGCGCCACGGTGCCCCGCCCCCTGCCGGACGGCCGGTGGCGGGCGACGTGGGCGTTAACCCGGCGGCCATAGGCGGCGATGGCATGCGCAGACGCCTTGGCGGAAGCCGTTTTTCCGTTTCCGGCCGAGTTGTTTCCGCCCCCGCTCGGTGCCCGTTCGGTGGTCTTGCTCCTGCTTTTCGCCTTTGCTTTCGGCTTTGCCGGCTGGTCCGTTTTTTGCCGCGGCGCCGGCTCGACCACCGGGCGGGGCCGCGGAACGACGGCCACGGCTTCGGGCAACTCCACCTCCGGTTCGGCTTCGGCCTCCATCCCGTATTCCGGGATTGGTTCGACATCCGTTTCGGTGTGGTTGGCGGGCGCCAATTTGGCCGTTTCGACGGGCGTTCTGGCCGCTTCCTCGACGGGATTCGGATCGGGATACGCCCCAGGCTCCGGCATTGCCGACTCGGTATCCGGTTCTGCGGTCACCGTTGTGGCTGCCTCCTCCACCGCAGGCGCGGAAGTCTCGGAAACAGAGGTTTCGGGAGCGGTCTCAACAGTGTCGGGGCGGGTGTCGGCCTTCGCGAGGTGCTCGGGTTCGGACACCGTTTCGGCTTCACCACCGCTCGGTTGCGGAGTGCCGGGAGCCGGCGAGGGCACCGCTTCCTCCTCATTGTCGCTCTGCGTTTCGAGCAGGACGAGCGTGACAGCCGTCGATTGCGGATCAATTCCGGTGGCGGGCGCGTCGATCTTTTGAGCAAGAACCGCAGCTAGCGCGGCATGCAAGGCAACCGAGAAAACCAGGGCGATGGCGACGCGCAAAACGGTCATGGCGCTTTCTCCACGACCATGACGAGTTTCGGTATGCCGGCCTGGCGCAGCAGCAATGTCAGATCGACGATCCGTCGCGCCGGTGTTGTGCGATCGGCCTTGAGAAGGGCGCGCTCCCATTCCTCTTCGTCATAGTATCGCGCCATCGATGCAACGATTGCGCCATCATTACTCAGGCCGCGGAAGGTCGCGGTGCCGTCCGCCGCGACAAACAGAGTACGGCTGTCGTCGAATTCCTCGTGTTCGGAATCCGCCGTCGAAATCGCTGGATCGACAGGCACGGGATCGGTCGCGCGGATGACGCCGGACAGCATAATGAAGATCAGCAGCAGAAACACCACGTTGATCAGCGGCAGCGTGGAATCGGCAAAGGGCGCGTGCTCGGGCTCGGGTATGCGCAGCAGTCTCATTGCCCGTCTCCCGACCCGTTTGAGGGCGCGATCCGGATTTGCTCGAGACCGGCCTGGCCCGCGGCGTCCAGCGCGGTGACGAGCGCCTGGTAAGCGGCATCGTCCGCCGCTTCGATCAGGAGCGGCTTGTTGCCGAGCGCGCCCAACGCTTCTGCGAGCTGGTCTGCGGACAAGGTCTCGGCATCAAGGCGGTAACCAGCCTGTTCAACCACCAGCCGGGCCGGCGCGGCCGTCTCGGATTGGGCGGTGGCGTTGCCGGCGAGCGACAGGGTCTGCCCTGATTCCTCGGTAAACTGGGCGGCCAGCAGGAAGAAGACGACGAGGATGAACACCACATCCATGATCGGCGTCAGGTTGATGCGCACCCTGCGCGGTTGGCGCGGAATGTCGATCCGCAATGTCATGACGGTTTGGCGTCTGTCTTGGGCCGAGGCTTGACCAGCAGGGCGCGCGTCGCGGCCATTTCGATTCGGGATACGATGTTGCCCGCCAGTGCCTCGATGATCGATGCAAAAACCAGTGCGGCGAGGGCGACCACCATACCGGCGGCGGTCGTCAGCAATGCTTCCCAGATACCGCCCGCCAGCAAGCCCGGATTGACCCTCGATCCCGCGGCCTCGAGTTCGCGAAAGGCGCCGATCATGCCGAGCACCGTCCCGAGCAGGCCGAGCAGCGGCGCTGCCGCGGTCGCCAGGTGAAGGAAGCCTATCCCGGAGCGCAATTTGGCGGCCTGCACCCGGGCGGCGATTTCCGCTTCTGTCCGGCATGTTTCCGCATCCGCGCCCGCCTCGCGGCCCGCGACGATTTCCGCCATTACGCGGCCGAGCGCGCCGCCCGACCGTTTGCCTTTTTCAGCGCGGCGCGTTGCCAGCCGTTCGGCCAAAAGGCTGAGCAGCTTTTGCAAGAAAACCGCGACCACGACAACCGAAAGCACCGCAAGGGCGACCATCGATGGCCCGCCCTTGTCGAGCAGAAACTGGATGGATGGCAGGTAGGGAGCAACATATTGTTCCAATTTCATTCCTCCGACAGGCCAAGCGGGGTCAGCGTCAGGCCAGTTTCGTTGCGACCGATTTCGGCCTTGATACCATAGACACGTGCCAGGAGCTCGGCGCTGATCGCGTCGCCGGGCGCGCCGCTGGCGACGATACGGCCATCGTTCATGATGATAACCCGGTCGGACCAACGCGCCGCCAGCTCAATGTCGTGGATCGACATAAGTATGGACTTGCCTTGCGCTGCGAGCGCGCGAAATGCGCTCATGAGGCGGATCTGGTGTGCAGGATCGAGACCTGCGGCCGGTTCGTCGGCTATGATCACAGGGGTGTCCTGTGCAATCGCGCGGGCCGCCAGTGCACGGGCCAGTTCGCCGCCGGAAACTTCGGTCGAGGGCCGATCGGACAGCGTGTCGATCTGCATCATCCGCATCGCGCTCAAAACCATTTGCCGGTCGGCATGCAAGACCGCCTGGCCGAAGCGCTGATACGGCAGGCGTCCGAGCAGCACGAGATTCTCGATCGAGATCGGCCAATGGACGACATGCTCCTGCGGCAGATAGGCAATCGCGCGGGCCCGTTCGCCCGGTCGCATCGCCTCTGCAGGCCGGCCGTCAATCGCCACCGATCCGGCATAGGGGACAACGCCGGCCAGGGCGCGCATCAGGGTCGATTTTCCGGCGCCGTTGGGCCCCAACAAGCTGACGATTTCGCCCGTGCCGATGGCGAGCGACACGCCGTGAACGATCTCGCGGCGCGAGAGCGATACCGTCATGGCGCGGGCATCAAGCATCAGATCAGCTCCCGGCGCGAACGGATGACCAGCCAAAGGAAGAAAGGTGCGCCGATCAGCGCGGTGACAACGCCGACATTGAGCTCGCGGTCCGGTACGATGAAACGTACCGCGATGTCTGCGGCGAGCAGCAGTGTCGCGCCACCAAAACCGGACAGCAAAAGCAGGGCAGATGGCCGCCGGTCGGTGAAAGGACGCAGCAGATGGGGTACGACGAGGCCGACGAAACCGATCGAGCCGGACACCGCGGTGCCCGCGCCTACTGCCAGCGCGACGCCGATGACGAGAAGCAACGAGGTCAGCCGCAGGTCGATGCCCAGTGTCGAGGCGGCATCCTCGCCAAGCGAGAGCGCGTCAAGCGCTCGTCCGGTCAGCATTACGATAATACTGCCTGCGGCCATCAGCGGCAGCGCGACCGCGACATCAGCCATCGACCGGTCCTTGAGCGAACCGAGCAGCCAGAAAATGACCTCGTAGGCGGCGAACGGATTGGGCGACAGATTGAGCGCGAGGGCGGTCAGGGCGCCTGACAGGCTGGTGACCGCGACGCCTGCGAGGATGAGCGTCATCGGCGACGCCCGCCCAAAGGAAAGCGCTAAAAGGAAAAGGACGGCAAGAGCGGCGCTCGACAGCGCGCCAGCGGGAACGGCGAGCGCGAAAGAACCGGCGATACCGGAGTAGAACACGACGACAGCGCCGAACGATGCCGCCCCCGACACGCCGATCAAACCCGGTTCGGCCAGCGGATTGCGCAGGAATCCCTGGAGCGCGGCGCCGCACAGCCCGAGCGAAAAGCCGATCCCCAGGCCAAGCAAGGCGCGCGGGATGCGGATTTCGCGCATAATGACGGCAGAGACCGGGTCATCACCTCTGACGAGCGCGCCGATGCCTTTCGCCAGGCCGACCGGCGCAGCGCCAAATGCGAGTGACGCCATGAACAGGATGGCCATGGCGATAGCGAGTACGATCAAGGCAGCCCGCGCTCTCACTGGCCGACGCTCCCGCATCCGGAAACCGTGCGGCGGAGCTGCGCCAGTTCCTCGACGGCTTTTGCGGTAAACGGGCCGCCGCACGCCCACAGCGCGCCATCGACGGCACCAGACACGACGCCGGACAGAAGCGACTTGAGCGCGGGATGGTGGAACTGGCGTGCGGCGAGCGATGGCGCTTCGAGGCCCTTGGGAACCAGAACCAGGTCAGGCCGCAGCGAAAGTAGGGTTTCCAGGGAAATATAGTTCATTCCGGCCGCCCCGCCTCGCGCGCCGAGATTTTCAAATCCGGCCGCCTCGATGACGGCGTTTTGCAGCGTGCCGTTGCCTTCGGTGACGCCGTTGTGCCCGAATGTCAGGACTCCCGGCTTTCGCGTCAGGGCGCAAGCGGCGTTTTCCGTCGCAATGGCGTCGAGGGCCACGTCGAACTGGCGGACCAGTTCTGCGGCGCGATCCCGCCGGTGCAACAGCGCGCCCATGCGGGCTATGTTGCCGCGGATGTTGTCGAGAGAGACGGCGGGCGCGAATTCGGCCACATCAAATCCCAGGTGGCGCAACAGCGCGGTGGTATTGTGCAGGGTGAAGGTTCCCGTAACCACGACGTCAGGCTTTTTTTCCAGCACTTCCTCGGCCAGCCCGCGATTGGCGGGCCAGGCGTGCGACTGTTCGTGCAGGGCAGAGAGCATGGGATCGCGCGAGAGCGCGGACACCGAGAGCAACTGGCCGGGGCCGGCGATCAGCATAGCGAGCTGGTCGGTACAGACGTTGAGGGATACGACGCTGGGCAAGCCGGCGCCGTCAGCGGAAACCGGCGGACCGGCGAGCCAGAGAGTTGCGGCCAGCAAGCCAACACTTCTCCACCGCCGGAACCGCCGGCCCATGGTCAGTTGGCCCCGAACGTGGCTTTGAACCCGGCAAAGACAGACAGTCCCGGCGTGCCGTAGCCGCGGGCGGTCTGGTATTGCTGGTTCAGAAGGTTTTCGCCGCGGACATAGAGCTCCGTGTTCTCTGATGGCTTGTACGCGACCCGCGCGTTGACCAGCACGTAATTGTCGAGCGGCAGCAGATCCGTATCGACGGTGTCGAGGACCACTTTTGCGGTACCGGTCACGGTCCAGTTCTCGGCGGGCGTCCACACAGTGCTCAAGGCAAATTCGTGCATCGGGACACGCGGATTGCGGGTACCGTCAGACCGGATCGAGCGCGTGTATGTGTAGGCGCCACCAAACGTCAGGTCTTCATTGACCTTGACACCCAACGAAGCCTCCACCCCACGCCGGCGGGTGACGCCCGCAAGTTGCTGGTACGTGAAGGTTAGAACGTTGTCGTAGTAGATCAGATTGCTGGTATCGAGCACGAAGAAGGTGACGTCGCCGACGATCCGGCCGTCGAGCAATGTCTGCTCCACACCGGCGTCAAAGCTGAAGCTCCGCTCTGGCGTCAGCGCGGCATTGCCGACAAACGGCCCGTACAGCTCGTACAGACTTGGCGCGCGGAAACCCGTGCCAACGGAAGAATGCAGGCGCAGCCCCGTGTCCGCGACCACATAAGACCCCGTCGCCCTGTAACTGGTGACCGGACCGAACACGGAATGCCAATCCTGGCGGACGCCGGCGGTCACGGTCAGGTTTTCGATGGGCGACATGTCTGCCTGTCCCCAGATGCCGGTCATCGAGTGGGTGTTGTTGGTATTGGTGCCGAAATTGTCGGTCACCCTCGAATTCTGGCTTTCATGATCGGCGCCGAATTGCAGGGTAAGCCAGTCAACGATATCGACCGCACCCTGGTAGTCTGCCTTGAAGCGGCGCCCGCGATAGTCGGCATTGAAAGCGGGCGTGCGAATCGCCCGGTGAATGTCGAAGCCCTGTACCGAGACCGTGTTGCGGAAGCGTCCATCCGCGAGGTCGAGATTGAAACCGGTACGTCCGCCGAGTTGCCGCGTGTGGTTGACATTGAACAGCGCGTCGACCGGCGGTGCGGCGAAGTCGTTGTCGTATTCGGCCCTGCCCTTGATGAACAGGCCCGAACCGAAGACAGAGAAATTCTCCGAAAAGCGGTGCTCGAAATTCGCGTCCGCCGTGAAGTTGTCGTATGCGTCGGCCTCGGTGTTGCCGTTAATAGCGTCAGCCGCCGAGATGCCGTCGGTGTGAATACCAACGGCGTTGATGGCGATTTTCGACATGTCATTTGCGGCTTCAAAACCGTAGTGGCCGCGCACCGTTCCGAAGGAGCCGCCCTCGATCCCGATCTTGTGCCGCACGCCATCTTCGATGGCGCCCAGCGTATCGAGCGCAATAACGCCGGCAATGGCGTCGGAGCCATACAGGGTCGATTGCGACCCCTTCAGCAGCTCGATACCGGCCAACTGGTCGCTGAGCAGATACTGGTAGGAGGTCTGCACCTGGGTGCTGGTCGGATCCGAGATGTCGATGCCGTTGTAAAGTGTTTTGACATAGCGCCGAGCCGCGCCGCGCACGGCCAGCGAGCCCTCTTGGCCGAGACCGCCCGGCGCGGAAACGGACACACCCGGCAGCAGTGCCAAATAGTCGGTCGCGGTCGGCAGCGATTTTTCCTCGATTTCCTTGCGGGTCACGACTTCGACCTTGGAACCGACCTTTTTCTTGTCCGTCGCCGTGCGGTTGGCGGTCACGACGACGGTGCCGGCGTCAATGACAGTTTCATCGGCATGCAGAGCCGAGGGCGCGAGAGTGATGGCGAACACGGCGAATGCCGTGGGCTGCAATATCGATTTTGCGGACATGATCCCTCCGATGCGAGTCCTGCAATAGCAATTGCCGGCAAAACGCTTCGGGGTGAGGCGCCTGGCCAAGCGGTTTGTTCGTCACCGCTTGCCGAGGCAGCCCTGACACACCCCGTGTCCGGCCGGATGACGCATCGATGGCAGGTCTCCTGGCTTGCGGTTTACCGGCCTGTTCACCTTCCCGGCATTGCGCCAGTGGTCTAACGAACAGTCCAAACCGCTCACAGTTGCGGGGGCAGCTCCGGCTCAAGTCACGGTTGGCATGACTCTTCCGAATTCCCTCTTAGCCCCGTTCCTTTCGGAATGCGGGGACCATCAATGGCGCTGACCTAACACAGCAGCGCCGCGATTTGTCAACGAAAACTTAACTCAACGCCCCCGGCGGACGCGTTCGGGACAAGGACGCGGCAAATCAGTCGCGCTTGGCGGTTGCGACGAGCTCGTCGAGCATATCGAGCAGTATCTCGATCTTTTCCAATCCAAACCGCGCTTCGAGTTCCGCATAGATATGTCCAGCCTCGGGCGTGACCGTGTCGATCAGCTTGCGGCCGTTGGGGGCAAGCGAAAGCCAGCTGCGCCGGCCATCGCCTTCGTCGCGTTTCCTGCTGATGAACTTGCGCTCCTCGAGCGAGCGGAGGATTCGGGTCAGGCTTGGGGCAAGGATGTTTGCGCGGCCGGCCAGGTCTGAAGCGTCGAGTTCGCCGCTTTCAGCAAGAACCCTCAGAACCCGCCATTGCTGCTCGGTCACATCATGACTGGCGAGCATCGGGCGGAATCGTGCCATCACCGCCTCGCGGGCGCGCAGCAGCGCAATGGGCAGGGACCGGCGCGTGTTCGGCGGGAACCGGCTGATATCGGTCGAGTCCGAGTTAACAGGATCGCTGGTGGGCATCTGGCCCCCGTGGTTTAAGATTCGCATTGGCGTATAGCACAGTCGGCACGCATGGCGAGAGCGCGTCAATACAGCGCGCTCGCGATTGACATCATGCGGAAATAATTTAACATGTTAAATAGAAGTGGTGACAGTGCAGGGCAAACGGAGGACCGAAGCCAGCAGGCGTCGGGCGGTTTCCGGGCGTGGGCTATGCCAACGCCATTGTTCCGGTTCAGTGACGGCCACACCGCAGGGAGAAGGACTTGCCCGTACCCGCTTTCAACCTCTATCCGCCTTTCAACATCGTGCGGCTGTCGCATGTCGAGTTCGTGGTCACCGATCTCGAGGTATCGCGAGCTTTTTATGCCGATACACTCGGCTTGCAGGTAACGCACGAAGACGCCGAATCGATCACGTTCCGCGCGATGGAAGAACGCGGCCATCACTGCATCGTATTGCGCAGGGGCGAAAAACCGGTTGCCAATGTGCTCGGTTTCAAGCTGTACGACGAACCCGATCTCGACAAGGCGCATGACTGGTTCAAGGCCCAGGGATTGCCGGTGGAGTGGGTGGAGCGGTCATGGCAGGGAAGGACCCTTCGCACCCGAGATCCGCACGGCATCCCACTGGAATTCTATTGCAAGATGGACCGTCTGGAGCCGATCCACCAGCAATACAAGCTATATCGCGGGGTCAGACCGCTCAGGATCGACCATTTCAACTGCTTCACGATCAATGTCGACGATAGCGTCGCGTTTTACAATTCGATCGGTTTCAGGGTCACCGAGTATACCGAGGACGAGGAGACCGGCAGACTTTGGGCGGCATGGATGCACCGCAAGGGCGGCGTGCACGACATGGCTTTCACGAATGGCCGTGGGCCGCGGTTGCATCACATCGCATTCTGGGTGCCGACGCCGCTGGCCATCATCGACCTGCTCGACCTGATGTCCACGACCGGTTATCTGGCCAATATAGAGCGCGGACCGGGACGCCATGGCATTTCAAATGCGTTTTTCCTCTACATCCGGGATCCCGATGGCCACCGCATCGAGATATACTGCTCCGACTACCAGACGGTCGATCCCGATCTCGAGCCGATCAAGTGGGACCTGAAAGATCCGCAACGCCAGACCCTGTGGGGGGCTCCCGCGCCGCGATCCTGGTTCGAAGAGGGCAGCCTATTTGCGGATGTCGAAGTCCGCGACGCCGACCTCAAGGCGCAGCCGATCATCGCGCCCTGACAAACCCAAGGCAGGGAGAAGACATTGAGCCCCGACGAATTTCGCAAATGGTCGGTGAAGGCCGCCGAATGGGGTGCGGATTACCGCGCGTCGATCCGCGACCGGCCGGTGCGCGCGCAGACGGCGCCGGGGGAAATTGCAGCCACAATCGCTGAGCGGCCACCGGAACATGCCGAGCCGATGGATGCGATCTTCGCCGATTTCGAGGCCAGGATCATGCCGGGCATGACGCACTGGCAGCATCCGCGTTTCTTTGCCTACTTCCCTGCAAATGCAGCGCCGGTCTCGGTCGTCGCGGAATATCTCGTCTCGGCAATGGCCGCACAGTGCATGCTATGGCAGACCTCGCCGGCGGCGACCGAACTTGAAACGAAGGTTCTCGACTGGTTGCGCCAGGCGCTTGGCCTGCCGGAAGGCTTCGCTGGCGTGATTCAGGACTCCGCCTCGTCGGCCACCCTGGCCGCGGTCCTCGTCATGCGCGAACGGGCGCTGGACTTCCGCGGCAATGCGCAGGGTCTGGCAGGCAATCAACCGGTCCGCGTCTATGCGTCCGACCAGGTGCACAGTTCGATCGACCGCGCGATCTGGGTGTCGGGCATCGGCGAAGCCAATCTCGTCCGCATCCCGGCCAATGGACCGATGCGGGCGATGGACACCGATGCCCTGGAAGCCGCGATCAAGGCTGACCGCGCCGCCAGATTGGTGCCAGCCGGCATCGTTGCGTGCGTCGGTGGAACGTCGGTCGGCGCGACTGACGACATTGCCGCGGTGTCGGCGATTGCGCGACGCGAAGGGCTCTACCTTCATGTCGATGCGGCGTGGGCCGGATCGGCGATGATCTGCCCGGAATACCGCGACCTGTGGGCAGGTGTCGAAAATGCCGATTCAGTCGTCTTCAACCCGCACAAATGGCTTGGCGCGCAATTCGACTGCTCGGCGCATTTCGTCCGCGATCCCGAAAGCCTGGTCAAGACCCTGGCGATCCAGCCGGAATATCTGAAAACCCATGGCCGCGACGGAATCATCAACTATTCGGAATGGTCTGTACCGCTGGGACGGCGGTTCAGGGCGCTGAAGCTCTGGTTTCTGCTACGGGCCCACGGGCTGGAGGGATTGCGCAAGATGATCCGCAACCATGTCGCCTGGGCGCAAGATCTCGCCAGACGCCTCGAGCAAGAGCCGGATTTCGAGATCGTGACGCAGCCGATGCTGTCATTGTTCAGCTTCCGTCACCTGGGCAATGGCAATCCTGACCGGCGCAATCTCGATCTGGTGAATGCGATCAACGATGACGGGCGGATCTACCTGACCCAGACCAGGGTCGACGGGCACGTCGCAATCCGTTTCCAGGCCGGGCAATTCGAAATGACCGAAGCCGATGCCGATACGGCGTTCGACGTTATCTGCGAGATAGCACGAAAGGCGTTATGAACCGTCATATTGCGGCTATCCGCGGATTGGCTATTGTGCCGGTCCAATGACTCTCCGGACCGCCCGCTATGCCGAGAATTCCGCTGCGCGCCTCGCGGTCGCCCTGGCCGTCGGCGCATGCGGCGCGCTGGTCGCATTCGCGCTTTCGTCACCCGCCCCGTTTCTGACAGGTCCGGCGATCGCGGTGACGCTTGCCGGGTTGGCCGGATTGGTCATGGAAGTTCCGACACAACTGCGCGACACGGCGTTCGTGGTCCTCGGCATCAGCATGGGAACGTCCGTGACACCGGACGTCATCTCGGCCGCCCGCACTTGGCCGGTCAGTTTCGTTTTCCTGTTCGCCACGCTTGTCGCGATTCTGTGGGCCGGGCCCTGGCTGATGAGGCGCCTGTGGGGCGCTGACAGACGAACCGCAGTCCTGTCGGCAGCGCCCGGCCATCTGTCCTATGTGCTGGGGCTGGCCGATGCCGGCGGCCTCGACATGCGCATGATCGCGGTCGTGCAGTCGATCCGGCTGCTCTTGCTGACCTTGACCGTGCCCCCGCTGGTCCTCCTGTTCGACACCAATCTGGCTGTTGGCACGCCGCTGCGCGCGGCCATGTCGCCGGGCTGGCTGGCCGCCAGCCTTGTCGCGGCCGCGATAGCCGGCGCAATTCTGAAGCGCCTCCGGCTTCCGGCGGCCTACCTGCTCGGCGGAATGGCGATATCCACCGTGACCCATCTTGGCGGGATCGTCAGCGGCCATGTACCGACAGTTCTGGCAATCCCGGCCTATGTGCTGCTCGGCACATTGATCGGGACGCGCTTCTCGGGCGTGTCGCTCGGCGAGCTGCGGGTGGCGGCGGCGGCCGGTCTTGCGCTTACAGCCACCGCGGTCGCGATTGCTCTGGTGTTTGCCTTCGGCGCTGCAACGCTGACCGGGCTGCCGCTCGATCAGACGTTGATAGCTTTCGCTCCCGGTGGGGTTGAAACGATGTCGGCCATGGCGCTGCTAATGAATGTGGACCCGACTTTTGTCGCCGCCCATCATGTTTCGCGCCTGTTCTTCTTGACCTTCCTCATTCCCGTTTCGCTGGGGCGGTCCGAACCAAGGGTATGAATCCTACCAATTGTAGCCGCGCGGGCACCGGTCGACGTAGCGTCGGCCCGTGCGCGGATCGCGATAGATGCAATCGCCGCGATGCGTTGCGCGCCCAATCAGCACGCCCGAAGCCGCGCCGATCGCGGCGCCGACAAGCGCACCGCCGGGTCGTCCTGTCGCCACAGCGCCAATCGTTGCACCAACCGCGGCACCGGTCAGTGCGTCACGCTCCGATGTCGTGCATCCTGCAAGGGCCGCGACTGCTGCCAGAATAATAATCGTCTTCTTCATCGAACTCTCCGAATTTCCCGGTCCCCCGCGGCCATCATGATGGCGGACAAGGCAAATTTACGGCAGTCGCGTGAAAACAATGCGTCCGGCCGCATTTGCTTGACTGGTGGCCCGGGCCTCTTTAGTCGGTCAGCGATTGGAAGTACCTCCGTGAAAGGCCCAGGTATGGAACTCGACAGTATCGAATCCGCCGTCAAGGCGATTGCCGCAGGCGAACTCGTGATTGTGGTCGACGACCTGGACCGGGAAAACGAAGGCGACCTGATCATGGCGGCATCCAAGGCAAGCCCGGAGAATGTCGCCTTCATGATCCGCCATACGAGCGGGATCCTGTGCGTGCCGATGACGGCTGAACGGGCCGACGAACTCAACCTTGCCCCGATGGTCGCCAACAACATCGATCCGCTGCGGACGGCTTTCACCGTCTCGGTGGATTACCGCCATGGCATGACAACCGGTATTTCGGCGACCGAACGCACGAACACAATCATGGCCCTTGCCAACGGCAATGTGACAGCCGGCGATTTCATCCGTCCAGGCCACATTTTTCCACTGAT
Organism: Zhengella sp.; assembly: GCA_050304175.1. Lineage (GTDB taxonomy): Bacteria > Pseudomonadota > Alphaproteobacteria > Rhizobiales > Rhizobiaceae > JAIOIW01. The sequence continues at coordinate 451 of JBNLDE010000154.1, read as the reverse complement.
CGCGCGCCAGGGCGGTGTGCTGGCGCGATCCGGACACACCGAGGCCGGTGTCGATTTGGCCGCCATGGCCGGCTTGCCAGAGGCTGGAGTTTTGGCCGAAATCGTCAATGACGACGGCACGGTCAAGCGCCTGCCGGAATTGATCGAATTTGCCAAGGAGCATGATCTCAGGATCATTTCGATCGAGGATCTGATTGCCTACCGCATCCGGACCGAGCGCTTTGTCACCCGGGTCGAGGAACAGGCCGTGCAGATTCATGGCGCGCCGGCTAAGGCCTATTCGTACGCGTCGGAATTCGACCCGCTGCACCACGTGGTTCTGGTATTCGGCGACGTGCGCGCGGGTGAAGACATTCCCTGTCGTATCCATCGCGAGCAACCCATGAACGAGGTTGTCGCGCGGATCAACGGTGAACCGGGCTGGATGACCGCCGCGGTCAAGGCGATCGAC
>JBNLDE010000153.1:0-4499 GCA_050304175.1 Zhengella sp. | reverse complement strand
ATGACCAATGGCCGCGGCTTCATCGGGCTTGCCGCCATGATCTTCGGGCGCTGGCACCCCGTCGGCGCACTGATGGCGGCGCTGGTTTTCGGCTTCGCCGATTCCCTGCAGCAGAAACTGGCGATCCTGCGGACGCCCATTCCGGCGGAATTCCTGTCTATGGCCCCCTATATAGCGACGATCGTGCTGGTCGCCGGCCTGATCGGCCGCGCGCGGCCGCCGGCGGCCGATGGCAAGCCGTATATCAAGGAGTAGCGCCACAGCGTCGATTTGGCGCGGCCTTTTACAGGGGAACCGTACTTTCGCATTGTCCGGCCGCCCCCCAAATATGGAACTGACCGTGGGGGTGGGTTGACAGCGGCCGCTGGCGTGCAGGCGCGCCGGCGATCTGTTGCCGGGAGTCGAGGAGCAAACCCTGAATGAGCGACAAGACAGACATCGAAAACATCGTCGCAAGCAGCCGGCGCAATTCGCGCTGGCGTACGGTCATCGTCGGCATTGCGGTCCTGGCTTTGGCGGGCGGCGGCTACTGGTACTGGTTCATGCGAACGTCGCCCGGGGAAGCCACGCGCTACACCACCGCAAAGGCCGCCATCGCCGATGTCACCGTTTCGGTCACGGCAACCGGTACGGTCGAGCCGACGAACAAGGTCGAAATCTCCAGCGAGCTGTCCGGCACCGTGCGATCGGTGGAAGTCGACTACAATGACGACGTCAAGGTTGGCCAGATTCTGGCCCGGCTCGACACCGACAAGCTGGAGGCGACGGTCGAACTGCGCCGCGCTTCGCTGGTTGCCGCGCAAGCGCGGGTAAGCGAGGCGGACGCCACGCTTGGCGAGCGGCGAGCGGCCCTGGAGCGGATGAAAACCCTGACCGCGCGCGGAATCGGTTCGCAGGAACAACTCCTGACCGCGCAGGCCGCATTCGCCCGTGCCGAAGCCGCTGTAACCAGCGCCAAGGCGGATGTGCGCGTCGCACAGGCCAATCTAGACGTAGAGGAAGCGAATCTCGGCAAGGCCTGCATCTGTTCGCCGATCAACGGGGTTGTCCTCGACCGCGCCGTCGATGCCGGCCAGATCGTGGCATCGTCGCTTCAGGCGCCCGTGCTGTTCACTATTGCCGAAGACCTGCGCAAGATGGAGCTTCTCGTCGACATCGACGAGGCCGACATCGGCAAGGTCTCGGTGGGCAACAAAGCCGAGTTCACGGTCGAAGCGTTTCAGAACCGCCCCTTCCCGGCAAAGATCGCGCAGGTCCGCTACGCGCCCGAAACCGTCGACGGGGTGGTCGCCTACAAGGCGGTCCTGGCGATCGACAATGCCGACCTGCTGTTGCGTCCGGGCATGACCGCAACGGCGGAGATCGTCGTCGCCGAGGTGACCGGGGCGCTAACCGTCCCCAACGCGGCGCTGCGTTACGAGCCGCCCGCCAGGACTGACGAAACGCAGGACAATGCCCCAACCGGCCTGCTGGGGATGCTGTTCAGCCGGCCGCCCTCGGCCAAGCCGGTCACCAGCAACGAGGCGACGGCGAACGGGACCCGCACGCTGTGGCTGGACAAGGGGACCGAGGTCGTCGGCGTGCAGGTACGCACGGGCGCCACCGACGGAAAAAAGACCGTGATTCTGGAAGGCGACATCAAGTCGGGCGACGAGGTGATCACGGGCACTGTGGGATCGTGATGCAGTTGACCGATGCGCAGAGACCCGCCGCGGGCGATACGACGCATCCCCTGATCGCCCTTGAGGGCGTGACCAAGGTCTACGGCACCGGCGAGGCAACTGTCCACGCCCTGCGCGGGATCGATCTGCAGATCAGGCGCGGCGAATTCCTCGCGATCATGGGGCCGAGCGGATCCGGCAAATCGACCGCCATGAACATTCTCGGATGCCTGGATACGCCGACATCCGGGCATTACCGGTTCGAAGGCCACGAAGTCGGCAATTTGAGCCGGGACCAGCGCGCGCTGTTGCGCCGCAATTATCTCGGTTTCGTTTTCCAGGGCTACAACCTGCTGGCGCGAACCTCGGCGCTCGACAATGTCGAGCTTCCGCTGATCTACCAGGGCATGCGCGGTGCCGAGCGGCGGCGCCTGGCCTACGAGGCTCTGGCAAAGGTCGGTCTGAAAGGCCGCGAAAGCCACGATCCGTCCGAGCTGTCGGGCGGCCAGCAGCAGCGCGTGGCGATCGCGCGGGCCATTGTCGGCAGTCCCGACGTGGTCCTGGCCGACGAGCCGACCGGCAATCTCGACACCGCCATGAGCCAGGAGATTATGGAGCTGCTGAGCAGGCTCAACCGGGAGGACGGCGTCACCATCCTCATGGTTACGCATGAACCCGATATGGCGGTATATGCCGATCGAGTTGTCAATTTCGTCGACGGCCGCGTCGAAACCGATCGCCAAAACGAGCAAAGGTAGATCCGCGATGCTGTGGGAAACCATCAAGCTGGCATTTGCCGCGATCATGCGGAACGCGTTGCGATCGTTCCTCACCGTGCTCGGCGTGATCATCGGGGTCAGCGCCGTCATCGCCATGGTGACCGTGGGCCAGGGATCGACCAGCCAGGTGGAGAGCGACGTGTCGAAACTCGGCACCAACCTGCTGATCGTCCGTCCCGGACAGCTGCGCCGCGGACCCGGCGCGCCGAGTGGCGGCTATGCGCCGCGCCTGACGCTCAGGGACGCCGACGCCATCGAAGATCAGGTCCTGAGCGTGCGCGCCGCCGCGCCGAGCGCGGCCCGCTCGATGACCGTCGTTTACGGCAGCCAGAATTACGCCACCAACGTGACCGGAACGGACAACCGCTACCTCACCGCAGGCGACTGGCAGATCAGCGCCGGACGGCAATTCTTCGAGAGCGAACTGCGCGCCGGCGCGGCGTCGTGCATCCTCGGCGCCACCGTGGTCAAGGAATTGTTCGGCAACTACAATCCGATTGGAGAGACCATCCGGCTCAAGCAAATCTCCTGCCGCGTGATCGGTACGCTGGAACCCAAGGGCGCATCGAGCTTCGGCTCGGATCAGGACGACGTGATTCTCATTCCAATCCGGGCGTTCCAGCGGCGCATCGCCGGCAATCAGAACGTGTCGATAATATTTGTCGCGGTGCGAAACGGGGTCTCGACCGACAAGGCAAAGGGCGAGATCGAGCAGTTGATGCGCGAACGGCGCCGTATTTCGCCGGGAGAGGACGACGATTTCAACGTGATGGACATGAAGGAGATCAGTTCGATGCTGACGGGTATCTCGACCGTCCTGACCGGCCTCCTCTCGGGTGTAGCTGCCGTCAGCCTTCTGGTTGGAGGCATCGGCATCATGAACATCATGCTGGTGTCGGTGACGGAGCGGACTCGCGAAATCGGCATCCGCCTCGCGATCGGCGCGACCGAACGCCAGGTCATGGTGCAGTTTCTGGTCGAGGCAATCGTGCTGTCGCTGATCGGCGGGATTCTCGGCATCCTGTTTGGACTCGGCCTGGCGATCATCGGTTCGCGCTGGCTGTCGGTGCCGTTCCAGCCGGATCTCTCGATCATTGCGCTGGCATTCCTGTTTTCCGCCTTTGTCGGGATCGTGTTCGGCTTTTTCCCGGCGCGACGGGCGGCGCGGATGGATCCCATCGAGGCCCTGCGCTACCAGTAGCGAGCTCGATTTCACCGTTGGCGCATAACGGTGCACGTGCTATGGGCGGCCCTCCCCTGAAGAGGATTTGAGGTCATGTCCGCACCGCGCGTGTCGTTCGTCAGTCTTGGTTGCCCGAAGGCCCTGGTCGATTCCGAGCGGATCGTCACCCGGCTGCGCGCGGAAGGATACGAAATCACCCGCAAGCACGACGGCGCCGACCTCGTCGTCGTCAACACCTGCGGTTTTCTCGACTCAGCACGTGACGAGTCGCTTGGCGCGATCGGGCAGGCGATGGCCGAGAACGGCAAGGTGATCGTGACCGGCTGCCTCGGGGCGGAACCCGACGTCATTCGCGCGAAACACCCCAATGTCCTCGCCGTCACCGGGCCCCAGGCCTACGAAAGCGTGATGGCGGCCGTTCACGAGGCGGTGCCGCCGGCCCACGACCCTAAGGTTGACCTGCTGCCGCCCCAGGGCGTGAAACTGACGCCGCGCCACTACGCCTATCTCAAGATATCGGAAGGCTGCTCCAACCGGTGCACCTTCTGCATCATTCCCGCCCTGCGCGGCGATCTTGTCTCGCGGCCCGCGGCCGATGTCCTCCGGGAAGCGGAAAAGTTGGCTGCTGCGGGCGTAAAGGAAATCCTCGTTATTTCTCAAGATACAAGCGCTTATGGCGTTGATTTAAAGTATCAGGAAAGCATGTGGCATGACCGGTCCGTGCGGGCGAAATTCGTCGATCTGGCGCGCGAACTGGGCGAACTCGGCATCTGGGTCCGCCTGCACTACGTCTATCCCTATCCGCATGTCGACGAGGTCATCCCGCTGATGGCGGAAGGCCGGATCCTGCCGTATCTCGATATCCCGCTGCAGCAT
>JBNLDE010000152.1:0-5754 GCA_050304175.1 Zhengella sp. | reverse complement strand
GCTATACATTCGGTCGGGACGGCCGCGCCCGTCCCCAACGCGACCACGACTAGCCGGTTTGGTTGCGCAAATCCGAAACGCAGGATTTTGACGGTGATCAATCCACATCCCGGCCAAATCGAATAGGAATGGAACGACCGGGGGTGGAAAATAGGGACACGGAGGCGTTGCCCGCCCGGTGTTTATGGAGGCGACCATGTTTTGCAGCAGTTGCGGAACCGAAATACTAAAAGGAGCGCAGTTCTGTCCAAGTTGCGGACACGCCGTTGGCGAGAATGGCCAGGGAAGTCCCGGCCCAGCTGTCGCTGTCGCTCCGCCGAAGAAAAAAATGGCAATGTGGAAGAAGATCCTCATCGGCGCGGTCGTTGTCATCGCGGCGGCAATCGGTGCAGCTTTCTACTTCACCTCCGGGCTGAGCGAACCGGTCGACCGCCAGATCGCTGCATTGCAGCGCGGTGACTTGCGAGCGGCCTATTCGGAGACCTCTATGGCGTTCCAGGAAAACACCTCGTTTGAGGATTTCTCCAAATTCATCAAAGCCAATCCGATCCTGACCAAGATAACCGGGCACACGTTCACCTCGCGCAAAATCGAGAACGGCATAGGCTATCTGAGCGGTAAATTGACGACCGAAAGCGGCGGCGTGCAGCCGGTTGCTTATCGGCTGGTAAAGGAGAACGACACCTGGAAGATTCTCGGCATAGACTTCAATCCGAAGCCCGATGACTGACGCCGGGCGCACGGCCTGAAAATGGTTGGCCGACAAAAAGCGGGGTAACCGACCATCACCCCGCTTTTTTGCGCTTGGCGACTGAACGTTTTTCCGGCCTACACGCCGACAAATTGCTCGGCCGTGACCGACAGGCAGGTATCGTCAAGCGAACCGACCAGGCTGAACTGCGCGTGGACCTTCGGCAATTCGTAACGGAAGAAATAACGGCAGGCTGCCAGTTTGCCATTATAGAAAGCCGCGTCGGCCTCGCTGGCCGTCGCCTTGGCCTTCGCGGCCGCGATTCCCTGGCGCAACCACATCCACCCGATGACGACGTGGCCGAATGCGTCGAGATAGGGCGTTGCATTGGCCAGACTGAGATTGAGATCGCCGCATGACATGGCGGATCGGGTCGCGCCATGCAGGGCCTCAAGCGCTCTTTGCAGTTCCTCCGGATACCCGTTCAATTGCGGATAATTGCCGGCTTGTTCAATTGTTGCGGAGATCTCCGCGTCCAGCGCCTTCAGAGCCGCGCCTCCGGCCATCCGTACCTTGCGGCCAAGAAGATCGAGGCCGTGAATCGCGTGCGTGCCTTCGTGAATCGGATTGAGCCTGTTGTCCCGGTAGAACCGCTCGACGGGATAATCGCGCGTGTAGCCATAACCGCCGAGAATTTGGATCGCGTGCTTGTTGGCTTCGAGACAGAATTCCGACGGCCAGGATTTAGCAATCGGCGTCAGGATATCGAGCAGCAGGGCAACGCGGCGCTGCACCTCGTCATCCGTGCTCGTTTTCTGGCGGTCGACCAGCCACGAGCAATAGAGGATCAGGCCGAGCGCGCCTTCCACCGCGGCTTTTTGGGCCATCAGCAGACGCCGAATATCGGCATGCTCGACAATCATCACCTGGGGCGAGTCCGGATCCTTTTCGTGTGGGTGTCTGCCCTGCGGGCGATTGCGGGCGTAGTCGAGCGAGTGCAAATAGCCGGCCAGCGCACTCATCACCGCGCCCGCTCCCACCCCGATCCGCGCCTCGTTCATCATGTGGAACATGTACTGCAGGCCGTGGTGCGGCTGGCCGACGAGATAGCCGTGACACTCTCCGCCCTCGCCGAAATTCAGCAGTGTGTTCGTCGTGCCGCGATGACCCATTTTGTGGTTGAGCCCGGCGAGCGCAACATTGTTTTTCTGGCCCAGCGTTCCGTCCTCGTCGACACGGTATTTCGGCACGATGAACAGCGAGATGCCCTTCACGCCGGACGGCCCGCCAGGAATCTTGGCGAGCACCATGTGGACGATGTTCTCCGAGAGCTCCTGTTCGCCGCCCGAGATCCACATCTTGTTGCCGGAAATCAGGTAGTGCCCCTCATCGGTCGGCTCTGCCCGCGTTCGGATATCGGAAAGCGAGGAGCCGGCCTGTGGCTCCGACAGGCACATCGTGCCAAACCAGCGGCCCTCCACCATCGGTGGCAGGAACAGCGCTTTCTGTTCCGCGCTGCCGAATGCGTTCAGCATGTTTGCCGCGCCAATCGTCAGGAACGGATAGCTGGAAACGCCGCAATTGGCGCAGGTGAAGATCCCGCTCATCGCCATGGAGACGACGACCGGCATTTGCGAACCTCCGGCTTCGAAGTCGAAGGACGCCCCAAAGAAGCCGGCTTCGCGATAGGCCTCCAGCGCCTGCTTCACTTCCGGAATGATCTCGACCTTGACGCCGTCAAAGGTCGGTTCGTTGGCGTCCAGCTTGGAGGCGCAGGGAAGAAACGTCTCCTCCGCGATCTGTTGCGCGGTGTCGAGGATTGCGTCGATTGCCGCCCGGTCGTAGTCGCCGTAACGCGGTTCGTCCAGCATACGCTCCAGATCCAGCATTTCGTACATCAGGAAATCCAGATCGCGGCGGTTTACAATCATCGACATGGGGCGGGGTCTCTCCACAATTCTTTCGTCAGTTAGGGATCACTATATTACCGGGCTACGGTTCGCGGCAGCCGCCGACGCGGCAACGCACAGGAAACACCAGGCCGCGCAATGCAGGACGCCGGCAGGCACCGTCGGCGCCTACACCTTCCGGGCCAGGTATTTCTGAAAGGCAGCCAGCGGGACGTCCGAGACGAAATGCTCCATTCCTTCCGCATCGATCTCTACGGCATCGGCGGGAACGCCGACCGCGACCAGCAGATCGACAACCGTGCGGTGCCGCTCGCGAGCGCGAGCCGCCATCTCGGTTCCCTTCTCTGTCAGGAATACGCCCCGATACGGCCGCGAGATCGCCAGCCCTTCCCGCTTCAATCGTGAAATCGCCTTCGTGGCGGTGGGATGGGTGACGCCCAGATGCTGCGCAATATCGGTGATCCGGGCCTCGCCATGCTCCCTTATCAGGTCATCGATCAGCTCGGTATAATCTTCAAGAAGCGCCAACGCCTGCGAGGCGCGGGCGTCGCTGTCATCCTCGACTTAAATCTCGTCCTGGCTCTTGATACCTTCGGTGTGCCGATCCAGGGTCTGTCGGACCGAAATCGCTATACCAGTTCCACGTCCACCACGCCGGGGATGGCCTTCATCGCCGACGCCTTGCGCGCAGATAGCTGGTAGCCACCGGGCAATTCGATTTCAACTTCGCCCGCGCCACCTTCCTTGATGACGATGAACGACACCTGGCCGTCGCCGCCATTGCGGCCGATCTGCGTGACCAGGCTGTCGAGCGGCGCGGCATCGCGGATGAAGACACGCATGCTCTTCTGCACCCGGGCCGCCTCGTCTTCCAGCGAGTGAACCCTGTTGATCCGAAGGTTGACGCCCTCCGGACGGTCTTCGGCCGCGACCTCGATGACCACGGACGCGCCGGTCTCCAGCATCTCGCGATATTGCGCCAGGCCCTCGGAGAAAAGAACCGCCTCATAGGCTCCCGATGAATCCGACAATTGCACGATGCCCATCTTGTTGCCGGTGCGGGTGCGCCGCTCCTGCCGCGCCGTGACCGTTCCGGCCAGCCGGCCGGCCGTCGCGCCCCGCTTGACCGCCGCGGCGAAGTCGCCCCAGTTCTGGACCCGCATCTTGTCGAGCACGGCGCGGTACTCGTCCAGCGGATGGGCCGAAAAATAGAATCCGATCGCCTGGAACTCGCGATGCAACTTGTCGGCCGCCGTCCAGGGCTCGGCCGCCGGCAGCCGCAGCCGCTCGATGCTCGTCCCCGACGCCGCGCCAAACATGTCCGACTGGCCGCTGGCGGCGTTCTCCTGGGCCAGCGCACCCAGGCCCATCATGCGGTCGAGACCGGCCATCATCGCCTCGCGCGGGCGGTCGAAACAGTCGAGCGCGCCGGCCGAGATCAGGCTTTCGAACACCCGCTTGCCGACGATGCGCGGATCGACCCGCTCGCAGAAATCCTCGAGGCTTTCGAACGCTTTCTCCGCCCGTTTCGCCTCGATGTGGCGAACCGCGGCCTCGCCCACGCCCTTGATCGCCGAGAGAGCATAAAAAATCTGCCCCTCGCCCGGTTCGAACAGGTGTTGCGACGTCATCACCGACGGCGCCACCACATCGATACCGAGCCGTATCGCGTCCTGCCGGAAATCGTTCAGTTTCTCGGTATTGTTCATGTCGAAGGACATCGATGCGGCCAGAAATTCCACCGGCCAGTGCGCCTTCAGATAGGCGGTCTGGTACGACACGACCGCATAGGCGGCAGCGTGCGACTTGTTGAAGCCGTAATCGGCGAACTTGGCCAGCAGGTCGAAGATCGTGTTGGCCTGGTTTTTGGACACGCCGCGTTCCGTCGCGCCTTCCACGAAGCGCGAGCGCTGCTTGTCCATTTCCGCGCGGATCTTCTTGCCCATCGCGCGGCGCAGCAGGTCTGCTTCGCCGAGCGAATAACCGGCCAGTTCCTGGGCAATCTGCATGACCTGCTCCTGGTAGACGATGACGCCCTGCGTCTCCTTCACCAGGTGATCGATCTTGGGATGGATCGAGGCAACCTCCTCGTCGCCGTGCTTGCGCGCATTGTAGGTCGGGATGTTTTCCATCGGACCCGGCCGGTAGAGCGCGACAAGAGCGATGATGTCTTCGATGCAATCCGGCTTCATGCCGATCAGCGCCTTGCGCATACCCGCAGATTCTACCTGGAAGATGCCAACGGTTTCGCCGCGCGCCAGCATCTCGTAAGTCTTGGGATCGTCGAGCGGAATCTTGGACAGGTCGACATTGATGCCGCGCCGGGCCAGAAACTTGACCGCGGTTTCAAGCACGGTCAGCGTTTTGAGGCCAAGGAAGTCGAATTTCACCAACCCCGCCTGTTCGACCCATTTCATGTTGAACTGGGTGACAGGCATGTCGGAGCGCGGATCGCGATACATCGGCACCAGTTCCGACAGCGGCCGGTCGCCGATCACGATGCCCGCCGCATGTGTGGAGGCGTGGCGGTATAGTCCCTCGAGCTTCTTGGCGATCTCGATCAGCGTCTTGACGATCGGCTCCTTCTCGATTTCCTCGCGGAACCGCGGCTCGTCCTCGACCGCTTTTGCCAGTGTCACCGGATTGGCCGGGTTGGCCGGCACCAGCTTGGTCAGCCTGTCGACCTGGCCATAGGGCATCTGCAGCACTCGTCCGACATCGCGCAGCACAGCGCGGGCCTGCAGCGATCCGAAGGTGATGATCTGGGCAACCTGGTCGCGCCCGTATTTGCCCTGCACATAGCGGATCACCTCGTCGCGCCGTTCCTGGCAGAAATCGATATCGAAGTCAGGCATCGATACGCGTTCCGGGTTGAGGAACCGCTCGAACAGCAATGAGAACCGCAATGGATCGATATCGGTGATCGTCAGCACCCAGGCGACCAGAGAACCCGCGCCTGAGCCACGGCCCGGCCCGACCGGAATCGAGTGCGCCTTGGCCCATTTGATGAAGTCGGCAACGATCAGGAAGTAACCGGGGAACTTCATCCGCTCGATAATGTCGAGCTCGTAGTCGAGACGCGCGGCGTAGTCGTCCTCCGAAAAACCGGGCGTCAGGCCAAGGCTCGATAGGCGGTCCTTCAGTCCCTCCTTC